>NZ_JBKQXO010000001.1:0-464631 GCF_046762885.1 Yoonia sp. SDW83-1
GATCATGTTCCGCAAGATCATCTGCTGAGATCGATTGACCGGTTCGTGGACCTGGACGGCATT
Organism: Yoonia sp. SDW83-1; assembly: GCF_046762885.1. Lineage (NCBI taxonomy): Bacteria > Pseudomonadati > Pseudomonadota > Alphaproteobacteria > Rhodobacterales > Paracoccaceae > Yoonia > Yoonia sp. SDW83-1. Next base: position 64 of record NZ_JBKQXO010000001.1, read on the forward strand.
CGGCCCCATCTTGCAGACTTCTACAGCCACACAGGGCGTCCGTCTGTCGATCCTGAACTGCTGATCCGCATGCTGCTGGTTGGGTATTGCTTCGGCATCCGATCCGAACGGCGGCTCTGTGAAGAGGTCCATCTGAACCTCGCCTATCGCTGGTTCTGCCGTCTTGAATTGAGCGACCGCATCCCTGACCATTCAACCTTCTCGAAGAACCGACATGGACGCTTCCGCGAGAGTGAACTGCTGCGCCATCTGTTCGAGACGACCGTTGCGAGATGCATCACCGAAGGTCTAGTGAGTGGACAGCGTATGGCTGTTGATGCTAGCCTGATCGAAGCCGACGTGAACCGGCAGTACTCTGCTCCAAAAGAAGAATGGGACCCGGCGCGTGTCGATGTGGACGCTGCACCACGAACTGTTCGCGAGTATCTCGACACGCTGGATGAGGCCGCGTTTGGTGCTGCCAGCGAGGTATAGCCCAAGTTCACCTCGCATTCTGACCCGGCCAGTCAATGGACAGCGGCCCGCAAGGGTGAGCCATTGGTCCGAGAGACAATGGCGAACGCGTTCTTCAGCTATTCCAACAATTACCTGATCGATACGGATCACGATGTTATCGTCGATGTCGAAGCGACTAGATCGATCCGAGAGCCCGAGGTGGGATCGACGAAGACCATGCTGAACCGGGTCAAAGACAAATTCGACCTGCACCCGGAGCGGCTGATCGTAGACACCGCCTACGGATCGGGTCCGATGCTGGGCTGGTTAGTGAAGCGCAAGATAGCGCCGCATATCCCGGTGATCGACAAAGCTGGCCGGGCCGACGGCACATGGTCCCGCGCCGACTTCGAATGGGACGCTGAGAACAACCAGTACATCTACCCCGAGGGCGAAGTGCTCAAGCAATTCCGTCGGAACTATTCCGACCCCAATCGCGGGCCGGCCGGGAAAGGCGTTGCCAAGTATCAGGCGCTCAAACACACCTGTAAGGCGTGTCCATCTAAACCCCAATGCTGTCCCAAGGTAGACTGCCGCAAGATCACCTGCGAAGAGCATGAGGATGCCCGCGATGTCGCCCGCGCCATCCGCAAAACATCCCAGTACAAGGTCTCATCCAGGCTGCGGAAGAAAGTCGAGTTGCTCTTCGCCCATCTCAAACGCATTCTGGGCTTGGGACGGCTTCGATTACGAGGGCCTTGCGGCGCAAATGACGAATTCCTCCTTGCCGCCACCGCCCAGAACCTCCGCAGACTCGCCAAGATCTTTCCTGCACCGCAGCAAACGCGAAAAGCTTGATCAGAAAGTCGCTGGCGCCATCTTCCCGACAGCACTTTCTGTGTCATCAACACGTTGTTTTTTCACAGAATCGGCTCTTTCCCGACTTTAGCCGCGCGGGTTACGGATCAAGGCAATGCGGGACGAAACCGACCTTCGCTTTATTCGCGCCAACGGCTGGTTCTTGCGCTTCGCGACACCAGCGACATCCGCCGGATCAACTCCCAGAATTTCTGAAAACTGAGACTTGCCGGTCTTAAGAGTTGGTTAAAGGACAAGAGTAGGTCACGGTTCTGATCACGAGCCGAGTCTCATTAATTCAGTCTCAGCATATACGACATCCGACATGACTTGTCGGCGTTCTTAAATGGTGAGGTTCCAAGTTTGATGGATTGCGCTCTGCCGCTACGCTGAGTCAGTATATTGCGGATAAGGTTACACCAATCCCAGAGACTTCTGAGTAGGACGACCAAGTCCGAGTAACCTAGTTTCATTACCGGATGGGTTTACGCCCCTAATACATGACTGTGTTGAGCGTGATAGAAACAGGTGAACCGGTCTTGGAAATTGCACTGCCGCGCGCGAGGAGCCAGCCGTCCTCACGCTCGAGACGTGCGATGATTTGCAAAGGTCCCACACTTGCAGGTGGCGAAAAGGAAAAAGCGATCGTTTTTGCCCCTCCATCACTTTTAACCTGCGTTTGAGCGGTAGGATGTCGGGTTTCGTTTGGCAGCGCGGAATCCTCAGAATAAATTTCGATCTCACCTTGGGGGATTTTGGCGCCGCCTTCGAAATCGACTGTGCCTCGGATTTCCGTCGATTGCGCCATAGCTGTATCTGCGACCGCTGCGACAGCCGCAACTCCAACTGCCAAGAGTATCCTGCGGCGATTTGTGTGATGATCCGTCATGCATAACCTCCCTTACCGTTCGTTCTTATTTTCGCTCCGGTCGTCAAAGCGGCATCGGGAGGGGCACCATAACGTGCCCCTCCCATATCGCGTCAGACGATGACAAAGTTATCTACTGAAAGACTAAGATTCATACCCAGCTGCGCGAACTCAATGGCGTCAAGCTCTCCGGAGCCATCAGCGTCATAAGACAGCGCCCCGGTTTCGGTATTGTAGATGATGCGGTCGTCGGCATCACGGCTTTCGCCCATTGCGCTACCATAGAACGCGCCAAAGGATAGGGCACCATCATCGCCCAGCTCGGTAAAGATGAGGCTGTCTAGAAGGATCAAATCTTCGGCGACACAGAAATCCCTGATCCTGTCAACATTGTCATCCCCCAGGGCAGTTGTGAAGCGGAACGAATCCTCGCCCGCGCCGCCGACCAGCAAGTCGGCGCCAACCCCACCATCGAGCAGGTCGCTGCCTCTGCCACCAAAGAGCCGGTCATCGCCTGCCTCGCCCGGTTGGGCAGGTGGGGCAGGGAAGTCGACCGATACGTTCAACTCGTATGTCGACCCTTCGGGGATGGCCTCGGTCCAGCCGCCTTCTGTCGATTCAGGTGTCCAGCTGCCTTCGAGAATGTAGTAGGTTCCGGTTTCTTCGACGACGAAAACAGTGCTTGAATCCCTTACGCTTGTGGAGCCGGGGTCGCCGCCGCCATCGTCGTTTTCGGCAACGATATCGCCATTGCTGTCCAGCAACCGCACCCAGCTGTCATGGACGTTGGGATCGGCGATGCCGTCAATGTCGATTGTGATGATCGTACCTGCCGCCAGATCGATACTGTAATACGCACCAAGACCGTTGCCGGTGGCATTGACGGTCGTATGCAGCACAGTTGTTGAATCGAAGATATCCGGATCTTCTGTCAGTGAGAAGTTATCGGAAATGTCGAATGCAGTGGCGATCGAATTGTTCGTAGCGTCCGGCCCCAACGTGGCGTAGCCGGTGCCCAAACCGGGGGTTGGCGGCGCATCGCCCTGATACGCAAAGTCACCAAGCAGCGTGTCATCACCCCCGCCGCCGCGCAGCACATCATCGCCGCCTTGGCCTGTCAGAACATTCGCCGCACGGTCCCCGATCAACCGATCATCAAAGCCCGAACCGGCCAGATTTTCGATAGAAACATAGGTGTCGCCCTCTGATCCGTCGCGCCTGAGATTGAGCCGGACCCCGCTGGTCGCGTCGGCGTAATCTGCCGTATCGCTACCTGCGCCGCCGTTCAGAATGTCGGTACCGCCGCCACCCGTCAGCGTATCATCACCAGAGCCACCGGAAAGTTCGTTGGTCTGGTCGTCCCCGATCAGGTGATCATCATGGAATGAACCGACGACATTTTCGATCTCGGCAAGGATATCGTTCCGGATCACAGTGCCGCGTCCGACGATTTGCGCCGGGCCGGTTGCGTCGCCGCCACTGGCCGTCCCGTTGGCAAGATCCACGGTCACGCCAGCGGAACTGCCAGCGTAAACAACCGTATCAATGCCATCGCCGCCATTCATGTAGTCCTGACCGGACCCGCCGATGAGTATGTCATCGCCATCTTCGCCATACAGGATGTCGCCATCATTGCCGCCGTCCAGCACGTCATTCCCGGCGCCGCCGTTGAAATAGTCACCACCGCCCTGACCCCAGAAATGATTGTCCGATGCGTTCCCGACGAAACGGTCAATCCGGTCATCCGACCCAATCAGGTTCTCGATGCTGTAGAATGTATCGCCCGAGGCTGTGCCACCACTGGCCACATTCGTTTCAAGATTGACAAGCAGTTGGAACGGGCTTTCCCGGCTGTAGTCAACAGTATCGCTGCCATCGCCGCCTATGAAGACGTCGATGCCGTCTTGACCACTGAGCGTATCGTCGCCGTCGCCACCGTTGAGGATATCATTGCCCTGGCCGCCAAGGATGGTGTCGTTACCAGCACCGCCATAAAGCGTGTCGTTGCCGTCATCACTTTCGGTTTGGTCTTCAAGATCCGCGATCGCAATCGTATTGTTGATATCGCGACTGGCGAGTGAGTCGGCACCGCCGATGATGAAATCGTCACCGCCCATCCCAAAGATTGTGTCGTCACCGGCACCCCCTTCAAGGACCTCACTGCTGCCATCCCCGATGATGATGTTGGTCAGGGTGTTGTCGCCAGCACTGGGTGGCGTTTCACCGCCACCATTGTCCGGTTGGTAAGGCGTTCCATTGGTATAGATAATGTTTTCAACATTATCGACGTTCCCAATGTCAATATCACCAGACAACACGATGATGGTGTCGTTCCCGCCGTCTTCCTCCTCGTGCACGATATCGTCGATTGAATCGACAAAATAGACATCGTCACCGCCATAGCCCGCCATGCGGTCAGCACCGCCACGGCCATCCAAAACGTTATTTCCGTCATTGCCGATCAAGATATCGTCATGGCTGCTGCCGATGCCGTTTTCGATATAGTATTCGGTCTCGTCAGCGTTATGGCCGGCAAAAATCGATACATTGTTGTTGTGACCATTGACGCTAGAAAACTGCCCGGCGCGCAAATCAAGGATCGTGTCTGCGGTAGATCCAGAGAAATCAATTGTGTCGGTGCCACCCGTGTCGTGGATCACAAAACCGATGTCACGCTGCATGCCCGTTGAGGTCAGCGCATACCCATATTCGGTACTGTTGAAGCCATAGACGGTGTCCCCGGTTTGGAGGTTGATGGTCTCGTAGGTCCGCACCCCGTTCTCATCCACCTCCGAGAAATAACGACGGATCGTCGCCTCAATATCGGCCATCATGGGGGTGGCTGCCGACCATCGGCTTTCTTCACCAACGTCAATGCCGTCAAAATAGGACATGACACTGTACTGCTGGCGATCAAAGATCCAGGTGGCGTTGTTAAGATAGTTGATCTGCACGCCGCCCGGGCCGCTGTAATTGTATAGGCCGGGGTGGTTCAGACCGAATTCATGGCCAAATTCGTGAACGAAGGTGTCAAACACGTAACCACCGATATCCGTCAGGTTGGGTTCGGTGTCGTGGAAACGTTGGCCCACGCTGACATAGCGGTTGCTGGAAAACGCGCTGCCATCACTGGGCTCGCCAATTTCCGGGCTGACGATCTGCATCCAATCCGTGTCGGGATCGAAGGGGGTGTCATAGACTATTTCGAATTGGAGTGGTGTGACAGAAGCCCACATCTGCAAGGCGCCAACTGCGGCGGCCTGATAATCGGTATGGTTGGCAAGCTCTGAGACATTGATCCTCATAGGCTCCGCCGCGACCTCTGGCGTTAGGCTTCTGGGCAATGCCCCCAAATAGTCGAGATAGGCTTCGTAGTCTTCGCTTTTGCCAAATGGATTGTCCGGTGTTTGGTCATTGACCCACCATTCTTCGTTTGTCTGGATTGGAGACGGCATCTTTGGGAACCCCCTGTGGTACAACCTGAGATATTTTCGGCTGAACGGTTTTTGTGCTGCCAACTACCGACAGGTGTCTTGCAGACGGCCTGTTGTACTTATCACCCTTGATCATAATGCTGTGATGTCGCGAGTGTGTCTACGGCTCTGAAAAAGGAAGTGTTTATTATTCTATCATAAAATCAATGTGTTAATATGTTGAGCGGGTCGATAGGCTGAAATCAGCCTGATAACTCCTACCATAAACTGGCCGGCGCGGGCATCTGCCACTCAAAGAACCAGTGAAATTCACAAACGCGTTCTGCATCGAGAATCGCAATTGCTACGCCTCAACCCAGAGGCGATATTTCTCTGGTGATACCGGCAGGTGTATGAATAGCTTGCCTATCATGATGCCGCCCGTCAGATTCATCTAATGAAGGCCCTAGGGCCGCCCAATTGGGCTAAGATGCCGAAACGCGACCGTACAAGCCAAAGATCCGCTTGATGACGTGCAATCGATCGCACTGAACTCGATATCTTCGTGGTTGATGAGCTGACTAGAGAGTCTATTGGTCGACCATACGAGGTTGTGTAGGGCGTCATCGCCCAGGATCCTCGCCAACAAGGAACGCCCTCTCACGTCTTGGCAAAGCACGAAGACTGCGGATGAAAGTCATGGTGCGGAGGTTGTCCTTCATTTCACGTCTGTAAAGCAGCCAAAACCGACAATGTGAAATGTGTCCTTGCCGATATCGATGCCTATCGACATCATCTCATCAAAGTCTTTCTTCGCCATGCTACTTCTCCTAGTCTACAGGTGAAATAGGCTCAGCCTAACCTGCTGGGAGAAGCAGCCGGTACATCCCATTACCGGACCTTGAACACTCGACCCGGATGCTGCATAGGCACCCGACTTTGCGGTCATTCGCTGCGTGTGCGAAATCTGGAGTTAGGTGAGCTCACAGTCGGCGGGACTTAGCTGCCTTCCAATACCGATGAGCTTTGAGTAGCTAGGCTTTCATACTAAATACTTAAGAGCGAATTGGAGATCAGATGGTCGAACTGCATGGCTGGTTCACGATCCGAGAAGCGTTTCGAGAGGGAGACGAAGCGGACGAGATGCTCTCTGATGCCATTTCTATCATTGAAAAAAAGTAGAAGGCATCAATGGCTTTAATCTGTTTGCAATGGTGCTTTCCCAGAATAGAGCCCGTAACCTCTTGATTAATGGAAATTTCAACCACCTCGACAGTCGTTGGAATGAAGTCAATGGCCTTGTGGCACTCGTCGCCGATGTCGCCCCCGGATCATTTGGTGTTCTGCACTCTTACAATGATGAGGACGAGTGCAGGTTGGACAATCAGTTTCAAGCATTGTTTATTAAGAAAGGCAAAATCCAAACGGCATTGGAGCAGAAACTTTCACCTGTGTTCGACGAACTAGGGGAGTAGCTTTGGGCTCAAAGCCGTCATTCGTTTCGCGGATCATCATGATTTATTTTTTGGTCTTAGGTCCCCAGTCAGAACACCCGTATTGTCCCACTCGACCCGCTCACGTCACCCGCCCCGCCTTCTGATACGCCGGATCGTCCCAGAGCCGGTTGTCCAGTACATCGGCCAGAACATCCACCGCCCGCCGCACGTCGTTTTCGTCGATATAAAGCGGGGTGAAGCCGAAGCGCATCACGTTGGGTGCCCGGAAATCGCCGATCACGTCCCGTGCGATCAGGGCCTGCATGGCGGCATAGCCGTGTTCGAACGCGAATGACACTTGCGACCCCCGCATCGCCGCGTCGCGCGGGCTGTGCAGGGTCAGGGCGGGGCAGCGGGACTCAACCTCTGCGATGAACAGCTCGCACAGGGCGATACTGCGGTCGCGCAGGTGCTGCATGTCGATGCCGTCCCAGACCTCCAGCGCGGCCTCGAGCGCGGTCATCTGCAACACCGGCGGCGTGCCGACCCGCATCCGTTCGATATCGCGGGCCGGGCGATAGGATGTCTCAAAAGCAAAGGGCGCATCGTGCCCCAGCCAGCCGGATAGGGCCGGTCTGATGTCATCCACGATATCGGGCCTTGCGTAGATGAACGCCGGCGCACCGGGGCCGCCGTTGAGGTATTTATAGGTGCAGCCGACCGCGAATTCGCAGGCGCAGGCGGTCAGATCAACGGGCACTGCGCCGGCGCTATGGGCCAGATCCCACAGCATCACCGCCCCCGCTTCATGGGCCGCTGCGGTGATCGCCGCCATGTCATGCAGCCGACCGGTGCGGTAATCGACCTGTGTGATCACGGCGACGGCGACGTCATCTGTCATGGCTTCCGCGACCTGTTCAGGGGCCACGATCCGCAATTCATAGTCGCGATCCAGTTGGGCGATGAGCCCTTCGGCCATATAAAGGTCAGACGGGAAATTGCCACTGTCCGACAGGATCACCCGCCGGTCCGGGCGCATCTGTACCGCCGCCGACAGCGCCTGATAGACCTTGATCGACAAAGTATCGCCCATCGTCACCGACCCGTCAGGTGCGCCGATCAGACGGGCCACCATATTGCCCACGCGCATCGGCTGGCCCATCCAATCATCAACGTTCCAGCCCTTGATCAGGTGCTGGCCCCATTCATCAGTCACCATGGCGGACAGCCGGTCATGCACCCCTTTGGGCAAGGGCCCCAGTGAATTACCATCGAGATAGATCATCCCATCGGGCAGGACGAATTTCTCCTTGATCGGCAGGGTCACACCAACATCTTTCATCATAACCGCCCTCGCATGTTCCAGAGTTCTGGGAAAAGCTCGACCTCGAGCATCTTACGTAGGTATTTCACACCGGATGTCCCCCCGGTGCCCCGTTTGAAGCCGATGATCCGTTCGACGGTTGTGACGTGATTGAAGCGCCAGCGTCTGAAGTAATCCTCCAGGTCGACCAGCTTCTCGGCCAGTTCATAAAGGGTCCAGTGATCGCGGGGCGACTGGTAAATCGTGGTCCAGGCGGCCATCACCGCGTTGTCATGCTGATGCGGCTGGTCCATGCGGTAAATCTTTGGGTCAAAACGGGTGTCGAGCCGCGCTGCAAGCTTGTCCAGCACCACGTGATAAAGCGACCGGGTCCGCAATTCCTGTTCCAGCATGTGATGCAGTTCGGGCCGGTGTTCATGGACTTTCAGCATGGCCCGGTTGCGATTGCCCAGGATGAATTCGATCAGGCGATACTGGTGCGACTGAAACCCCGATGACGCGCCCAGCTTGTCCCGAAAGGCGGTGTATTCGCTGGGGGTCATGGTGCGCAGCACGTCCCAGGCATTGTTCAACTGGTCAAAAATGCGCGAGACGCGGGTCAGCATCTTGAAGGCCGGTTGAAAATCATCGGCGATCAGGGCGATGCGGGCGCTGGATAATTCATGCAGGGCCAGCCGCATCCACAGCTCGGACGTCTGGTGCTGGATGATGAACAGCATCTCGTCATGGGCGTCGGACAGCCGGTTCTGCGCGCCCAGGATCGGATCAAGCGACAGGTAATCGGCGTAGCTCATGTCGCGGGCAAAGGACATTTGCGCGCCGTCCCCCGCCGGATCATAGGCGTCGGTCACGCGCTGGCCTCGTTTGTGGGGTGCCGCAGGAGCGTGCCGACGGGCGTTTCGGCGGGCAGCAGTTGTATCAATTCCTCAAAAGCCTGGATCGACAGGTTGGCATGTGCGCGGAACAGCTCTGCAGCGGCATCGGTATCGCGCGCCAGTGCTGCATCATGCAGTGCGGTGTGCGGGGCCAGTTCCATCGCCTTGGAAAATGTTGCCGCTGCGGTCGACGCCTGTGCCGGCTGCGTGACTGACATGTCCCGCAGACCATTCTGGATGAACAGATGATAGCGCCCCAGCTGATCGCCCAACTGGTCGCAGAAACGGTGCATCCAGACCGATGGCGCACCACTGATCAACGCCCGGTGAAACGCCTCGTGCCGCTTGGTCCATTGCGCCAGGTCCTCGGGCGCCTGCAGGACAGAGGGGAATGGTGTTTTGGATAAATGGTGGTAGGACCCCACAACCGCCGCTTCCCATGTGTCGCGGCCTTGTCTGATGGAGTCGACGAAAAGCGCGCCTTCGATGGCATTGCGCGCCTGCTCGAGGTCAAGCAGGTCCGCGCGCGACAGAGGTGCCACGCGAAACCCCTTGTTATGTTCGATCACCACCAGCTTTTCCGTGGTCAGCCGGTTGAGGCATTCGCGCAGCGGCGTCAGCCCGATCCGATACCGTTCTGACAGGGTTGGCAAACGCAGCGGCGCCCCCGGTTCGAGATCAAGCGAAAGAATATCCTGGCGGACCGTCTGATAAAGACTATCTGATTTAGAACGGGTCGTGGGCATGGCGATTCACCTATTTTCGTATTTGATATTATTTATTAGATACGAAAAAGCAAATCATATATGATGTTGTGGATAGCTGTATCGCAATTTGTCAGGACAGTTGCGACCGTCATCGCCAGACCAAGACAAAGGCGGGACCATGCATCAGACCCGGCGCTGGTTCGGACCAGCCGATCCCATCGCTATCCAGGACCTTTTGCAGATCGGTTTGCAGGGCGTTGTGCCCGCGCTGCATCATATCCCAACCGACCACGTACGGACCGCATAATGAACGCCGTTGACAGCCCCGCAAACGGTATCACGTTCTGCGGCGGGGTGGGATGCCGGGCTATCCGCTGATCAGGCGGATGCGCGGACTCGCCGAACTGCGCGGGATCATGGCGGCCCTGTCCTAGCCCAAAGGCGACAAATCGGGGCTACCAATCGTCGTTATGCGCCAAATGAAATCGCCCGCTTGCACGCATAATGGCAGCGTTCCTTCAGTGCGGGAGGTTGCCCCATGAACAAACACGATCCGCTTGCGTCGGTCATGGCGCCCGTCAATGTCGCCAATGGCCTGCCCAATGCGCATTACATTGACCCAGACGTTTTCGAGGCTGAAAAACATGCCGTCCTGTTCCGGAACTGGGCCGGGATCGGGTTTGAAAAGGACGTGCCGGAACCGGGCGATGCAATGCCCGTCAGTTTTGTCGGTATGCCTCTGCTGATCCTGCGTGATCGCAACGGCAAGGTTGGCGTTTTCCAGAACACCTGCCGGCACCGGGGCATGATCCTTGTCGACAAACCCGGCAAGATCAGGGGCGCGATCCGCTGCCCTTATCACAGCTGGTGTTACGATCTGGACGGCACGCTAAAATCCACGCCCCATGTGGGCGGGCCAGGGCAGAACCGGCACGACGATATCGACATGAACGCCTTGGGCCTGATCCCCATCCCGTCCTATATCTGGCAGGGCGTCGTATTCGCCAATATCGACGGCACCGCCCCGGATTTCGAGGTCGCCCATGCCCATCTGCTGGATCGCTGGCGCGAATTCGACCAGCCGCTGCATCTGGGCGGCGATGTGTCCTATTTCACGCTGGATGTGCAAACCAACTGGAAACTCGCGGTCGAAAACTACTGCGAAAGCTATCACCTGCCTTGGGTCCATCCCGGCCTGAACAGCTATTCCCGGCTTGAGGATCATTACAATATCGAAGAACCTGGCCTTTATTCTGGTCAAGGGACGCTGGTCTATCGCCAGTTGAAAAGCGAAACCGGCGAGGCAATGCCGGACTTCCCCGACCTCAGCGAAAAATGGAACGAGGGCGGGGAATATGTCGCGATCTACCCCAACGTCCTGCTGGGCGTGCAGCGCGACCATACCTTTGCCATCGTGCTGGAACCGCAGGGCTGTGAAAAGACGGTCGAACATATCGCGATTTTCTATGCCGTGCCCCCCGCCGACACGCCGGACCTTGACGCCCTGCGGACCAAGAACGCAACCCAATGGCGCGGTGTCTTCGAAGAGGATGTGTTCGTCGTCGAAGGCATGCAAAAGGGGCGGCACGGCCTGCATTTCGATGGCGGTCGGTTTTCCCCGGTGATGGATGGCCCAACCCATAACTTCCATCATTGGGTGGCCAGCCAGATGACAGCCGGACGCTGACAATCGTGGATCGCGACTCGCTGGATGCCGGTCTGCTACAGGCCCATGCCGATCATGACTTACCCGGGCTCATCGACCTATACACGCAGGCCGCCGATCAGGCCGAGGCTGCGGGCGACATCAACGCCGCCTGCTTTTTCCTGACCCAGGCCTTCGTTTTCGCGCTTGAGGATGGCGCGCGCGAAGCCATCACCCTGAACCAACGGCTTGTCACCCATGGCCGCGCCCACCCGATCACAGGACCCTGCCATGACTGACCCCCTGCCCACCACCGCCCGCGCCGTCGTCATCGGTGGCGGAGTCATCGGCTGTTCCATCCTCTACCATCTGGCCAAACTCGGCTGGTCCGATGTGGTGCTGCTGGAACGCGATGAACTGACATCCGGCTCCACCTGGCATGCCGCCGCCAATATCCACGGGCTGCATGACAGCACCAATATCAGCCGGATCCAGCACTATACGATGAACCTTTACAAGGAACTGGAGCAGGAAACCGGCCAGGGCTGCGGCGTGTTCCAGCCCGGATCGCTTTATCTGGCGCAGACCGAAGCGCGCGAACACCAGCTGCGCCTGCAGGCGGCCAAGGCGAAACTTTACGGTATGAATTTCCACGAAATCAGCATCGCAGAGGCCCGTGATTTGCACCCGCTGGTCAATTTCGATGGCATCCGCTGCGTGATGTACGAACCCGATGGCGGTAATGTAGACCCCTCCGGCGTCACGCAGGCCTATGCCGCGGGCGCGCGACAGCGCGGCGCGCAGATCCACCGCTTCACGCCCGTCACCGGGACCGTGGCGCAACCCGATGGCAGCTGGATCGTCCAGACCCCGAGGGGCGATATTCACACCAAATGGGTGGTCAATGCCGCAGGGCTATGGGCGCGCGAGGTGGCGGCACTGGCCGGTCTGCAACTGCCACTGCAACCGACCGAACATCAGTATTTCGTCACCGAAACCATCCCTGAAATCGCGGCGATGGACCGCCGCCTGCCGTCGGTCAGCGACCGGGACGGCGAATACTATCTGCGGCAGGAAGGCAAGGGCCTGCTCGTCGGCGCCTATGAACGCGACATGCGGTTCTGGGCCGAAGACGGCACACCGCTCGATTTCGCCCATGACCTGTTCCCCGACGATCTGGACCGGATCGAGGAAAACATGATGAACGCGATTGAGCGGGTGCCGGCGGTGGGCGAGGCCGGGATCAAGCGGGTGATCAACGGCCCGATGATCTGGTCCCCCGACGCCAATGTGCTGTTCGGCCCGGTCCCGGAACTGGACAATTACTTCTGCTGCAACGGCATCATCCCCGGCTTTTCGCAATCCGGCGGCATGGGCCTGCTGGCCGCCCAATGGATCATCGAGGGCGAGACGCAATATGACATGTTCGGCTGGGACATGGCCCGGTTCGACACATGGGCGACCAAGACCTTCACCAAGGCGCGCGTCGCCGATCAGTATGCCCACCGCTTCGCCATCCATTTCCCGAACGAAGAACGCAGCGCAGGCCGCCCTGCCCGCACCCGCCCGGTCTATGACATGCAGCGGGATAGGGGCGCGGTCTTTGGCCTGAATGCTGGCTGGGAACACCCCTTGTGGTTCGCCGACATGCCCGGCGCGACAGAAACCAACGGCTTTACCCGGCAGAACTGGTGGGACCCGGTGGGTGCCGAATGCCGGATGTTGCGGGACAAGGCGGGGATCATCGATATCTCGAATTTCGCCAAATATATCTGCCGCGGGCCGGGCGCCGAAGACTGGCTGAATGCTGTATTCGCCAACACGATGCCCCGCGCGGTCGGGCGGTCCTGCTTGACGCCTTTGATCAGCAAACGCGGCGGGATCGCTGGCGATTTCACCGTGACCAGGACGGCAGACGACACATTCTGGATCATCGGCTCCGGCATGGCCGAACGCTATCATAAACGTTTCTTCAAACAGGTCCCCCTGCCCGATGGGACCACATTCGAAAGCCAGACCGAAGCCATTTGCGGGTTCAACGTCGCCGGCCCCGCCGCACGCGACCTGCTGCAATCGCTGACAAACACATCACTCGCAACAGCCGATTTCCGGTTCATGCGGTCGCAAACCATCACGCTGGCCGGGGTCGAGATGTTGGCGCTGCGTGTGTCGTTCACAGGTGATCTGGGGTGGGAGTTGCATTGCAAAACCGCCGATCAGGCCGCCCTCTACTCCGCCCTGCTGAATGCGGGCAAGGCGCACGGCGCAGGCCCGGTGGGCAGCCGCGCCCTGATGTCGCTGCGGATCGAAAAAGGCTACGGATCATGGTCCCGCGAATATTCCCCCGAATACTGGCCGCAGGAGGTCGGGCTGGATCGGCTTTGCAAGCTGGACAAGGATTTCCTGAACAAGGAAGCTGCGGTCAAGGTTCTGCGAAACCCGGCCCGCGAGCGCCTTGTCATTTTGGAACTGGACGCTGATAACGTTAACCGCTCAAACGCGGATGCCACAGGGGGCGAGCCGATTTTCAAGGATGGCAAGGGCATCGGCCGGGTGACGTCGGGCACTTATGGGTACACGGTCGATCAAAGCCTCGCACTTGGTTTTGTTAAGGATGCCGGGCCGGGCGATGTGGTGGAGGTCATGGTGCTGGGTCAGCCCCACAAGGCCACGATCCTTGCCGCCCCGCCATTCGACCCCGAGGGGCGCAGGCTACGCGCCTGAGCCCCCACTGTTCAACTTGCCTTACGCGTCTGCCGTGATTGCGGCGACATGGCGTTCGAGATTGTCCAGACCACCGCCCCAGCCCTGTTTGAAGTCCTCGAGCGTTTCGGGTCCTGAGAATGAGGAGACCGCAACCGTGACCCCAAGTTCGGTTCCCGGCCCTGCGGCTGTCAGGCTGTAGGTCACAAGGCTGGTGCAAATCGGCTCACCCCCGATGATCAGGGTTTCGGTGAAAACCGCCCGTTCCGGCCCGGTCAGGTCATACCACCGGGTTTCGACCACGAATTCCGGCGCGTCGGCAGGCCCGCAGCGGTGCCGGTCCTGCCCGCCCACGCGCAGATCGGCGGCATCGACCACCAGCACGGTCTCGGCATCCGGCCCGCCCCACTTTTCACGGTGCTTGGGGTCGGTCATGACCTCCCACAATTTTTCGGGTTTCAGGGGCAAAGTGCGATGAAGATCAAAGGTGGTTGTATCAAGTGCCATCGTTCTGGTCCTTTTGTGAGATTTCATGGGCAAGCGCCGCAAGACCATCCAGCCGGTTTTCCCAAATCTCGCGCTGCCAGGCGAGCCAGCCCTGCGCTTCGATCAGCGGGGCTGCCTCGATATGGCAGGTGCGCACGCGCCCTTTCTTGACGGACCGGACGATGCCGGTGTCCTCCAGCACCTTGAGGTGGCGCATGAAGGTGGGCAGCGCCATTTTGTGCGGCTTGTGCAATTCGCTGACGCTGGCAGGACCCGAGGCGAGCCGTTCGATAACGGCCCGGCGGGTGGGGTCGGCCATAGCGCCGAAAAAGGAATCAAGTTGGTTAGCCATGTTGCTAAGTATTGATGCAAAGCCGACCGTTGTCAATACAGTTAGCAAAGATACTAAGTTTTAACCGCAACTGCCTGCCTATGGCTTTGAAAATAGGGCATCCTGCATCCCCGGCAGCCAGTCGCGTGTCTGCTGATCAAAGATCGCGAAGTTTCCGGCGAACCCCCAATGGCACCAGCCGATCCCATGCGCCTCAGCCTCTTGCCGGACCGTTTTGGTCCAGTCCGCCCGATCGCGTGCGTTCGTCTCGATCGTCACGCCGAATTCACCCAGCAACATCGGCAGGCCATACTGGGCCGCCTCAGCAATATATCCCTGCACCGCCGCCCGATCGCCGTCAGACCCCCACCCCATGGCCGGTGGCGGGTCGGCGAGCCAGCTTGCCTGCTGATGCGTAAACTCCCACGGCCCGTAGAAATGAAACGACAGAACCGTGCGGTCATCGAACCGGGGCAGTTCGGGCAAGGCGCTGATATTGGCCCAATAACCGCCTTCGATGATCACCCAGCGGTCCGGGCTTTCGGCGCGGATCACGGGCATCAGGCTGCGAAACAGCGACACCGCCCGGTCAGTGGTAAGCTGATCATGCGGTTCGTTCAGTAACTCGAACATCAGCCGGTCATCATAATCGGCATAGCGCATCGCCAATTCGATCCAGATTGCCTGAAACTCCGCCGTGTGCGTGGACGGGTCCGCCATCAGAGCGTCGAAATGATGCAGATCCAGAATGATATTCAGATCGGCGGCCAGCGCCCAGCCGATCACCGCATCGACACGCGCCAGAAAGCTGGGGGCGATCTGACCGTTCCAATGGGCATCAAAGCGTACTGGCAGCCGGATCGTGTCGAACCCCTGTGCCGCGATCCATTCAATGTCAGGGCGGGTGATCCGGTAGCCCCAATCGCCTTCGTTCGGGGCCTCAAGCGCCTGATCCAGATTGACACAGCGCGCCACCGGAAAGCTGTCCGCCACAGCCGGTGCCGCCCAAAGCGCCAAGAACAACGCGCGCCACATCGCAAATCCCCCATTGCCATCTTGTAGACTGCCACACATCAGATACCCTGAAAAGCATGAGCACATCCCCCCGATTCATTCACCTGCGCGTCCACACCGAATATTCGCTGCTTGAGGGCGCGATCCCGGTCAAGAAACTGCCTGGCCTTGCCGCCGGAATGGGCATGCCTGCTGTCGCCGTGACAGACAGCAACAACATGTTCTGCGCGCTGGAATTTTCCGAAGGCGCGTCAAAGGCCGGCATCCAGCCGATCATCGGCTGTCAGGTCGATGTCGGCTACACGACCCCCGAACCGGGCAAGCGCCCCGAAAACCCTGCCCCCATCGTGCTGCTGGCCCAGAACGAAGCGGGCTATATGAACCTGATGAAGCTGAATTCCTGCGCTTATCTGGATGCAGAAGGCCAGTTGCCGCAGGTCACGGTTGAGGAGTTGGAGCAGTATAGCGACGGTCTGATCTGCCTGTCCGGCGGCCCGGACGGCCCCATCGGGCGGTTGTTACGCCAGGGCCAGCGGCCCAAAGCCGAGGCGCTGATGGACAGGCTCGCCGCGATCTATCCCGACAGACTTTATGTGGAACTGCAACGTCATCCCGGCGACGGCCTGCCAGAGGCAGAGCGGTTGTCGGAACGCGGCCATATCGAAATGGCCTATGCCAAGGGGTTGCCGCTGGTCGCCACCAATGACGCCTATTTCCCCAAAACCGAACTCTACGAAGCGCATGACGCCCTGATCTGCATCGCCGAAGGCGCCTATGTCGATCAGCAGGAACCGCGCCGCAGGCTGACCCCCCAGCATTACTTCAAATCGCCGCAGGAAATGGCGACCCTCTTCGCCGATTTGCCGGAGGCAATTGAAAACACCGTCGAAATCGCACGCCGCTGTGCCTTCAAGGCCTATAAGCGCAACCCGATCCTGCCGAAATTCGCCGATGACGAGGTCGCGGAATTGCGGCGTCAGGCGCAAGAGGGGCTCAAGGCCCGCCTTGCCGTCATCCCCCACGCCGCCCCGGTCGAAGACTACGAAAAGCGGCTGGAATTCGAACTTGGGATTATCGAGGGCATGGGCTTCCCCGGCTACTTCCTGATCGTGGCCGACTTCATCAAATGGGCCAAGGATAACGACATCCCCGTCGGGCCCGGTCGTGGCTCTGGTGCTGGCTCGCTCGTCGCCTACGCCCTGCTGATCACCGACCTGGACCCCCTGCGCTATTCCCTACTGTTCGAACGGTTCCTGAACCCCGAACGTGTGTCGATGCCCGATTTCGACATCGATTTCTGCATGGATCGCCGTGAAGAGGTCATCCGCTATGTCCAGGAAAAATACGGGCGTGACAAGGTGGGCCAGATCATCACCTTCGGCGCGCTTCTGTCCAAGGCCGCGGTGCGCGATGTGGGCCGGGTCTTGCAGATGCCTTACGGGCAGGTGGACCGTCTGTCGAAAATGATCCCGGTCGAAGGCGTCAAACCCGTCAGCATCGAAAAGGCACTGGCCGACGAACCGCGCCTGCGCGAAGAGGCCAAGAATGAAGAGGTCGTGGACCGCCTGCTGACCTACGCCCAACAGGTCGAGGGGTTGTTGCGCAACGCCTCTACCCACGCCGCAGGTGTGGTGATCGGTGACCGCCCGCTGGACGAACTGGTCCCGCTGTATCAGGATCCGCGGTCCGACATGCCCGCCACCCAGTTCAACATGAAGTGGGTCGAACAGGCCGGACTGGTCAAATTCGACTTTCTGGGGCTAAAGACGCTGACGGTGATCCAGAACGCGGTGGACCTGATCCAGAAGGCGGGGCGCCCGCTGAATATCGCAGCCGATGGCACACAGCTTTACGACGCGCCGGAGGGGTTCGAATACGACATCGGGGCGATCCCGCTGGACGACGAAAAATCCTACGCGCTTTATTCCTCGGCCAAGACGGTCGCCGTGTTCCAGGTGGAATCCAGTGGCATGATGGACGCGCTCAAGCGGATGAAACCGACCTGTATCGAAGACATCGTGGCCCTCGTGGCACTCTACCGTCCCGGCCCGATGGAAAACATACCGACCTATTGCGAGGTCAAGAATGGGCAGCGCGAACTGGAATCGATCCACCCGTCGATTGATCACATCCTGAAGGAAACCCAGGGCATCATCGTCTATCAGGAACAGGTGATGGAAATCGCGCAGGTCATGGCAGGCTACAGCCTTGGCGGAGCCGACCTGCTGCGCCGCGCGATGGGTAAAAAGATCGCCGAGGAGATGGCGAAAGAACGCCCCAAATTCGAAGCAGGCGCCAAGGCCAACGGGGTCGAGCCGAAAAAGGCACGCGAGGTTTTCGACCTCCTGGAGAAATTCGCCAATTACGGTTTCAACAAATCCCACGCCGCCGCCTACGCGGTCGTCAGCTACCAGACCGCGTGGCTCAAGGCGAACCACCCGGTCGAATTCATGGCCGGGGTCATGAACTGCGATATCCACCTGACCGACAAGCTGGGCGTCTATTTTCAGGAGGTCAAGAAAGGGCTGGGGCTGGATTACATCCCGCCTTGCGTCAACCGGTCGATGGCGACGTTCGATGTGCATGACGGCAAACTGGTCTATGCGCTTGGCGCGCTGAAAAACGTCGGGGTCGAGGCGATGAAACTGATCGTCGAAGGGCGGGACGGGGCAGCGCCGCACAAACCCTTCGTCAACCTTTTTGATTTTGCCCGCCGGGTCGACCTGAAACGCATCGGCAAGCGCCCGCTGGAAATGCTGGCCCGCGCTGGGGCCTTCGACGTGCTGGACCCGAACCGGCGCCGTGTGTTCAACAGCCTTGATGCGCTCACCGCCTATTCGGCGGCAATCCACGATCAGAAATCATCCGATCAGGTATCCCTTTTCGGCGACGCTGGCGAAGACCTGCCCGAACCGCGTCTCGCGGGCGGCGATGACTGGCTGCCCGCCGAACGCCTGGCCGAGGAATTCAAGGCCATCGGCTTCTACCTGTCCGGTCACCCGCTCGACGACTACATGGGCGCGCTCAAGCGCAAACAGGTCATGACACTGGATGAGGTCACAGCCCGCGCCGAAAAAGGGGCCGCCATCGTCAAGATGGCGGGCACCGTGTCAGGGCGGCAAGAGCGTAAATCGGCACGCGGCAACCGTTTTGCCTTTGTGCAGCTGTCCGACCCGACCGGCCAATACGAGGTCACGATGTTTTCCGACACGCTGGAGGCGTCGCGCGAATTCCTTGAAACCGGCGCGCAGATCGTCCTGCAATGCGAGGCCACTATGGAAGCCGATCAGTTGAAGCTGCTCGGGCGCTCGGTCTCTCCGATCGACACGATCGTGGCGGATGCGGGTGGTGCGGGCCTGCGTGTCTTCATCGACGCGCCCGATGCCATCGGGTCGGTCGCCAGCATTCTGGAAAACGCCGCCCGCGACGGTGTGCGGGCCGGGCGCGGGCCGGTCTATTTCTGCCTGATGGGCGATGACCTACCCGGGGAGGTGGAACTGGATCTGGGTCAGGATTTCCCGGTAAATCCAAAGATCAAAGGGGCCTTGCGCAGCCTCAGCGGCGTCATCGAGGTGGAAGACGCCTGAGTACGGCGCGTTGTCGCAGGCCGCGCGCCACCATGGACGCGAGGCCCGGTCATCGTTATCGCAATGCAATAGGAAACATTGGGATATTCAAATGTATCGCGCAAGCCTCGCCGCCTTCACGGCATTGATGCTGTCAGGCTGCATTGATCCTGCCGGGGTCGATGGCATGGGTGCCGGTCAAACCAGCTTTGGCTTTGCCGATACTGCGGTGGCGGCGGATGCGGTGCCTTTTGGCCAACTGGCCCGCAACTGCACAATCCGGAAACGCGACATGGGCACCCGCGTGGGCACTGCATCCGGCTATGATGTTTACGACACCGCCCCCGACACGATCCAACCCAGAACGCATTTCCTGACCGGCTTTGGTGATGGCTGCGCGCGGCAGTTCACCGGCGCCTTGGTGATTTTCGGCGATATCGGCACGCATGAAATCGTCCGCTACGCCGATGTCGGGTTGGACCAGCCCTACACCCCCACCGACGACGCGTATGAGGCGATCAAGGCGTCATATTGCCGGGTCGGGCGCAGCGAACCCTGCGGCAGGTCGATCAATCGGCTGGCAAGGACGACCAGTTTCGTCACCATCTACAACAGCTTTGCCGACAACGCGGCATGGATGGATATCCTGCTGCACAAGGGCGATGTCGCCGCCACTGACGTCAACCGCTAGCCGCGCTGCGCGTATAAATCCGGCCCCAACGCGGCAAAACACTTGCAAATCCGGCCCCGTCCCGCTTTTCTTGGGCGAACAGAGGGGCAGATGTCTACGCCGCATCGACATCGTGCCGCGCACCTCGGGCAATCGGTAAGGCGGCAGGTTTACATCATGAATGTGACGTTTCTTCTGAACGGGGAAACTGTGCAGGTCGATACCGCCCCGACGCGGACCCTGCTTGACTGGCTGCGCGAGGATCAGGGGCTCTGCGGGACCAAGGAAGGCTGCAACGAAGGCGATTGCGGCGCCTGTACCGTCATCGTGAGCGATAACGATGGGGCGAAAGCCCTGAACGCCTGCATCCTGTTTCTGCCGCAACTGCATGGCAAGGCGGTGCGCACAGTCGAAGGGATCGCTGGGCCGGACGGCGCGCTGCATCCCGTGCAGCAGGCCATGGTGGACCATCACGGATCGCAATGCGGATTCTGCACCCCCGGCTTTATCGCCTCAATGACGGCGGGGCATATGAATGGGCGCAGGGATTACGACGATGTGCTGGCAGGCAACCTGTGCCGTTGCACCGGTTACGCCCCGATTATTCGCGCAGCAAAGGCGGCGGAGGCCGCGCCCTCGCCCGATTGGCTGGATGACGATATGCCCAGCGCAGCACAACAACCCTACGCCCCCGAAACCCTTGATGATCTTGCCACGTGGTACGCGGCCCACCCGGACGCGACCCTGATCGCCGGGGCCACCGATGTCGGGCTTTGGGTCACGAAACAACTGCGCGACCTGCCCCATGTCGCGTTCCTGAACCGCTGCGCTGACTTGCAGCGGATCACCGTCAGCGATGATACGATCCACATCGGGGCCGGGGCAACCATGACAGCCGTCATGGCCTCGATGGGTGAATTTCACCCATCCTACGCCGAACTGATCCGCCGTTACGGGTCCGAACAGGTGCGCAATGCAGCGACCATCGGGGGCAACATCGCCAACGGATCGCCCATCGGGGACAACCCGCCAGCGCTGATCGCCCTTGGGGCCACGCTGCACCTGCGCCATGGGGACAAAACGCGCGACATGCCGATCGAGGATTTCTTTCTCGACTACGGCAAGCAGGACCGGACCGCGGGCGAACTCGTCACCGGTGTCACAATCCCCAAAACCGCCTCTGCATTGCGCTGCTACAAAATCTCAAAACGGTTCGATCAGGATATCTCGGCCCTGTGCGGCTGTTTCAACATCACCGTCGCGGATGGGGTCGTATCGGACGCCCGCATCGCATTTGGCGGCATGGCCGGCACGCCGCACCGGGCGCACAAGACCGAGGCTGCACTGATCGGCCAACCCTGGAAACCAGAGACTGTCGCCACGGCCGCCGCGCGGCTGGGCGACGATTACACACCAATGACCGACATGCGCGCCTCTGCCGCATACCGGCTGACCACCGCGCAAAACCTGCTGCACCGCTATTTTGCCGATCTGTCCGGCGACAGGATCAACGTGCTGGAGGTGACATCATGAGCGTCGCCAAACCCCTGCCCCATGATGCCGCCCGGCTGCATGTGACCGGCAGCGCGCGCTATGTCGATGACCTGCCAACCCCGGCCAATACGCTGCATCTGGCCTTTAGCACTGCCGAAATCGCCAAGGGCCGCATCACAAACATGAGCTTGGACAAGGTGCGAAAGGCTGCTGGTGTTGTCGCGGTCCTCACAGCCGCTGATTTGCCTTTTGCCAACGATGTCTCACCCTCGATCCATGATGAACCGCTGCTGGCGACAGGTGATATTCATTACCTTGGCCAGCCGATTTTCATCGTTATCGCTGACACCCACCTGAACGCGCGCAAGGCCGCCCGGCTGGCCGAAATCGACTACAAAGAAGACACCCCGATCCTGACCATCGAAGACGCGCTGGCCGCGAACAGCCGGTTCGAGGATGGCCCGCGCGTCTGGACCAAGGGCGACGTGGATCAGGCTCTGGCAGACGCCCCAAACCGCATCAACGGCACAATCAATATGGGCGGGCAGGAACATTTCTACCTCGAAGGGCAAGCCGCCCTCGCCCTGCCGCAGGAAGGCGGCGATATTGTGGTCCATAGCTCCACCCAGCATCCGACCGAAATCCAGCACAAGGTGGCCGAGGCGCTGGGGATGCCGATGCACGCGGTCCGCTGCGAAATCCGGCGCATGGGTGGCGGGTTCGGCGGCAAGGAAAGCCAGGGCAACGCGCTGGCCGTCGCCTGTGCCGTGGCCGCACGGGCAACCGACCGCCCCTGCAAGATGCGTTATGACCGCGACGATGACATGATGATCACCGGTAAGCGGCATGATTTCCGGATCGATTACGATGCGGGGTTCGATGAGAAGGGCAAACTCCTCGGCGTCGATTTCACGCAAATCACCCGCTGCGGCTGGGCGCAGGATCTGTCGCTACCCGTGGCCGACCGAGCGATGCTGCATGCCGATAACGCCTATCATCTGCCCGCCGCCCGGATCACCTCGCACCGGCTGAAGACCAACACCCAATCCGCCACGGCCTTTCGCGGTTTCGGCGGCCCGCAGGGGGTGCTGGGGATCGAACGAGTGATGGATCATATCGCGGCGGAACTGGGGCTGGACCCTGTCGCGATACGCCAGCGGAATTACTATGCCGCGATGGAGGGAGGGGGGCCGTCTGCCCCCCGCGCTGCGCGCCCCCCCGAGGATATTTCCACTCCAAAGAAGCAAGGGCCAAACCCAGCATCCCGCGGTGCCACCTCCAGCGCGGCTGACGAAACAGCGCGGGATCGTAAGATGGGTCTTGACCCATCCCCGGTGCAAACAACCCCCTACAGGATGCCGGTCACCGATTTCATCCTGCATGACATGACCGACGATCTGCTGGCCCGCGCCGATTACCACCGCCGCCGCGAAGCGATCGCTGACTGGAACGCAGGACAGACGATCCTGAAGAAAGGAATCGCCTTCAGCCCGGTCAAATTCGGGATTTCCTTTACCCTCAGCCATCTCAATCAGGCGGGTGCGCTGGTGCATGTGTATCAGGACGGATCGGTCCATATGAACCATGGCGGCACCGAAATGGGGCAAGGCCTGTTCCAGAAGGTGGCCCAGATCGCCGCCCACCGGTTCGGGATCGATGTGAGCCATGTCAAGATCACCGCCACCGACACCGGCAAGGTGCCCAATACATCGGCTACCGCCGCATCGTCCGGGTCTGACCTCAACGGCATGGCCGTCGCCAACGCCTGCGACATCATCCGCGACCGCATCGCCGCCTGCCTTGCCGAACTGCACCAGACCAGCACCGAAAACATCCGGTTCGAGGATGGTCATGTTCAGATCGGCACCGAACAGATCACCTTTGCCGAGGCCGCGCAGGTCGCTTATCTGAACCGAGTCAGCCTGTCGGCCACGGGTTTCTACAAGACCCCGGGCCTCAGCTGGGACCGGATCAAGGGTGAAGGCACTCCGTTCTTCTATTTCGCACAGGGTGCCGCCGTGACCGAGGCCGTGATCGACACCCTGACCGGCGAAAACCGTATCCTGCGCACCGATATCCTGCATGATGCCGGTGCCTCGCTGAACCCCGCGCTGGATATCGGCCAGATCGAGGGCGGCTATGTGCAAGGCGCGGGCTGGCTGACGACCGAAGAACTGGTCTGGGACGATACCGGTCGCCTGCGCACGCACGCGCCCTCCACCTACAAGATCCCCGCCTGCTCCGACCGCCCCCGCGTTTTCAACGTGGCCCTGTGGGACGCGCCCAATCCAGCGCAAACCATCTACCGGTCCAAGGCGGTAGGCGAACCGCCCTTCATGCTGGGCATTTCCGCCTTCCTCGCCCTGTCCGACGCGGTCAGCGCCTGCGGGCCCAACTACCCCGATCTGCAGGCCCCCGCCACCGCCGAGGAAGTCCTCAACGCTGTGCAAAGGGCGCGCGGATGACCAACTGCATCCGCATCACCATCACCAAAACCGCCGGTTCCGTACCGCGTGAGGCGGGCACGCAGATGCTGGTCCACGCTGACCGTATCGAGGGCACTATCGGCGGCGGTACGTTGGAATGGGAGGCGATGGCGGAGGCCCGCAAGATGCTAGTCGATGGGCGCGAGGCGCTGACGCGCACGATCCCGCTTGGCCCCGCGCTGGGGCAGTGCTGCGGCGGGTCGGTGACGCTGATATGGGAGCGTGCCGACATGCTAACCGCATCGCCCGTCCGTCCGCTCTGGATTTACGGCGCGGGCCATGTGGGCCGCGCCATCATGCATGTCATGGCCCCCCTGCCCGATTTCGAGATCACCTGGGTCGATACCCATACCGACCGGTTCCCCGAAACTGAGGTCACAACACTGGTCGCCACGGATCCAGCCCAGATCGTCAAACATGCGCCCACAGACGCTGATCACCTGATCCTGACCTATAGCCATGAGATCGACCTCGCCCTTTGCCATG
Organism: Yoonia sp. SDW83-1; assembly: GCF_046762885.1. Lineage (NCBI taxonomy): Bacteria > Pseudomonadati > Pseudomonadota > Alphaproteobacteria > Rhodobacterales > Paracoccaceae > Yoonia > Yoonia sp. SDW83-1. The sequence goes on from NZ_JBKQXO010000001.1 coordinate 24,861, forward strand.
CGATCCTGAGCCATGATTTCCACACGGCGGGCCTCATCGGCTCCGCCACCAAATGGGCGCGTTTCAGGAAACGGCTGGCGGCATTGGGGCACACATCTGAACAAATCGCACGCATCGCCTGCCCGATCGGTGACCCTTTGTTAGGCAAACACCCCACAGCCATTGCACTTGGCGTCGCAACCGCCATGATCAGCCCGCAGAATCGCGCGATCAAGGACCACGCCGGATGAATAGCCCACTACTGCGCCTGTCCGGCCTGACCAAAGCCTACCCGGGGGTCGTTGCGAACAAGGATGTGTCCTTCGATATTCTGCCCGGTGAGGTGCATGCGCTCTTGGGCGAAAACGGCGCGGGCAAATCCACGCTTGTCAAAACCATCTATGGCCTCGTCAAACCCGACAGCGGGACCATGACGCTGCAAGGCCAGCCGTTCCAGCCGCCCGAACCGCGTGCGGCCCGTGCCGCCGGTGTCGCCATGGTGTTCCAGCATTTTTCGCTGTTCGACGCGATGAACGTCGCCGAAAACATCGCCCTTGGCATGGAAAACCCGCCGCCCCAGCGCGAAATTGCAGCACAGGTGCGCAAGGTGTCGGATCAATATGGCCTGCCTCTGGACCCCGACCGGATCTTGGGTGAGCTTTCTGCAGGCGAACGGCAACGGGTCGAGATTATCCGCTGCCTGCTGCAGGATCCCAAGCTCTTGATCATGGATGAACCCACATCGGTCTTAACCCCGCAAGAGGTGGCGATCCTGTTCGAAACGCTGCGCAAGCTTAGCAGCGAGGGGACCGCGATCCTTTATATCTCGCACAAGCTGGAAGAAATCCGGACCCTTTGCGACAATGCCACCGTGTTGCGGCTGGGCGAGGTGGTGGGTGAATGCGACCCCAAAACCACATCGGCCCGCGACATGGCCGAACTGATGGTCGGCAGCAAACTGCATGTGCCGGAAAAAGCGGATAAACCGGCGGGCGATACTGTCCTGACCCTGCAAAACCTCAGCGCCGCGGCCCCGCACCGGTTCGGCACCGCGCTGAAGGATATCACACTTGAGGTTCGAAAAGGCGAGGTGCTGGGCATTGGTGGCGTCGCGGGGAATGGACAAGATGAACTGGTCGCGACCCTGTCAGGCGAAATGCGGGTCGCCCCGGCGATGATCAGCTATCAGGGGCGCGCCATCGGGCAAATGCCCCCGAACGGGCGGCGCAGGATCGGCCTGCTGGCCGCGCCAGAGGAACGGATGGGCCATGCCGCCGCCCCCGACATGTCGCTGACCGAAAACGCGGTGATGACCGCGATGACCCGGCAGAAGCTGACCAGCAAGGGCTTTGTGCATTGGGGCAAGGCGCGCAGCTTTGCCGAAGGGGTGATCAAGACCTTCGATGTGCGCACCCCTGGCCCCGCCAACGCGGCCCGGTCACTGTCAGGTGGCAACCTGCAGAAATTCGTCATCGGGCGCGAGATTATGCAGGCCCCGGATGTGCTGGTGGTGAACCAGCCCACCTGGGGTGTTGATGCCTCGGCCGCCGCCGCGATCCGGCAGGCATTGCTGGATCTGGCGGCCAAAGGAACGGCGGTGATAGTCATCAGTCAGGACCTGGATGAACTGATGGAAATCTCGGACCGGTTCGCCGCGCTGAACGAAGGGCGGCTGTCTGCACCACGCCCGGCGAAAGGGCTGACGGTGGAGGAAATCGGTTTGATGCTGGGAGGTGCACACGACATGGAGGTGGCGCATGTCGAAGATGCATAGAACGGAGGGCAGCCCCCGAGCCTGGGTGGGGGTGAAGCCCCCTCCCGTGGGGAGGGTCGGGGGCTGCCCGGCCTATCAGCCGGGCGGAACAGTATTGCGAGGTCCCGCCCCATGATCGCCCTCGAAAAACGCCCACAGCCATCGCGCGTCTGGACCTTTGCGACCCCGCTCCTCGCCGTTATTCTGACGATGATCTGTGGCGGGCTGCTGTTTGCGGCCCTCGGCAAGAACCCGTTCGAGACGATCCGCACGATCTTTCTGGATCCGCTGTTTTCCGAATTTGCATGGTTCTACCGCCCGCAACTCCTGATCAAGGGCGCGCCCCTTGTCCTGATCGCGATCGGCCTGTCCTTTGGCTTCCGGGCGGGCATCTGGAATATCGGGGCAGAGGGGCAGTATATCGTCGGCGCAATTTGCGGGGCGGCGGTGGGGTTGGCCTTCTATCCCACCGAGTCCTTGATTATCTTCCCCCTGATGATCGTCGCGGGCGCTTTGGGTGGCATGCTCTGGGCGATCATTCCGGGGTTTCTGCGGGTGAAATTCGGGACGAATGAAATTCTTGTCTCCCTCATGCTGGTCTATGTGGCCGAACAATTGCTCGCCTCCATGGCGCTGGGAACGCTACGCAACCCCGACGGCATGGGCTTTCCCGGTAGCCGGAACCTGTCGCAATATCCTTCGGCTGCGAACCTTGAAATCATCCAGGGGTCGGGAATGCATTGGGGCGTTGTCGCGGCCCTGATTGCCGTCATCTTTGCCTATATCGCGCTATCGCGGCATGTCTTTGGCTTTCACGTGCGGCTGGCAGGCCAAAGCCCCCGCGCTGCCAAATTCGCTGGCGTAAACCCCGCGGCGCTGATCCTGGTCTGCATGGGGCTATCAGGTGCGCTGGCGGGGCTTGCGGGCCTGTTCGAGGTCGCGGGCCCCGCAGGCCAGATCAGCATTGATTTCAACGTGGGTTACGGGTTCACGGCCATCATCGTGGCCTTCCTCGGGCGGCTGCACCCGGTCGGCATATTGCTGGCGGGCGGCCTGATGGCGCTGACCTATATCGGCGGCGAAATCGCGCAATCCAACCTTGGGCTGCCCCTTGCCGCGATCCAGTTGATGCAGGGGATGCTGCTGTTCTTCCTGCTGGCTGTGGATGTGTTGACGAATTACCGGGTGCGGTTTGGGCGGAGGCAAGTGGCATGAGCTATGACCGGGCAAGTTTTGAAGATTGGGTGAATGCGATCACCAAACCGGTGATCGGGCTGCTGCTGGGTCTCGTTCTGGGCGGTCTGATCACGCTTGCTGTCGGTGGATCACTGTGGCTCGCGGTCATCATGGTCGTGTTGGGTGTTATCTTCTGGTTCGGGGTCCTCTTACTCGACAAACTGGACACGACGTTCACCAACTGGCTGTTCGGCGGTTCAGGCGTGCGGCCCGCCGCTAATCGCCAGACGTCACCCGGCCAATCCTGGCCTGCACTGGTCGGGCGCTACGGGCTGATCGCGGGGCTCGTCCTGGGATGTCTGGCCGAGCTTTTGTTGCCGCAGTCGGTCCTGAACATGGTGCTCTCATGACCTTCTCCGGAAGCAAGCCAAACCAGTTTTTCGCCGCAGGCATGTTGCCCGGATGCGGTGCACAAAGCAGTAAAGGGCAAAGCGCATGATGACGGCAACAAAGCCACTGGCAATGGGTGCCCTGATGGGGCTGATGATGCTCTGGATGCTGCACGGGCAGTTGACCGGGGACAGTTCGCTGTCCGGGACCGCATTGGCCGCTTTCATCGGTGTGCATGCGGCACTGGCCGCGGCACTCATCGCAGGCGCGCTGTTCGCGACCCGCCTGTCACCGCGCGCGCGGACATGGCTTGACCGTTTGCATCGCCCCTCACTACGCCATCTCGGACTGATGCTGATGGGTGCAACCCTTTCTGCGGGCCTCGTTCACTTCTGGATACATGGGCTGATCTGAATGGACCTTTCCGCAATCAACCCCATCCTCCTGCTCGCCTCGTTGATGGTGGCCGCAACCCCGATCCTGCTTGCCGCCATCGGTGAACTGGTCGTGGAACGCGCGGGTGTCCTGAACCTCGGGGTTGAGGGGATGATGATCACCGGTGCGGTCTGCGGGTTTATCGTGGCGGTCGGCACCGGGTCACCCTGGCTTGGCTTTATCGGAGCAGCCGTCGGGGGCGCGATCCTGTCGCTGGTCTTCGGCGCGCTAACCCAGTTTCTGCTGTCCAATCAGGTGGCGACCGGGCTGGCCCTGACCCTGTTCGGGCTTGGGCTGTCGGCGCTGATGGGGCAAGGCTATATCGGGATCAAGGCACCGGAATTCCCCGACTGGCACATCCCCCTGCTGGGCGACATCCCGGTGATTGGGCCGATCATCTTTCAACATGATCCGATGGTCTATGTCGGGCTGATCCTTGTGGCGGCGACATGGGCGTTCCTCAAATACGCCCGCGCCGGGCTGATCCTGCGGGCGGTCGGCGAAAACCACGAGGCCGCCCATGCGCTTGGCTATCACGTGATCCGGGTGCGGCTGCTGGCCATCATGTTTGGCGGGGCATGCGCGGGGCTGGGGGGCGCTTACCTCAGCCTGGTCCGCGTGCCGCAATGGACCGAAGGAATGACGGCCGGTGCTGGCTGGATCGCCCTTGCTATCGTCGTCTTTGCCAGCTGGCGACCCGGCCGGCTTCTGATCGGTGCCTATTTGTTCGGCGGGGTCACGGTGTTGCAGCTTAATCTGCAAGCCGCGGGCGTCGCCGTCCCGGTCGAATATCTTTCCATGACGCCCTATCTGGCCACCATCGCCGTTCTTGTTATTATGCGCGCAGGACGGGCGCCGGGGTCACTGGGCCAATCTTTCCATGCCTCACGCTAGGGGCGCTGCCAAACCACCAACAAGGGGATGAGTATGACAATCACGAGACTTCTGGCCGGGGCCACATTGGCGCTTGGCCTTGCTTCCGGTGCCATGGCCGACGGGCACGAACCGACCACGGTCGGGTTCGTTTATGTCGGGCCAGTGGGCGACGGCGGCTGGACCTATGAACACGATCAGGGGCGGCTTGCAGTCGAAGAACATTTTGGGGATGCGGTTGAAACCGTCTTTGTCGAAAGCGTGCCAGAAGGGGCCGATGCGGAACGGGTCATGACCCAGATGGCGCTGCAAGGGGCCGACCTGATCTTTACCACCTCCTTTGGGTATATGGACCAGACGATCAACGTCGCCGAAAAATTCCCCGATGTGAAATTCGAACACGCGACCGGCTACAAACGCGCCGACAACGTATCGACCTATTCCGCCCGGTTCTATGAAGGGCGCGCGGTACAGGGCCACATCGCCGGGCATATGACCGAAAGCAACATCATCGGCTATATTGCCTCCTTCCCCATCCCAGAGGTGATCCGGGGCATCAACGCGGCCTATATCCACGCGAAAGAAGTGAACCCTGACGTCGAATTCAAGATCGTCTGGGCCTACACATGGTTCGACCCCGCGAAAGAGGCTGAAGCCGCAACCGTGCTGATCGAACAGGGCGCTGACGTGATCCTGCAGCACACGGATTCGACAGCGCCGCAGGCGGCTGCACAGCAGGCCGGCAATGTTGTCACCTTTGGGCAGGCCTCCGACATGGCTGAGTTCGGGCCCTTCCCGCGCGTGTCGTCCATCATCGACAACTGGGCGCCTTACTATATTGCTCGCACCCAGGCCGTGATTGATGGCACCTGGGAAAGCACGGACACATGGGATGGCATCGCCCCCGGCATGGTCGAAATCGGTGAAATCACCGATGCCGTGCCCGCCGAAGTGAAAGCCAGCGCCGAGGCCATGATCGAAGCGATGCGGTCGGGTGAATATCACCCGTTCACCGGCCCGCTGAACAAGCAGGACGGATCGGCATGGCTAGCCGAAGGCGAGGTTGCCGATGACGGCACCTTGGCGGGCATGAGCTTCTACGTCGAAGGGCTGACTGGCGAAATCCCGCAGTAAAACATGACGAAAACCAACGGACAGGCCCCCAATATGCGGGGCCTGTTTGTGTTTCAGCCCCGTGAATTTTCGATTCGACGCAATGCCAATAATCTAATGCGCCGCCGGGTGACCTATGTTCATTTGGATGCAATTTTGACACAATTAAACTGATGTAACTTTTACCAGACAGTCAGCCTGTCAATCCTAATTCAGCCCATCGCGCCGGTATTCGCGAAAACCCGCCGTCAACGAATTTGAGCTCTATTTTTGCATTTATTTCATACGCTTACACAACATGGCACTAGGTAATTTTTATCGGACCATCTGCCGTTAGGTCAATCTGATTGCGGAAAACAAGGACGTGACCAACGCTCAATCGGAAAATCAAACAATTAACGCATGCCTATTAAGCATGTCCTTTAGTAGATACAATTTTCTACCCCTGCGCCTCATTTTGTGCACAAATCAACGACAGATTGTGACGCAGCACGCACGGTATTGGCGCAGACAAAACCAAAAAGTGCTTACAGTGACGAGTAGTTAAGTGTCTGGCCTGTATGCAGAACGAGTGAGTAAATGGAGAAAAGTATGACTTTTAAAGTCCCTGGAAAAACACGCAATATGGTGTCGGGGTTCGCGCTCTGCGCGGCCATGATGGCCCCAGCAGCAGTGAACGCGGCAGAAGTAACGTTGAAATCTGCCGACGGTACGGTGAACCTTGTGGGCGAGTTCATCGAATTCACCGACAACAACTATGTGATCCGCACCGGCCTTGGTGATCTGCGGATTTCGGCATCTCGCGTCCGCTGCGAAGGCGACGCCTGCCCTGATTTCAGCGAAGTCGACGCCGATGTGATCATTGCCGGTTCGGACACTGTGGGTTTGGGTGTGATGCCGCTTCTGATGTCCGGCTATGCGGCGTTTCTTGAGGCCGAGGCGACGGTCACATCAACCGGAACAGAGGGTGAAATCATTGCCGAGCTAGTCGGTGATGAGGGCTTTGGTGACCCTCTTGGATCCTATTTGGTGAACTCCACTGGCTCCAGTGATGCGTTCCGCAAACTGCTTGATCAGTCGGCACAGATTGGCATGGCATCCCGCCGCATCCGCCCTGATGAGGCACGCGCCCTGCGCGATGATGGCGCTGGCAACATGATCAGCCCTGCCAATGAGCATATCATCGCGGTCGACAGCCTTGTCGTTATCACCCATCCCGACAACCCGGTTGATACACTGAGCACCGATCAACTGCGCGGCATCTATGCAGGTGAAATCACCAATTGGTCAGAGGTCGGGGGCAATGATGGACCGATTTTGCTGATTGGCCGTAGCGAAGGCTCTGGTACGCGCGGGGTGTTCGAAGATCGGTTGTTCGGCGATGATGTCCCATCGACGCCGGGAAACAAATCTGTCGCCGTTGACAACAACGATATGGCGGCACAGGTCAACGCCGATCCGAATGCCATCGGCTATGTCGGGTATGCGTTCCAGCGCGGCGCAAAGGCCATGACGCTGATCAACGAATGCGGCTTGACGATGGAACCCACGCCCTTCTCGGCACGGACGGAAGAATACGCGCTGCAGCGTTTCCTGTATCTCTATAATCGCGAGGACACCACGGATCAGGCGACAGCCGATTTTCTGGACTACGTGATTTCGGACGAGGCTGATGAGGTCATCGCCAAGGCCGGCTTTATCGATCTGGGCATTGACCGTCAGGCACAGCCGCTGGATGGCCAGCGGGCCGCCCAATTGCTTGATCCGAATGTCGACGATTATGAAGGCGGGATCATGCGCGGGATGCTGTCCGAGATGGTGAATTATGATCGCCTGACGTCCACTTTCCGGTTCCGCACCGGGTCGTCCAAGCTTGACCCACGTGGCTTGCTGAACCTTGAACGTCTGGCCGACTATCTGGAAGATGAACCGGAAGGGACAAAGGTGTTGTTCGTGGGCTTTACCGACAGTGTCGGTGCCTTCGACAGCAACCGCGAACTGTCGATTGGCCGGGCAAATCAGGTGCTTGAGGCGATGCAGGACTTCGCCGGTGATCGCCTGACAGGCATCGAAATGGCGGCTACAGGTTATGGCGAAATTGCACCATCCGCCTGCAACACGTCCGAAACCGGACAGCGTATCAACCGGCGGGTTGAGGTCTGGATCCAGTCTGCCAACGGCTGACCAGGCACCGGGTGCCGCGTGCGGCACCCGGACCTCATTGCAGAGGATGCAAACCGCATCCGGACTTTCCGCCCAGCAGTGTTTTGGTCAGCGACGGCACCAGCCGCATCGCACAGCCCTCGCATTGCAAGCACCAAGGACATTGAGATGAAACAACATCGAAACAGAAAAACACCCGCACGGGCAAGATCAGTTGGCCGTAAAGCCATGGCCGTTACGCTGGCGATCGGCGTCGCCGTGATCACCCCCGGCACCGCCCAGGAACTGACCGCAGAACAGCTCCAGCAGGCGCAATTCCTCGAAGATATAGGGGCCAGCCAACGTATCGATTTTTCGGGCAAACTGCGCATGCTCAGCCAACGCATCCCGGCTGCCGCCTGCAACTACGCTGAAGGGATCACCCCCGACAGCAGCGGCGCCATGCTGGATACGGCCTCCGCCGAATTCCAGCAGATCGTGAACGCCCTTGAATTCGGCGACGAAAGCCTCGGGATCGTCGGCGCTGAAGAGCGGCGCAAGACGCTTGTCGGCCTGCGCAAACTGCGCGAAAACTGGGACCCGATGTTTGCGACCGCTGATGCGATCCATAACGGCGAGAACTCGGCGGAGGCCGTAACGACCATCGCCGATCAAAGCGTGCCGGTGCTCGACATCGCCAAGCTTCTGGTCAGCACGATATCGGAGGAATACTCCAACCCCGTCGCCCTCCTGCAGGCCGACGCGCTTGTGATCGACATCGCCGGGCGGCAACGGATGCTGTCGCAGCGCATGTCCAAGAACGTCTGCCTGATCGCTGCTGGCGTGAACGTTGACACCGCCATGTCAGAGCTGGCGAGCACGGCACAGCTTTTCGAAAACGCGCTGATTGCCTTGCAAAACGGCATGCCTGATGCGGGCGTCAAGGCCCCGCCGAATGCCGAAATCCAGGAAGGGCTGGATGTGGTGATGGATGACTGGAACGGATTGAAACCCATCGTCACCCGTGTGCTCGCCGGTGAAACGCTCGACGACGAAACACGCGGCATCATGTTCAACGGCGCCAACCACATGACAACGGATATGAACAAGGTGGTCGGCATGTATTCAGAGGCGTCCAAGCTCGGCCTATAGGCCGTCAGCCTCTGAGAAAGCCGTGCGGGTTCTCCATTCCCGTGCGGCTTTTTATATATAGGGATTGAAAAAGGCGCGCCGTATCCTGGGCGCGCCTTTCTTGTCAAACAGCTTGCCTAATGCTTGTGCTTGACGATCTCGCCCGACTTCAGGCGACCGAAATAGCTGTTCATTTCGCGCTTCACGATCGGCATCAGGAAGTAGAGCGCCGTGATGTTCACCACCGCCATCGCAAAGATCATCGCGTCAGAGAAGTTGATGACCTCAGTCAAATCTGCTGCAGCGCCGATTATGATGAAGACACAGAAGATCACCTTGAAAACGATCTCCTTCGCACTCCCTTCCCCGAACAGATAGGTCCAGGCCTTCAGGCCGTAATAGGACCAACTGATCATGGTCGAGAAGGCGAACAGGATCACCGCAATCGCCAGAACGTAAGGAAACCAGCTGAACCCGGTGGCAAAGGCCGCCGATGTCAACTGCACGCCGGACGAACCATCAGCCGTCTGGATCGATGTGCCCGCCTCGTTCAGCACATAGATGCCCGCCGCCTCGTCAAAGACCAGCACACCGGAAATCGTGATGACCAGCGCGGTCATCGTACAGATCACCACAGTGTCGATGAAAGGCTCCAACAGGGAAACGACGCCTTCGGTGATCGGCTCTTTGGTGCGCACGGCAGAGTGTGCGATGGCCGCAGAACCCACGCCAGCCTCGTTCGAAAACGCCGCCCGCTTGAAGCCCTGGATCAATGCACCGACAAAGCCGCCAGCAACACCCAGCCCGGTAAAGGCCCCGGCAAAGATCTGGCCGAACGCCCAGCCGATCTTGTCATAGTTCACCAACAGAATGATCAGCGCCACGACGACATACATGATGCCCATGAACGGCACGACTTTTTCGGTGACGCGGGCAATGGATTTGATCCCGCCGACGATCACCAGAAACACAATCACTGCAAAGACAAGGCCGGTGATCCATCCCGGATAATCACCCGTGATCCCCGAAATCTGCGCATGTGCCTGATTGGCCTGGAACATGTTGCCCCCGCCCAGCGCACCCAGGATACAGAAGATCGAAAACAGGATGGCCAGGATACCACCACCCGGTAGGCCGCGTTCCTTGAACCCCTTGGTCATATAGTACATCGGGCCACCCGAAACGGTGCCATCAGGGTATTCGTTGCGGTATTTCACACCCAGCGTACATTCGGTGAATTTCGACGCCATCCCCAGCAGACCCGCCAGGATCATCCAGAACGTGGCACCCGGCCCGCCGATCCCGACAGCCACGGCAACACCAGCGATATTCCCCAGGCCCACTGTGCCTGACAAAGCTGTGGCGAGGGCCTGAAAGTGGCTGACCTCACCCGCATCGTTCGGGTCGGAATAGTCACCCTTCACCAGCGATATGGCATGACCAAAGGCACGCAACTGGATCAGGCCAAAATAGATGGTGAACACCGATGCACCAATCACGAGCCACATCACGATCCACGGGAAATCGGTCCCCGGCAGGTTCATGAAGATCAGATTGACGAACCAGCCGGTCGAACCGGCGAACACCTCGTTGATGCGGTCATCGATTGATGCCTCCTGCGCGGCAGCCGCGACAGGTGACAAGGCGGCCATCAGGGCCGCAAGCGTAAATCTTTTCATTGTCTTTCCCCTCACGGAATGATTGTCACAGGGATCGACGCCGAAGCGACCAACCGGCCTGTCACACCACCAAAAACCCGTTCTTTCAGGCCACGTGCACCGACACGACCCACGATGATCTGTGCGGCACCATGCTCTTTGGCCAGATTGTCCAGTATTTCAGCCACGTCACCATGCTTGACCACGCCAACCACGGTGAACCCTTCGTCGGTTGTGGTCTTTACAGCGGGGTCCAAAACCCTGTTATGGGCCATGCTGATTTCTTCTTCACGACGCTTGTGGCGTTGTTCGTTTTCCTCCGGGGTCTGGAAGGAGAAGGGCGACCATTCGATCACGTAACACAGCACGATCGTGCAGTCCCCTGCGGCTTTCGCCCGTTCCTTGGCAAAGGCCAGCGCCCTTTCGCCCGCATCAGAGCCGTCGAGCCCGACGACATAAGTTGTCTTTGACATTGTTTAGTCCCTGTTGCTGTTTCGGGTCGTGTGTCGGACAAAGCCGACCAAAGCACCGGTTTCTGCCGACCGGTCTGGGGTCATCATACGCCAATGCAACAGGTATGGCGAAAAAACTTTCCAAACGGCGGTATTCCAGTCCAAGTTACAAGGCATTTATGGTTTTGCAGATCAGAACGCCTGCATTTTCATCACAGGCAGTCGTTTGATCTTACACTCCCAGACCGGAAACAGCGCTGTTATTCACCACTTTTGCAACTTTTAGACATGTTTTATTGCATGAAAAACTATCTTAAGTTGTTGATCCAAGACTGATTAGCGCTTCTGTCGCGCGGCGAAAGAAGCCACGGCTTAACGCTTTTTACATGCCCCGGATGCTAGCCATTGACCGCCTGAACGACAGAAAACCCCGAATGATCACCTGGATGTCCATCATTGCAGCCATTGGTATGGCAACTGGCTTCGTCGGTCTGGCTTGGCTGATCGGGAAACGGATGAAATGGCCTGTTGTGACCGCACCGGTGACTGACGGCGGCCCGACTGACCTGGAACGGTTTTATCCGGTCATCGCCATCGACCATACCAGCGACGGGATGTTGATCATGAGCATGAACGGGATCATTCTGTGGATGAACCCTGCCTATTGCCGGATCATGGGATACCAGGCGCATGAGATGCTTGGACGCAACCCTCTCAGCTTTGCGTTGCCGCCCGAAGAAACTCCGGACGCCGAATTCGTGCGCAACTTCCGCTTTGTGCGTGAGGCATACGAAAAAAGCGGACTGCAACTCTATCGCAATGTTCGCAAAAATGGGGAGTTGTTCTGGAACCAGATCAGCGTGTCCTTTCACACGACAGATCAGAACCAGCAATATGCCGTTCTGGTCTGCAGGGATGTCACCACTAATATCGAAAAGGAACAGGCGCTTGAGGCGGCAAGCCGGGAACTGGCCTATATCGCGGCACATGATGATCTGACGGGCGCTGCCAACCGGGCAGAGCTGTCCCGGTTCGTCGAGGCCGCTCTCACGACCGCGCAGGACACCGATAGCAAGATCGGGTTGCTGCATATCGACCTCGATAAATTCAAGCAGATCAACGACACCTATGGCCATCCTGCGGGCGATGCGGTTCTTGTCGCAACGGCGGAACGGTTGCGGGCGGAAACCCGTGACACTGATCTGGTTGCGCGCATGGGCGGGGATGAATTTGTGGTGGTGTGCACCGGCCTGCAGACCCTGACAGACCTTAGAAATGTCGGGAAGGCCCTGATCAAAGCGGTGACCAAGCCAATCCCGTGGCAGAACAGCACGCTGAACTTCGGTGCCAGTATCGGCGCGGCCCTGTCAAACGACACGATCAAATCCGCCAATGACATGCTGATCCAATCCGACTTTGCACTTTATGATGTCAAACGGACAGGGCGTGGGCGTGTGGCGACCTATAATGCTGAGCTTCACCGCCGCTATACACAAGCCGCCGCGCGCGAGACGGCGCTGGTTCAGGCGATCCGCGACAAGGCGCTGACATTCCACTTTCACCCTGTTGTGGCCCCGCAGCCGGGTGTTGTGCGCGGGCTTGAAACCCTGGTTCGGTGGGAGCATCCGACCGAAGGCTTGATGTCGCCGGACATATTGCTGCCGCTGGCGCAATCGCTTGGCCTGATGGCCGATCTCGACTTTCTGGCCATGAACGCCGCCCTTGATATGAAAACCCGCCTGAATGCTGCCGGTCATGCCGACGTGCTGGTCAGCTTCAACACCTCGCCCGAGGTCCTGTCGCATACCGACTTCTGCCAGAAACTTCTGTCCGGGCTCGCCTTTCGGGACCTGACCCCCGATGATGTCATCGTCGAAGTGCTTGAAACCGTCGTGTTCGAAAACCAGGGCGGTGCCACACCATTCACCCAAATCGTGGCAGATCTGAATGACGCCGGCATCTTCACCGTGCTGGATGATTTCGGCAGCGGCAATGCGGGGATTGCCCAACTCGCCAAACTTGCCATCAAGGGCGTCAAGTTCGACAAATCCATCGGGATGAGTATCCTGACAGACCAGACCATGGAAGTTGTCTATAAAACGCTGGTCGGGCTGTGCAACGAACTCGACCTGCGCATGGTCACTGAAGGGGTCGAAACCGAAGCACAGGCAGAGCGCCTGCGCGAACTGGGCTGCACCAACATTCAGGGCTTTTTGGTCACCAAACCCCTGCCCTCCGACGCCATCCTGCAGTGGCTTGACCACTACACCGCTTCTGCGATTGCCCCTGACGACGCCCCCCGCTATCTAAAGGCCAATTGAACCACTCGCGGAGCGTCCCCAATGGCCAGCAATCAATTCGTCTATTTCATGGATGGCGTGTCCAAAACCTATCCCGGCGGCAAGAAGGTGTTCGAAAACATCCGGCTGAACTTTTTGCCAGGGGTCAAGATTGGGGTCGTGGGCGTGAACGGCACAGGTAAATCCACTCTGATGCGGATCATGGCGGGGCAAGACAAGGATTTCCAGGGTGAGGCTTGGGCCGCCGAAGGCGCGCGCGTCGGCTACCTGCCACAGGAACCCGAACTCGACCCGAACCTGACCGTCCGTGAAAACGTCATGCTGGGTGTGGCCGACAAAAAGGCGATCCTGGATCGCTATAACGAAGTCGCCATGAACTATTCCGAAGAAACCGCCGACGAAATGGCCCAGCTTCAAGATGAGATCGACAGCCAAAACCTCTGGGACCTCGACGCTCAAATCGACATCAGCATGGAGGCGCTGCGCTGCCCCCCCGACGACGCCGATGTGACCACCCTGTCAGGCGGTGAAAAACGCCGGGTCGCGCTTTGCAAACTGCTGCTCGATGCGCCTGACATGCTGCTGCTCGACGAACCGACCAACCACCTTGACGCGGAAACCATCGCCTGGCTGCAGCAACACCTGATCGAATACAAGGGCACGATCCTGATCGTCACCCACGACCGGTATTTCCTAGATGCGATCACCGGCTGGATCCTCGAACTCGACCGCGGGTCGGGCATCCCCCACGAAGGCAACTATTCAAGCTGGCTCGAAGCCAAGGCAAAGCGTCTGGAACGCGAAGCGAAGGATGACAAATCCAAACAGCGGACCCTCGCCCGCGAACTGGAATGGATGCGGCAGGGCGCCAAGGCGCGGCAGGCCAAATCCAAGGCCCGGATCGCGTCCTACAACGAGCTCGCCAACCAGTCCGAGCGCGAAAAAATGGGCCGCGCCCAGATCATCATCCCCAATGGCCCCCGGCTGGGCTCCAAGGTGATCGAAGTCGACGGGATAAAGAAACACATGGGCGACAAGCTCCTGATCGAAAACCTGTCCTTTGACCTGCCCCCCGGCGGCATCGTCGGCGTGATCGGGCCAAACGGCGCGGGCAAATCCACGCTGTTTTCCATGCTCACGGGTCAGGCCGAACCGGACGAAGGCACCGTAGAATACGGCGATACCGTCAAACTGTCCTATGTGGATCAGTCACGCGATGCGCTGAACCCGGACGCCACCGTATGGGAAGAAATCACCGGCGGCGCGGAAATCATCCCGCTTGGCGACGCGCAGATGAACTCGCGCGCCTACTGCTCCGCCTTCAACTTCAAAGGCGGCGACCAGCAGAAGAAAGTCGGGCTGCTGTCAGGTGGTGAACGTAACCGTGTCCACATGGCGAAGCTGCTGAAATCCGGCGGCAACGTCCTCCTCCTCGACGAACCGACGAACGATCTGGACGTCGAAACGCTGCGCGCGCTCGAAGACGCGCTGGTCAGTTTTGCGGGCTGCGCAGTGGTGATCAGCCACGACCGGTTTTTCCTCGACCGGATCTGCACCCATATCCTCGCCTTCGAAGGGGATGCCCATGTGGAATGGTTCCAGGGCGCGTTCACCGATTACGAAGAAGACAAGAAACGCAGGCTCGGCGCCGACGCGCTGGAACCCAAACGGATGAAGCACAAGAAATTCGTGCGGTAGATGCGAGGTGGGGTTCCACCCCACCTCTGCCTTCAAGGATCGCGAAAACCGGGATTTTATCGCGCCCCACCGCATGCCATACGCGCGATCTCCTGCCGGCAGCGTCCAGATCGCAAGCATATGATCCGGCAAAACCACCCAGGCATCGACGTTCACGGGGTGGTCCTGCAGCGTCTGTTTGACCGACTGACGCAAACGGCCCACCTCATCCACCAAAAGCGTGCTGCCCTTTCGGACAAGGGCAACGGTAAAAAAGACGGTGGCACCCGTCACCTTGGGTCTGCGATAACACGACATGGGGCCATTGCGCCGGAAATTGGTTAAGGCCCGGTCAACCGGACACCAGGGGATGCCTGCTATCGCAATTGTTCACCAGCACAGGACAATCCTGCGATTCGTGGCATGACCCGACGTCAGATGAACAGCCGTTCATCATATCTGCGCGAAATCTGCGCAAATTCCCCTCATTTTTGCCACCTTCTGGCAGCTAGATGAAATCAAGCGAAGATGAAGGACGGACAAATGGCTGTAGTTGCAATGATGTTGGGAAGTATCGCGGCGCTGATGACGACGCTGATCTTTCACCTGCTCATCGGCCTGAACCTGGGTCAGGCGGTCACCGTCTATTTCGGCACCGGATTCATGACGATCGCGCTTGCCATCGCCGTGGCCCGTATCTCGTTCAGCGCAGCCAAGCCTGCGCGCATCGCCGACTGACGGCTACGCCACCCCAGATCCGAACCCAATCGCTGGTTTGCCTTCCGCGCGCCGTGCATCATCCTTGTCATTGAGCGTTTTCATTCGCGCATAGACCGCCTCTTCCACCCGCAAAGCCTCACCGATTTTCATATTGGCCCATAGCGCCAATATGCGACTGATCCGCGCCTGATATCCCGGCCCCATCGCGCGATAGAATTTCGCGACGCTGTCATCCAGCCGCAAAGTGATCTTTGTCTTGGGTTCTTCCACATCCAGATCATGTTCCAGCGTGTGCCAGGCTAATGGCACCTTGTCGCGCAGCTCCAGCGACAGATCGCTGTTTTCCAGCGTTTCCTGCTGCAGGAATCGGATCATCCCCTGACGGGCAATACGGTCGGCTTTGGACATACGGGGCATGGGCGTCTCCTTTTGACACCATCCTGCATCCTGCGGGTTAAGGGGGTCCCAAGCAACCGTCCGTTGGGGTCCGACGTTTTGCCGACGCAAATCCGACGCGATGCCGACCGCGATTTTTACAGCATATGAAGCCGGTTCTGTTTCAGAAGATTGATCAGCACATCCTTGGCGCCGGCCCGGTGTGTGGCATGAATTTCGCGCGCCCGCGCCGCATCGCCGGCCCGGATCGCATTAACCACATCGCGATGATCCTTGTTCGATTGCAGCGGCAGGGGCCGCATATGCAACGTCACCGATTTGGCCCGCCGGACCTGATCGGCCATGCGCGCGACAATCGCCATAACCCGCGAATTGCCGCCCAGCCGGACCAGTTCGGTATGGAACCGGTCATCCGCTTCGGCCCAGGCGTCGCGGTCTTCGGCGGCAAGGGCGGTTTCCATATCTTCAATCGTTTTTTCCAGCGTTTTCAAGTCTTTGACGCTATAGCCCCGCCCGGCCGCATCGGCGGCGGCCATGCTTTCCAGCTCGGTCAGCACGTCATAGATTTCTTCCATATCGCGCACGGAAATCGGCAGGATGCGCACCCCCTTGCGCGCCCGCACCTCCAACAGCCCCTGCCCTTCCAGCGTCAGCGCCGCCTCTCGTACCGGCGTGCGCGACATCCCCAGCCGCATGGCCAATTCGCTTTCCAGATGGTCGGACCCGGCGGGCAACTCTCCTGAAAAGATCAGTTTTCGCAGTTCTTCGACGGCGATGGCAGAATTGCTTTTGGATTTAGTCGGGTTCGGGGCCATGATCGTCGAGCTCCACTTTCCTGTGTGTCATGTCTGACCGATAAATTGCCTCCTCGATCTTGATGACACTCAGATACTCGGACGCGGTATTCTCAAACTCTAGTCCGTCCAGAAGGCCCGAAATCACGTGTAATTGCAAGGCATGCGTACAATCTCCGCCAAATCCGTCATGTGTGTCGGGGGCCAGAAGTATCTGTTCCTCCTGCGTCCTGAAGCGGCGCAAGATGACCGCACCGTCGCCCCCAAGGGTCAATGTGCCCTTTGTCCCCTCAAACAAGCCGTCGCCCATTGTGCGCCGTGTGTTGTCGGCCCTGTGATCCAGACAGCGGTTGCCATCCAAGAGGGCCCGCGCGCCCGTTGGGAAATCGAAGATGACATAACCTGCGTCCTCTCCGGCGATGGACGGGTTGATCTGGCGTAGGTCGGCATAGACGTGGCTGGGTTCGCCCAACAGGTACCTAAACGTGTCAATGTAGTGGACGCCGGTTTCGTGGATCAGGAACCGCTGCATGTCACGAAAGGACGGCTGACGATCCAGATAGGCGTCCGGCCCCTGCCCATCGCCGGGGCGCAGACGGAAGGTCACTTGCAACACATCGCCGATTGTCCCGGCCTCCAGGGCCTGCCGGATACAACGAAACCACGGTTGAAACCGGAAGTTTTCATGGACAATCAACGGAATGCCAGCCTTTTGCGCAAGACCAGCCATCGTCCGCGCCTCGTCCAGATCGCGGCAAAAGGGTTTCTGGCAGATAATCGCCCGAACCCCGGCCGCAAGCCCCGCGCGGATCGTTACCGCATGGCCCTGTGGCGGCAGGATGATGTCCAGAATGTCCGGTCTAACCTTTGCCAGCATGGTTTGCAGATCGTCAAAGGCCGGGGCGCCCGTCGCCGCGGCCTTGGCCAGATCATGATCACAGACGCCGACCAGGGTCGTGCGCGGCATGCGTTTCCAACTGCCGATATGGAACTGGCTGAAATAGCCCGCCCCGACACAGGCAACCCGCAAGGTCATGTATCCAGCATCGCACGCACGGCATCAGCTGCGTCGGCCGTGCTGGCTGCCCCGCCAAAATCCGGCGTCAGGATTTCGCCCTTTCGCATCACAGCCTCAACCGCGTCGCGCAGCCTGACACCATCGCGGGTGAGCGCCGCCACGTTATGCCGCTGGCCCAGCCATTCCAGCATCATCGAAGCAGACAGAATCATGGCCATCGGGTTTGCCTTGCCCTGACCCGCGATATCCGGGGCAGAACCGTGACACGGCTGGAACACCGCATGATCCAGCCCGATATCGGCAGAGGGTGCCATGCCCAGCCCACCCATCAGGCCTGCCCCGAGATCGGACAATATATCGCCAAACATGTTTTCGGTGACGAGCACATCGAAATCCCAGGGTTTCTGCACCATCCAGAGCGCGGTCGCATCCACATAGGCGTGATCGGCAATGAGCTCCGGAAAATCCTTTGCCTGTTCATCAAAGATGCTGCGAAAAAAGGCAAAGGCGCGGAACACATTGGCCTTGTCCACACAGGTGACCCGGCCCCGCCCGCGACCTTGTGTCTTGCGCCCTTGGGCCAGTTCGAATGCAAATCGAAACAGCTTTTCCGAGGTTGCGCGCGTGATCCGCAATGTCTCGCGCGCGTCGTCCTCTGTCACCTCGCCGGTACCTTGCGAGTAGAACAATCCTTCGGTGCTTTCGCGGATCAGCACAAAATCAATCTCGCGCCCTTCCGGCAGCTTCAACGGCGTATGCTGACCAGGCATGACCCGAACCGGGCGGACCCCGGCAAAAAGATCAAAGGCCTTACGCAGATCAATCTGTGGCGAAATCTCGGTGCCGTCTTGGTATCGCACATCCGGCAATCCCATGGCCGACAGCAGGATCGCATCGGCCGCACGGGCAGCTTCAAGCGATGCGGCAGGCAGGCTTTCACCGGTTTGCGCATAGTGGGCGGCTCCGGCAGGCAGCGTTTCAAACAGGAGATTATAGTCAGGCGATGCGGCAGATAAATGCTGCAATATCCCAACTGTCGGCTTCATGATCTCGGGTCCGATCCCGTCGCCATCAAAGACTGCGATGCGAAATGTCTGCGTCATGATCCACCCTGCTGGTTACTCAAATATTGACAATGCATACATTAGTGAATACGCAGAGATATGCAACGAGTAAAGCCTATCCATTGGGAGGATAAAAATGAAAGCGATTATTGCAAGCGCCGCTGCGGCGTTGACGTTTCTGTCAGCGACAGCGCAAGCACAGGAATACCCTTTTCGGGACATCACGACCGCCGTGGTCTGGGGCGCTGGCGGAGGGACTGACAGCATCAACCGGATGATCATGGCCGAGATGGAAAAGCATCTGCCTGTCAGCATCAATGTGATCAACCAAACCGGCGGCGTGGCCGGATCCAATGGCATGGTTTACGTGCAAAATCAGCCCGATGACGGCTATACGCTTGTGGGATTGTCGGAATCCAATGTGACCGCCGCGGTTCAGGGCGGCTGGGATCAGAAATTTGATTTCTGGTATCCGTTTATTGTCGGTGGTTCGCCCGACCTGATCTCGGTTCCCGCTGACAGCCCCTACAACACATTGGAAGAACTGGTTGATGCCGCCAAGGCCGCGCCGGGAACAATCCCGGCTGCCGCGTCCGGGGCAGGCTCGATCCATCATCTGAACCTGCTGGCGATCGAGAACGGGGCCGATGCCACGTTCAAATTCATCCCCTATGAAGGCTCTGCTGCAGGCCAAGAGGCCGCGATGGCGGGCGAGGTTGCATTGGTTGTGACCTCCCTTGCCGAACAGGCCCCGCTGATCGAAGGGGGTAAGTTGAAGCCATTGGCGATGCTGACCCCTGATGCGGCTGAATTCAACGGCAGCACCATTCCGTCAGCCTTCGACATCTATGACGGTCTGGACCAATACCTGCCACTGAAACAGGCGATTGGCTTTGCCGTGCATGATTCCGCCAGTGACGAGGTGAAGGCAGCGCTGACCGACGCCTTTGACAGGGCCATCGCATCTGACACCGTTGCCGCCTGGGCCGCTGCCAACAATTACGATGTGGGCGGCCAATCCGGTGAAGAGGCGCAGGCGCTGTTCAGCAAGCTGGAATCGACATTCGCCTATACCTTGCAGGAACTGGGCGCGACCTCGGTCGACCCGATGTCGCTTGGCATTGAAAGACCCTGAGGCCACTCAGCAAGACCAAAGGGGGCGTCTGGCTGGCGCCCCTTCACCTGTCTGGGGGAGAGGCAGATGACCGACGACGAAAAGGCAATTCTGCGCGCACGCGACTTCTGGGGCGGGCTTTGCCTGCTGGTAACCTCCCTTTTCTTTTTGTGGAAAACCAGTGCGATCCCGCTGTTTGGCGAAAACCGCGCCGGGGTCAGCGGGGCGGACTGGTATAACTCTGCCGCCATTGTGCCGTTGGGCATCTGGACGGCCATGCTGGTGCTGTCGCTGATCCTGTTGGCAATTGCCGTCCGCGATGGCGGGGCGAGGCGGGCAATGACCGCTGCAGGCATCGGGTGGGACCCGGCCGAGGCGATCCGCATCGCCACCATCGCCGTTATTCTGGTCTTTTACATCTTTGCCATGGTCCCGCGTGTCGATTTCATCATCTGTAGCGGCTGCCTGATCACTGCGTTGATCTTTGGTTATCACGGCGGCCATGTCGACCGTATGCTGACGGCGGCCGGAGCATTTGTGATTGGTGGGCTTTATCCGCTGATCATGCATTTCCCCCAATCCCAATGGAACAGCCCGCATGATGATGATTGGGTCGTGCTGGGCATCTGGGTTATTTTGACCCTTTGGGCGTTGATCAAAGGCCGGGGTCGCGTTGCCAGCGCCATCCCCTGGATCGCCGTGATTGTGCCGCTTGTGCTGGTTTGCGCGATGGCCTTTGGGTTTCGTCAGAACGTACCCAATCGCGGCGGTCTGATCTTTTCCCAGATCGAATATCACTACTACGTCAATATCAGATCACTGTGGCGCAATTGATGGAGTTCGCGCTGACGCAACTGGCCGGTTTCGGCGGGGCATTTTGGGACCTGATCACGGACCCGGTCGCCTATGTCTACATTGTGGTGTCGGTGTTTCTGGGCATCGTCTTTGGTGCCTTGCCCGGCCTGACGGCGACGCTCGCTGTTACCATCCTGACCGGGTTTTTCGGCAACAAGATCCCGTTGGACTATTCGCTGATCGCGCTTTTGGGGGCGTATGTCGGGGCGATTTATGGCGGGTCTTATCCATCCATCTTGCTGAACATTCCCGGTACGGCAGCCAGTGCTGCAACCGCCATGGACGGGCATCCACTGGCCAAGGCTGGACGCGGCGCCGAAGCGTTGGGTCTGACCACCACCGCCAGCTTTATCGGGACGCTGATCGGCACGCTGGCCCTGCTAATTTTCGTATGGCTTTTGCTGCTGATCAGCCAGTCCATTGCCAGCCCGGAAAAGGCGTTGCTGGCCTTGTTTGGTATCCTGTTGTCGGGAACTTTGATGAGCGAGGACATCGTGATCAAAGGCTGGATTGCCGGGCTGGCGGGGCTGGCCATGGCGATGGTCGGTCTTGATCCGCTATTGTCAGAGCCGCGGTATACCTTTGGCTGGTCTTACTTTTTTTCAGGGTTTCAGGTGGTGCCCGTGCTGATGGGTGCCTTTGCTGTGCCCCAGATCATCGACGGTCTGCGACATATGGATATGGGCCAGATCATCAGCCTGAAGGGGCGCATTCTGCCGAACCTGCCGGTGATACGCCGACATATGCCGACGATCGCACGCTCGGGTGTCATCGGCACCGGTGTCGGCGCCTTGCCCGGTGTTGGCGAGGATGTGGCAGGCTGGGTCAGTTACGGGGTAGGCAAATCCGTCAGTTCAGATGGCAAGAATTTCGGCAAAGGATCAATGGAAGGATTGCTGAGCTCTGAGACTGCCAACAACGCTTGCATCGGCGGTGCGCTGATCCCGCTTTTGGTTCTCGGCATCCCCGGTTCACCCCCTGCGGCGGCGCTGATGGGGGCGTTTAAGCTTAACAACATCATCCCGGGGCCCACCATTGACCCGGCCATCATTCTGCGGGTGGTGGCAATCATGGTTCTGGCCTCTTTCACCATGTTCCTGATGGGGCTGTTTACGGCCAGGATATTCATCCAGATCCTGCGCATCCCGCAAACCGTGTTCTTGCCTGTCGTCATGGTGCTGACAACAATCGGATCGTTCAGCGTGGGCGGCGGGATCAATGATCTTTACCTAATGCTTGGCGTCGGGGCCGTCGCCTATTTCATGAACCTGCTGAAATATCCGATTGCGCCGCTGGTCATCGGCGTCATTCTTGGCGGGCTGTTTGATGAAACCTTCCGCCGGTCGTTGCTCTTGTCAGATGGTGATCTTTCGGTTTTTGTCAGCAGACCAGGTGCTGCGATCCTGCTGACGTTGAATATAGCTTTGATTTTGAGCCAAGTACCCGTTGTCAAAAGAGGATTTGCAAAAATAAGGGGGACGTAATGTATGCTGTCTGTGTGATGCTACGGCTGAAACCCGGCAAGCAAGAGGAGTTCATGCCGATGATGCTGAAGAATGCAAAGACCTCCTTGCGGACAGAGCCGGATTGTCACCGTTTCGATGTCGCCACCGACAGCGCGGATCCCGATGCTGTCTTTCTTTACGAGCTTTATACCGACCGGGCCGGGTTTGACGCCCATCTGGCCAGCGAACATTTCCTGATTTTCGACGCCGCCAGCGCGCCGCTACTTGCCGATAAAACCGTTGTGACATTCGACACGGTGATGTCATGAGCGATTGGGAGGTCCACGCGGTCAAATATGCCGACCGAAATGCGCGAACCCGGGCCGACAGTTTTATTTTTGACGACAATCACGATGCCCCCCATCCGATGGATTATTTCATGTGGGTGCTTCGGCGCGACAAACAGGTGATCCTTGTTGATACCGGCTATGACGATGCCGAAGCCGCCAATCGTGACAGGCCCATTCGCATGGACCCGGCAGACGCACTGGCACCGCTGGGCCTGACGCCAGACGATATCACCACCGTGATCGTGACCCATTTGCATTACGATCATGCGGGCGGATTGCATCTGTTTCCCAATGCAACCCTGCATATGCAAGCCGCTGAAATGGCCTATGCCACCGGCCCCTGCATGTGTCACGACACGCTGCGGATGCCGTTCACCGCAGGCCATGTCTGCGAGGCCCTCAAACGGCTTTATTCCGGCAAACTGATCTTCCATGATGGCGAGGCCGAGGTGGCTGATGGGGTCACCGTGCATTGCATCGGCGGTCATTCACGCGGCCTGCAATGCGTGCGGGTCAGGACAGTCGCAGGCTGGCTGGTGCTGGCGTCTGATGCCGCGCATTACTATGAAAACTTTGTCGCGCGAAAACCGTTTCCGATTGTCGTGGATTTGCAGGACATGCTGGACGGATTTGACACGTTGCACCGCCTCGCCTCTGCCCCGACCCTGATTGTTCCAGGGCATGACCCGCTGGTGCGGCGGTATTTTCCATCAGACATCGCAGACCATATCACCCGGTTGGATCATGGGCCCAAACCAGCGACCTGAACCCATCTGTTTCGGGTGAGTCTTCTCACAAAACCGTGATTTGAGGGGGCGGTGATCGCTTGACAGCGGGTCGCCGGGTCCATAAAAGCCAAAGTCGGTCGCATATTTTTTATATAATATTCAATGCCTTAAACCAAACGCCACTAATACTAAGATTTTAGTTTGACAAACCCGCTCAATCGGACCCAAGGTAAGGCAGTCGGCAAAAACCGGCTCACATAATCTCAAGGGAGGAGACAAGATGCGTAAGTATCTGCTCTCCGCAGTCGCGGTCTCTGCCGTGTTTGCGGGGTCCAATTTCGCTGTGGCCGACGAAGCCGCAGCACAGCGTTGGATTGATCAGGAATTCCAGCCATCCACATTATCGAAAGATGAACAGCTGGCTGAAATGCAGTGGTTCATTCAGGCCGCCGAGCCCTATGCCGGTATGGAAATCAACGTCCTGTCGGAAGGCATTCCAACCCATTCCTACGAAAGCGAAGTGCTGACGCGCGCCTTCGAGGAAATCACGGGCATCAAGGTCAATCACCAGATCCTGGGCGAAGGCGAGGTCGTTCAGGCGGTCCAGACCCAGATGCAGACCAACCGGAACCTTTATGATGGTTACGTCAATGACAGTGACCTGATCGGCACCCATTCGCGTCTGCAGCAGGCCTATAACCTGACCGAGATGATGGGCGGCAACTGGGCCGACACCACATCACCAACACTGGACCTTGACGACTTCATGGGCATCCAGTTCACGACCGGTCCGGATGGCAACCTCTATCAGTTGCCGGATCAGCAATTCGCGAACCTTTACTGGTTCCGCAAGGACTGGTTCGACCGCGAAGACCTCAAGGAACAGTTCCAGGCAAAGTACGGCTATGAGCTGGGCGTGCCGGTCAATTGGTCCGCTTACGAGGACATCGCCGAGTTCTTCAGCAACGACGTGCAGGAAATCGACGGCGTGCGCATCTATGGCCATATGGATTACGGTAAGCGCGCGCCGGACCTTGGTTGGCGGATGACCGATGCGTGGCTATCGATGGCCGGTGCCGGGTCCGTGGGCGAACCCAACGGTATCCCGATCGACGAATGGGGCATCCGGATGGAAGCCGGGACCTGTAACCCTGTCGGCGCATCTGTGTCGCGCGGTGGTGCGGCCAATGGGCCGGCAGCGGTTTATGCGATCCGCAAATGGGACGAATGGTTGCGCAACTACGCACCACCCGCTGCGGCAAGCTATGACTTCTACCAGTCACTGCCAGCGCTGGCGCAAGGCAACGTGGCCCAGCAGATTTTCTGGTACACCGCCTTTACCGCCGACATGGTTGCCCCGCAGTCCGCGGGCAACAACACGGTGGATGCCGATGGCAATCCGCTGTGGCGCATGGCCCCTTCCCCGCACGGTCCGTACTGGGAAGAAGGTCAGAAGGTCGGGTATCAGGACGTGGGGTCCTGGACCTTCCTGACATCCACACCGGCTGACCGGGCGCAGGCCGCCTGGCTTTATGCCCAGTTCGTGACGTCCAAGACTGTTGATGTGAAGAAGTCCCATGTGGGTCTGACTTTTATCCGCGACAGTTCGGTCAATCATGAATCCTTCACCGAACGCGCACCGCAACTGGGTGGTCTGGTGGAATTCTACCGCTCACCTGATCGGGTTGCTTGGTCACCGACGGGCATCAACGTGCCTGATTATCCGAAGCTGGCCCAGATCTGGTGGCAGCAGATCGGTGACGTGAACTCTGGCGCGTTCACACCGCAGGAAGCCATGGATCGTCTGGCCGAGGAGATGGACATCACCATGGCCCGGATGCAGCAGGCCGATGAGGCAGCGAATGTCTATGGTGGCTGTGGCCCGCGCCTGAATGAAGAGCGTGACGCGGAATACTGGTTCGCCAATGGCGGTGCCAAACCACCGCTGGAGAACGAGAAGCCGCAGGGCGAGACCGTCAACTATGACGAACTCGTCGCCCGCTGGGCTTCTGAATAAGCTCCCTGTCGGGTGCCGCCTTCGGGTGGCGCCGACACCGGTCGGGGCGTCAGCGCCCCGGCCATTACCAAAGGGCATGTCATGACCATCACACTCAATAAAATCACCAAAGTGGTCGCCGGGCAGACCCATATCAAACCCACATCGCTGACGTTTCAGACCGGGCATTTCAACGTGCTTCTGGGCGAAACCGGCGCGGGCAAGACTTCCCTGATCAAGCTGATGGCAGGCCTTGACCCCATCGCCGCCGGCACGATTGAGATGGATGGTCAGGACGTCACCAAGCTGAGCACGCAGAAGCGGAATATCAGCCTGGTCCACCAGTTTTTTGTCAACTACCCCCATATGACGGTTTTCGACAACATTGCCTCCCCCCTGAAGGTTGCAGGCATGGCGAAATCCGAAATTCAGGGCCGCGTGGAAGAGGCTGCGGATATCCTGCAACTGCGCCCCATGCTGCATCGCCGCCCGCATGAATTGTCCGGTGGACAACAGCAGCGCACGGCGCTGGCCCGCGCGATTGCCAAGGAAAGCCGGGCGGTGTTTCTGGATGAGCCGCTGGCCAATCTTGATTATAAATTGCGCGAGGAATTGCGCGAACAGCTGCCCGAACTTTTCGCGGGGCGTGGGGCCGTGGTGGTTTATGCCACGTCGGAACCGGAAGAGGCGCTGCTGCTGGGCGGGTCCACCGCGCTGATGGATGATGGGAATGTCGCGCAATTCGGCCCCACTGCCGAGATTTATCGCAAGCCGCAGACGCTGACAGCGGCCAAGGTGTTTTCAGATCCGCCGATCAACGTCGCCAAGGTCACCAAAATGGGTAGCACGCTGATCATGGGCGACAGCGCGCGCTGGGATTCCGCCAAGATGAAGGATGCCCCTGACGGCGACTATCACATCGCGGTCCGCCCGCATCATGTGACGCCCAAACCCAGCCCCGCGAACACTGTCAAACTGAACGGTCGCGTGCTGGTCACAGAGCTCAGTGGGTCGGAAAGCAGCGCCCATTTCGCCATGCCGGATGCTGATTGGGTGTCCTTGTCGCATGGTGTGCATCCATATCAGGTGGGCGAGGATCACCCGTTCTACCTCGACCCGTCCGCATGCATGCTCTTCGCCGAAGACGGACAGGTCGTCGCCGGAGGTGCCGTCTGATGGCTAAGATCACGCTCTCTGACCTCAAGCACAGCTATTACGACAACCCCAAAGGGCCGGATGATTACGCGCTCAAAGAAATTGATCTGGAATGGTCCGATGGCGGCGCCTACGCCCTGCTGGGTCCGTCCGGCTGCGGCAAATCCACACTGCTCAACATCATCTCGGGCCTGCTGACGCCGTCGAACGGCAAGATCCTGTTTGATGACAAGGATGTCACCCACCTGCCCCCCAACCAGCGCAACATTGCGCAGGTGTTCCAGTTCCCCGTGATCTACGACACCATGACGGTTTTCGATAACCTCGCCTTTCCTCTGCGGAATCGCGGGGTGGACGAGACGACAGTGAACACCCGCGTCATGGCGATTGCCGAGATGCTGGAAGTCACCGACATGATGGGCAAAAAGGCCGCTGGCCTGTCCCCCGACAACAAGCAAAAGATCAGTATGGGCCGTGGTCTGGTCCGTGACGACGTGAATGTCGTCATGTTTGACGAACCACTCACTGTCATCGACCCGCATCTGAAGTGGAAGCTGCGGTCCAAGCTGAAAGAGCTTCACCAGAAAGTGCGCGCGACGATGATCTACGTCACCCATGACCAGACCGAGGCGCTGACATTCGCCGATCAGGTTGTCGTCATGCAGGACGGTGAGATCGTGCAGATTGGCACGCCGGTGGAGCTCTTTGAACGTCCCGCGCACACGTTTGTGGGCCACTTCATCGGCTCACCGGGGATGAATGTGCTGCCTTGCGAGGTCCGCGATGGCGGGGCGTTTTTCGAAAACACGCTGATCACGCTGGAAGGCGAGATCGAGCAGGGAACGGGCACGGCGCAGATTGGCGTGCGGCCGGAGTTCGTCACACTGGGCGATCATGGTTTGCCTGCAGTTGTGCACAAGGTGTCCGATGTCGGCCGGCACGCGGTGGTCGAGGCCAAGGTCGGCCATGAAACTGTGAAAGCGATTATCGAGGGCGAAGCACCGCTACAGGGAGCCGCCACACATCTGTCATTCGATCCCAGCAAGACGCGGCTTTACCGCGATGGCTGGATCGCGACGAGGGCAGCGGAATGACTGGCACGGCGCAGGGAACATGGGTGCAAGCACCCATCCTACGGGAGACGACATCATGAAAACACAAAATCAAAATGCGTGGTTTTTCGTCCTGCCGGTCCTCTTGCTGGTCGCCTTCAATGCGCTGATCCCGATGATGACGGTGGTCAATTATTCGGTGCAGGAAACATTCGGCAATAACGTGTTCTTCTGGCATGGCGTCGGCTGGTTTGAAGACCTGCTGAATTCCGAACGGTTCCATGCCGCGCTCGGCCGCCAAATCCTGTTTACCACTATCATCCTGCTGATCGAAATTCCGCTGGGCATCGTCATCGCACTCGCCATGCCGCGCAAAGGCATCTGGGTGCCTGTCTGTCTGGTGCTAATGGCCCTGCCGATGCTGATCCCGTGGAACGTGGTGGGGGCGATGTGGAACATCTTTACCCTGCCCGATATCGGCCTGCTGGGTTATCTGATGAACACTACGCTGGGCATCGATTACGACATGACCCAGGACCCGTTCGCGGCATGGGTCACCATCGTCACGATGGATGTCTGGCACTGGACCTCACTCGTGGTGCTGCTGTGTTATGCCGGCCTCGTCTCGATCCCTGACGCTTACTATCAAGCGGCGAAGATCGACGGCGCGTCCAGTTGGTCTGTGTTCCGCTATATCCAGTTGCCCAAGATGAAGCAGGTGCTGACCATCGCGATACTTTTGCGGTTCATGGACAGCTTTAACATCTACACCGAAGTGTTCGTGATGACCGGCGGCGGCCCCGGCAATTCCACGACCTTCCTGTCGATTGATCTGGTCAAGATCGCGCTGGGGCAGTTCGACCTTGGGCCTGCAGCGGCAATGTCGCTGATCTATTTCGCGATCACGCTGTTGGTATCGTGGCTGTTCTACACATTGATGACGAAGGATGACGGGAAATGAGAAAACGCAGCCTGATCCCCATTCTCTATATCCTGTTCCTGATGCTGCCGATCTATTGGCTGATCGCGATGAGCTTCAAGACAACGAACGAGATTCTGTCGGGCTTTTCGCTGTTTCCGCAGACATTCACCTGGGACAACTACATCACCATCTTTACAGATCCGTCCTGGTATTGGGCCTATGTCAATTCGATCATCTACGTGTCGCTAAACACCGTGATTTCGATCTGTGTTGCCCTGCCCGCCGCTTATGCCTTTTCACGTTATCGGTTCTTGGGCGACAAGACCCTGTTTTTCTGGCTGCTGACCAACCGGATGGCCCCTGCCGCGGTCTTTGTCTTGCCGTTCTTCCAGCTCTATTCAGCCGTCGGCCTGTTCGACACCCATATCGCGGTGGCGCTGGCGCATTGCCTGTTCAACATCCCGCTGGCGGTCTGGATTTTGGAAGGGTTCATGAGTGGTGTGCCGAAGGAACTGGACGAGACAGCTTACGTCGACGGCTATTCCTTTCCGCAGTTTTTCATCACGATCTTCCTGCCTGCGATCAAGGCTGGCGTCGGGGTCGCGGCCTTCTTCTGTTTCATGTTTTCGTGGGTTGAATTGCTGCTCGCCAAGAACCTGACGGCAGTCGATGCCAAACCGATTGCGGCCGAGATGACCAAGACCGCGTCGAGCGCGGGCTATGAGTTGGGCCTGCTGGCCGCCGCCGGGACGCTCACGATCATTCCAGGCGCGATCGTGATCTATTTCGTGCGCAACTACATTGCCAAGGGCTTTGCCCTGGGGAGGGTCTGAGATGCTGTCATGGATGGCCTGGACGTGGCAAACCGCCGCCTTTTTCATCGCGTTGTTCGCGGCAATCGGGGTGATCACCTTCATCGAAATCCGTTGGCCGGGTACAAGCGAACGCAAGGGCGTGCTGCGGCTGACCACGACGCGCGGTGACCGGCTGTTTCTGGGGTTGCTTGGGTCGGCTTACATCTTTCTGGCTTGGCTTGGGATCTTCGGCACGCCGCTTTGGGTGCCACTCGGCCTCGCCATGGCTTGGCTGATCTTCTGCTTTTGGAAAGTGTGAAATGCTTGGAGATGCGACATCTTTCGTATTTACTGCCCCCGTGGGGGGACGAGCAGACCAACACGTGACGGGACAATAGATGCGGCAGAGAAAGCGTAACGAGTTTTTGACGGAAGTCGAACTGGAGTTCATGACAGAGCTTTGGGCGATGGGACAGGGCAGCGTGCGCGATATGCTGGCCCGGCTGAACCCTGATCGCAACCTTGCCTATACATCTGCCGCGACGATCCTGCGGATCATGGAGCAAAAGGGTTTTGTGACCAGCGAAAAGCAGGGCAAGACATTCATCTATTCACCCGTGTTGGAAAAAGATGCCTATCAGGCCAAAACGCTGCGTGATCTGTCGAACAAGCTGTTTGATGGCACACCTGCGTCCATGGTCGCCCGTCTGGTCGATGACGATGGCATCTCTGAGGAGGCCCTCAAGGAAATACAGGCGCTACTCCAGCGGAGGTTAGACGATGATTTCACTTGAAGCCCTTCTGAACGCCTATATCGACGCCAATATCATTCTGGCACTCGGGGCCGTGATATGGGCCGCAGCACAGCTGATCATCCGACGCACATCGCTGAAACGCGCGCACGGGGCGCAGTTAAATCTGCTTTATGGCGTATTGATCATTGTTGGGGTCGCCCCGTTCGCAGCATTGGCGTTGTGGCCGCAGGCGCAGGCGCTGAACCTGAACCTGTCCGATATGATCGTGGCCGAATATCTCGACGGCCGCTTTGCCATGGCCCCCACAACGTTCGAGGCGCTGCTGGCCAGCCGCGACACGCTGATCCTTGAGGTCACGACGCTCGGCACGACAACCGGCACGATGATTGCCGCAATCCTGACGACCGGTATCACGTTTGCTGCGTTGCGCACTTTGGTGAACCTGACCCGCGTGCGGCGTGTCATCGCCCAAAGCTACCTGTGGCGTCAGTCCGGGCGGGTGCAAATCCGGCTGACCGATGTCTCCTCCATCCCGTTCTCAACCCGAGGGCTGCGTCAGCACTACGTCGTGATCCCTTCGGAAATGCTGGCCACGCCCGCCGATCTGCGCATCGCGCTGTCCCATGAGTTCCAGCATTTGCGTCAGGGCGATCTGAGCTGGGAAACCATGTTGGAACTGCTGCGCCCGCTTTTCGTCTTCAATCCCGCGATGCGTTATTGGAAGCTGCAGGTGGAACGGCAGCGCGAACTGGCCTGCGATCAACAGGTGATGCAACGCAAGAGCCTGAGCGCACAGGACTACGCCAACTGCCTGCTGCGGGTTTGCACCAATGCCGTTCACCGGCAAAGCCACGCGACGATCCCTGCGGTCGCCCTTGTCCAGGCGAGGGGTAGACGCAATGCGCAATTCCTGCGCCACCGCGTCCTGCAAATGATCGAAGGCGGCGGCGGGCCCACCCGACGTTGGGTTGTGCCTGCACTGCTGGTGCCGCTGGCGCTGTCTGTGGCGCTGTCCGCTATTGCGATCCAACGGTCCGGCGACTGGTCACAGGACCGGCTGATGCTGTCGACAATTGTGAACCTTGAACGGCTGAACCAGCGTAACGGGTATTAGGCCCAGCGCACACGGCTGATCTGGACAATCGGGTGACGCTCATGTTCAAAATCAGGCGCACCCCGATCAGGAACCATGCCGATGCCACCGCTGAAACTTTCTGCCGCCGATATGGTCGCCGCTGCCCGCGCCCGGATTGATGAGGTCACAACGCGGGACGCGATTGCGATGTTGAATGATCCTGACGTGCTTTTCGTCGATCTGCGCGATGTGCGGGAACGGCAGCGCAGCGGGGCCATACCGGGTAGTTTTCACTGTCCGCGTGGGATGGCAGAGTTTTGGGTGGACCCCGAAAGCCCTTATTTCAAAGAGATTTTCGGGCAGGATAAACGGTTCGTCTTTCACTGCGCATCTGGCTGGCGATCGGCCCTGACGGTGGCGACGCTGTACGATATGGGTTTTGCCGCCGCCCATCTGGCGGATGGCTTTACCGACTGGGTCAAGGCCGGTGGCCCGGTCGATGACACCATGATCAAGCCTGTCGGATGACGACTGACACCCCCGAATTCTGCCCACTGGGGATTGACGGTATTCTTGTCCGCTTTGCCAGGGTTTTGACGGAAGAAGCGAATGCGCAGGCGCTGACCTTTCGCGATGCGGTGGTCGCAGCCAACCTGCCGGGCGTGGGCGAGATCGCGTCCTCACTCACTTCGGTTCGCGTCGCGTTTGATCCGACTGTGACAGGCCGCGCAGCTTTGCTGGACCGCCTGCGGGATATTGCCAAGGACCTGTCTGTGCGGGCCCTGCGTCCGAAACGGATCTGGCACATCCCTGTTGCGTTCGGCGCTGACTACGCACCCCAACTGGCCGAAGCCGCCGCACTGGCCGGTGTTACCGAGGATCAGGCCATTGCCGAGATCACCGGGCAGGATTTGCGTGTCATCGCCATCGGGTTTGCGCCGGGCCAGCCTTATCTGGGCATGCTACCGCCCCATTGGGACATCCCGCGCCAAGGCAGCCTGACCGAAACCCTGCCGCGCGGCGCGCTGATCGCGGCGGTGCGCCAGTTGATCATATGGGCCGCAGATGCTCCCACGGGCTGGCGACGTATTGGGCAGACCGCGTTCGAGGTTTATCGCCCTGATGCAGCGGAGCCATTCGCCTTTGCCCCTGGCGATGCGGTGCGATTTTGCCATGTTTCTGACAGTGAATTCAGCGCCTTGCGTCAGGGCGACGGGAATGGCGGTGCCAGATGCGAGGTTCTGCGCTGATGCCCACGTTGCAGGTTCACAGCGTCGGTCCCGGCGTGACGGTTCAGGACCTTGGCCGGCCCGGCTGGACGGCGCGGGGATTGCCACGCGGCGGTGCAGCGGATCGGCTCGCGTTGTTCGAAGCGGCTGCCCTGCTGGGCAGCGATCCCACAAATGCGCTGCTGGAGATGATGGGGTTTGGTGGTGTTTTCAGTACAAGCCACGACACGCGGTTTGCGCTGACCGGGGCCGACATGCAGGCCAGTATGGACGGCGCGCCTGTTGCGCCCAATACGACCCATTTGCTGCGGGCCGGTCAGCGGCTGACCGTCGGTGGTGCTCGGCGGGGCGTGTTCGGTTATCTGGCCTTTGCCGGTGGCATTCAGACCAACCCCGTGATGGACAGCCGCGCCGCACATCTGACGGCAGGTATTGGCGGGCGGCGGCGGGACGACGACAGCCTGCCATTGGGTCGTGACGCTGACCCATTAGCGGGGCCGTGCCGGATTACGCCGCAGGACCGTCTGGCTGGCGGCGTAATCCGGTTGATGCCTGGCCCGCAGACGGGTTTCTTTGCGTCCGAAACGCGATACCGCTTTGCCGGCACCGCCTTTCAACGCAGCCCACGCGGCAACAGGCAGGGTGTCAGGCTGGACCATGACGGGGCAGGTTTTGTGATGGACGGTCAGCCGAATATCGTGTCCGATCTGGTGCTGCCAGGCGATGTGCAAATGGCCGGTGATGGGGTGCCTTACGTGCTGCTGGCGGAGTGCCAGACCATTGGGGGCTATCCCCGGATTGGCACTGTGATCCCTGCCGACTTGCCCAAGGTGGCGCAGGCGATTCCGGGCGCGACCCTGCAGTTTCAATGGCTTACGGTTGAGGAGGCTGACGCGACAGCACAAACCGATGCCACCCTGTTGCGCGATCTGAAGCAGAACCGTCAGCCATTGATCCGTGATCCGCATGACATTGCTGATCTGCTTGGCTATCAGTTGATCAGCGGGGCGACCCGTGGCGATGACCTTGAAAGGCCCTGAGATGACACGCAAAGTCGATCTGAACTCCGACATAGGCGAAGGGTTCGGCCCGTGGAAAATGGGCGATGACGCGGCCCTGCTGGATATCGTGACCTCGGCCAATATCGCCTGTGGCTTTCATGCGGGTGACCCGGATGTGATGGCGCAGACCATGGGGCTGGCCTTAGACAAGGGTGTGGGGATCGGGGCGCATCCGGGTTTTGCCGATCTGAAGGGGTTTGGCCGCCGCCGGTTGCCGCTGGGACAGGAAGAACTGGCCAATGCGGTTGCCTATCAACTGGGGGCCGCGCAGGCGATGGCGCAGCGGGCCGGTGGGCAGGTGCGCCACCTGAAACTGCACGGTGCGCTGGCGAACATGGCGTCCGAGGATGCCGGGCTGGCGCGGGTTTGTTACGAGGCCGCGTTGGCTGTTGATCCTGACATCGTGATCATGGTTCTGGCGGCCACGGCCCAGGAGACGGCAGCGCGCGATCTGGGTTGCAACTGGGCCGGTGAGATTTTCGCTGACCGCGCCTATGAGGATGACGCCACGCTGGTGGATCGCAGCAAGCCGGGGGCTGTGCTGCATGATGCCGAGGCAGCGGCAGTGCGCATCCTGCGGATGCTGGAGGCGGATGCGATTATTGCCGAAAGCGGCAAGCACATCCCCTGCCGCATTGACACCATCTGCCTGCACGGCGACACGCCGGATGCTGTGGCGATGGCGCGTGGTATCCGGCAGCATTTGGAACAGGCGGGTGTCACGCTCGCCCCGCTATAGGATAAGCCTATGGAATTGAACGCAGATTTCACCAAGCGCATACTGATCCATTCCAACGATATCCCGTGGAAACCCTCGCCCATGCCCGGCGTCGACCGGCGGATGCTGGACCGTATCGGGGAGGAGGTCGCGCGCGCCACATCTATCGTGCGCTACACGCCAGGCAGCAAATTTTCGGCACATACCCATGACGGTGGAGAAGAATTCATCGTGCTCGACGGCGTTTTTCAGGACGAACATGGCGACTATCCGGCGGGGACTTATGTGCGCAATCCACCGACCACATCGCACACGCCCGGCGCGGCAAATGGCTGCACGATTTTCGTGAAACTCTGGCAGTTTGACCCAGACGACCGGACCCAATTTCGCATCGACATGGAGAGTGGGCTAGAGCCGGGACCAGACGGTATCATGCTGAAAACACTGCATAAAGATACGCGCGAGGTTGTGCGGTTCGTCAGGATGGCGGCTGGCAGCACGCTGGCCGAGACCCCGCAGGGCGGTGCAGAAATCCTGATGTTGAGCGGCGACATGCTGGAAGATGGCGACAGGCTGCGCGCCGGTTCATGGTTGCGCCTGCCCGAGGCTGCACCGCTCCGACTGACGGCGCGCGATGACGGCGCTGCCTTCTGGATCAAGACCGGGCACCTGCCCTTTGCCACAGCACCAAGGGTCTGAATTGTCAAAGAAAGCCGGAGGGTCCTATTCGCGCGCTGCATCTTTGCAGGGGAGACCCGCTGCGGTCTAATGCACCAAGTCCCAGAGGAGTTTTCATGACCAATCCGACCTACTATGCGCCCAAGGGCGGGCTGCCGCCGCAAACGCAACTTTTGACGGATCGCGCCATGTTTACAACGGCTTACGCGGTCATTCCCAAAGGTACGATGACCGATATCGTGACCAGCAACCTGCCGTTCTGGGATGCGAGCCGCGCCTGGGTTTTGGCCCGCCCGCTGTCAGGCTTTGCCGAGACATTCAGCCAATACGTTGTGGAGGTTTCGCCCGGTGGCGGTAGCAAGCGGCCTGAGACCGATCCGACCGCCGAGGCGGTGTTGTTCGTGGTGGAGGGTGAGGTGGCGCTGACCGTTGACGGTGTGGTGCATCAGTTGGCCGTTGGTGGCTATGCTTTCTTGCCGCCCGCTTGCGATTGGCAGTTGCGGAATGATCGTGATGCGCCTGCCCGGTTTCACTGGATCAGGAAGCGATATCAGGAGGTTAGCGGGATCGAGATGCCGGAGGCCTTTGTCACCGATGCCGACAGTGCGACCACCGTGGCGATGCCGGGGACGGAAGGAAAATGGGCCACGACCCGGTTTGTGGACCCTGCTGATATGCGCCACGATATGCATGTGAATATCGTCACGTTTGAACCCGGCGCGGTGATCCCATTTGCCGAGACGCATGTGATGGAACACGGGCTTTATGTGCTTGAAGGCAAAGCGGTTTATCGGCTCAATCAGGATTGGGTGGAGGTCGAGGCAGGCGATTTCATGTGGCTGCGCGCGTTCTGCCCGCAGGCCTGTTATGCGGGCGGGCCGGGGCCTTTCAGATACCTGCTCTACAAGGATGTGAACCGGCATATGCCGCTGTAGCCCGCGCAACGTTCGGTGGCCAATGCAACAAGGGCACCGAACGTTGCGCAGGCGAAATCCGCGAATCATGTGTTAACGCTGGGGTTTTGGTCAAAATGGCCGGTCGGATTTGCGTCGGACAAGCGTCGGCAAAGCGTCGGACCCCTGCCCGCAAAACCCCGTGATGAATGATGCGTGCGGTGCGATTGTTACCGTGATATTAAGGTTTGAGGCGCGTGGGTTATACCCACGCTACGAGCAAAAAGACGGAGCAAAGAATGGCCAGAGGCGCAGGCGGGACCGAGGGCGGAACAGGCAGTTTCCTGATCGGGATCATCATGATGATCGGCGGCGGATATCTGTTGCTGAACAGTATCGTGGTCCGCCCGAATTTCGGGCTGGGGGCGGTGGCATTCAGGCTGGGCGGTATCCCCATCACCAGCGGCATGATCCTGATCCCGTTCATGTTCGGGGTGGGGATGATTTTCTACAACTCGAAGAACTGGATCGGCTGGCTGCTGGCGGGCGGATCCATGGTCGCCCTTGTCTTTGGTGTGATCGCCAATATGGAACTGCAACTGGCACGGATGAGCGCGTTTGATCTGATTGTTATTCTGGTGCTGCTGGTTGGTGGGATCGGGTTGTTTTTGAGGTCGCTCAGGGCGGGGTGAGTTAGTGCCTACGGGCACCCCCTCTATGTAAAGATAATGGCCGCTTCGCGGACAAACCGGCTTTTTGCAGGCGCAGCCATTGCTGACGCAGCAAACGTTCGCTTTTGCGGCATCGCTTATTTGGCAGTGCTGCACATTTCACCAAACCGGCCGTTCAAATGCATAAACCTGGGCAAACTCTGACTGGATTTTCGCTGCGGTCTGTTCCAACAATCGGAACGCCGGGCAAACACCAATTCACTGCACCTGCTCCAAAGACCGCTTCATCGGATCGCGATAAAAATGCAGGTTTTCGCTGACGTCAAACACGACGACATCGACATAGTCTCCGGCAAAACCGGCGCGGTTTAGTCTCGAGGATGTTCGCAGCGGTTGTGATCATCGCGCTTGATCTTTGCACGGCCAGCCGCCGCTGTTTCAGCGGCGGCGTTTCGATTTTGGACAAGTTGCGCGCTACCGCTCAGCGGAAAAGACACCGTCATCCAGGAAATTGCCACCAACGTTGCCGTCTGCAGTACCGGCAATTGCGCCAATTGGGTCAGCGCCATTCGCAATAATGCTGCCTTCCAATGCAATGGCCGTTACATAGTCGGTGCCGCCGTTGGACAAAGTACCGTCAATATCGGTCTGCACTTGCGATACCCCCATCGGCGGGTCCTGCACCAGAATGCCAGTCCCTGTTAAAGTGCCGGTGTAGGCACCGTCGGTTTCATGGAAGAAACCGGTTGCTGAACTAGTGATACTACCATCCCCAGCTGCAAAGGCTGCATTGATTGTCAGTTGCCCGATCAGATCACTGCCGCCGATCTCACCGCCAATGAAGCCGTTATAGGTTGCCGAGCCACTGTCGGGAATGTCCATTGCTGTGGCGGGGGTGATCCCCATCAAGAGCGCGCCATTGCTGTCCGTGTAGCTGCTCTGCATTGCAGCCGCATCGGGTTCGATTTCGGCAAAAGAGGTATAGTCAGGCGTCGTCGATCCGCCTCCGTCGTCGTTGCTGCATCCCGCCAACAAGACCGATGATGCTGCAAACGCAGCCAACATATTAACTCTGTTCATTTTCAATTCCTTTCGAGAAAAGTGGTCCGGCCACTACACCAGCAACAGCGCATCATCGGGGATGAAGTCGCTTTCAGTGATTTCAGTGAAGTCGACATTTCGCAGGATCATCCGGTCCATGCCGGATTGGATGACCGCACCGGTGCCCCGGTAGTCAGAGATTGTCAGATCAGCGAAGGTCAAACCATCCAACTGGATCTGGTCTGTGCCGTCCATATAATCATAGACGATGTCCAACCCGGTCCCTGTGGCAAAGACAAAATCGTCTGCACCCGCACCGCCATAAAGCCGGTCGATGCCAGCGCCACCGTCAAGCACGTCATCGCCCGCCAGGCCGTAAAGGTAGTCGTTCCCACCAAGACCCGAGATCAGATCGACCCCTAGGGTGCCAGTCAGACTATCGGCCATTTCAGTCCCGATAATGATGTTTTGATCTGGTGCACCGGCTGTGCCATCGCCGGGGTTTGTAATCAGGAAGCTGTCCAGAAGGGACAGGCCCTCGCCTGGATCAACGGTGCCGTCAAGGATACCCAGTTCAGCGGCAGTCCCTTCCAGCGTGGCCACAAGCGAGAAGCCAGTGCCATCGGCGACTGAGATCGTCAGATCATCGCCCGAGACGCCTTGCTGGATCAACTGGCGATCTTCGAGCAAATCGACATTGAACCCGGCCAAAGCGTCAAAGCCGATGAGGCTAAGCTTGTCGCTGCCGACCTCAAAATCGGTGATCACGCTTGCTGTGACAACATCGCTGACGCTGGTACCGTAGGACAGCACGAACAGGTCATCACCGCCGCCACCTGTGAAGGTGTTTTCGCCAATCCCGACAAGGAAGTCAGATTCAGCCGTGCCAGCAATGGATGTGCCAAAGTCGAACTGATCGACCTCTTCATAGTCCAGCAAAATTTCGGTGCTATAGATCGTCGCTGGTTTCACATCACCTTTGATATAGAAGGCCACGTTCAGATCGTTGGTCATATTGACGCCATTGACCGACACTTGGCCGGCGTTGTTCTGCCAGCCTGCGCTGATCTCAAGCGGTGAAATCGGGGTGGCCCAATCCAGCAGGTTCAGAACGGTTTGGGTTTCGGCCCCAACCTCGTACTTTTCCTCGTCTTTGGTGACCGGCAACGGATCGCTTGGGTCGATCGGGATCACGACACCGGGCAGATCCTGGCCGTACTTGTCAGGCAGCAAGCGCCAGCGCGGACCAGTGATGTATTCTGTGCCATCGGCGTTCAACACAGGCTCGAACGGTTCGCGGTCCATGGTGGTGTACCATGCATTGGTAAAGCCCATCTCTAGGTCTTCGGAGGCCGCACCGATCTCAACAATGGTGGAGCCGGCAACCGCATCAACCAGTGCTGTGTCGCGCAGGATTGTGCCAGCCTCGTAGAGATCACCGTTCCCGGCATAGTAATCATCGGTGGTACGCCAGATGATCCGATCACCGATGATCTCTTCCTCATAGGTGGGCAACTTACCAATCGCGGATTCGTTTTCGAAATCCTCGGGGCGGACCTGATCATTGGGGTTGTTGGTAATCGTGTGGTGGATCACCAGTTCCGCCGCCATGATCCTGAAGAGTGGCTTCAGCGAGCTGAAGTTATCAACCTCTTCCCATTCATCCGGAAGCGGCAGTTCCACATCTAGACGCACGTCATTGGGCCGTTTGACCGCATTGCCCCAACGATAAAGCAGCTTGCCGTCATCCTTCATCGTGACCGAGTAGTCGTCACCATAGGCGATGTCGTATTCAATCGTGGATTCGTTGGGGTTCAGCAGATCCTTAAGGTCTATAACGCCATCTTGGTTGGCGTCCGTGACCTGGTCCTCCACCGCAAGTGCGACTTCCATGCCATCGGCGTCTATTCTGACATTATTCAACAGGTCCGACACATACTGTCCATCGTACAATTCATTCTGGCTAAGCAGGATCAGATCATCGTCCAGCTGATATTCCGCATCTGGATCGCCGGGAAACATCTGATCGGACAGGATGTTCTGCATTGTCACGTAGTGCTCGGTCGAAGCTTTGACCTTGTTGTCGCCCAATCCAGTCAACCAAGTGCCAAGGACAGCGGGGGTCTTGAACGTGTCTGTCGGGGCGTCCGAGACCACGAGACCGATTTGTTCGCCACCTTCGACCAGGTCGCCGACCCAGCCTTCGGTATATAAGCCATCAATTACTTTTTCTTCCGCACCAACAAAATCGGTCACGTTAAACCCGAACTCGCTGTCAATCGGGTAAAGTGTGACGCCTTCTTTGGTGACTCTAGTCCCGTTGGCACCGCTGAAATCAACGTAATTTGCGCCCTCGTCACCTTGTTTGTCGCCATCAAATGTCGCGGTCACATCAGCGGTACTGAACACATGCACCGCTGTATAATCAGGATCTGTGTTCAGCGGTTGATCAAAGTCCAGAACTTCGCTTGGATTAATTGGAATGGCCATCTTTCGTTTCTCCTCCGACTCGCGCTTAATTACGCGGGTGAGGGCATCGTTGCCCCAACATATTCACTAATTGTGATTTGTATTGAGAGACGTGGATTGACGAAAATCAATCCTGACATTCAATAGTCGAGGGCGTGGCTATCTGACAGTAAGCACACCGCCAAGCACCAGCATTCCCCCTGCAAGTAACATTGGAAGTGCGATGCCAAACAGGACCACGGGTGTGGTCCATGCATTGAAGAAGATTACCGAGGCCACCCCAAGCAAGATGATCAAACAGCCTCCAATGCGCGGCCATTTGAATGCAATCCAAACCACGCCAGCAAGTGCGACCCATGGGGCGGCGTTCGTAAGGTTTTGCCACCATGGAAGGCCCCGGTCGGGATCAATTCCCGAAAGCAGCGCAAACCCTCCCCAAAACAGCGTGATCAGCACCAACAGCCCGCGCGCTGTCGTCAACGTTGCGCGGGCCAACCTTTGCTTGCTGATCATAGCAAAGGGGCGCGCATATCAGCCACCACCTTGGTTTTGATTGTTGTTTTGGTTCTGGTTCTGATTGTTGTTCTGGTTCTGGTTCTGGTTCTGGTTCTGGTTGCCCCCGTTTGGATCAGTTGGATCAACGATCACGACACCATTGCTATCATCCACAGTGTCAACATCGGCCACCACATCAACAGGCGCACCTCCAATTACAGAGCATAGCGGCAAGTCCGCGGTATATGGCCCACCGATGGGTACATCGCCCGGACGGCAAGACGGATTGCCGAATTTGTCAAATGTTGGTTCAGCATAGATGACGCCAATGCTAGGTTCCGGCGCTGGGGCACAAGCCCACAAAAGCGCCATGGTTCCTGCGCCCAAGGCGGCGAGCCATTTTGAATGTGTCATGTCGTATCCTCTCAATTACAATATTCTTCACTCGCCGCGACAATGGCGCAGTTGTGATCTTGCAATTCTAGCAATGCGAAATGCGCCGTGATTGACATCGCTCAAGCATGCCTCAACGACTGCTGTTGCCGCTGCATACCAATCATTTCTCAGCCCGCGCCTGCCTTAGAACCGAGTTTCCAGCACCAATGCGCAATATGTCGCGTCACTATCAAAGCGTTCAATGTTTGAGACGGTTTGGTTATAGGCACATGAAAAACGCGGCGATGCGGACATGATGTTCAGGCGGCTGTCCTGAAGCGAAAAACCAAGCTCGCCAAAACTGTCAGACCGGGCTTCGCCCTCGGTTGGATCATCTGCCTTGTAAGACCGGATGCCCAACTCGCCAAACAGTCCAAGCGTTGTTGTCGGGGTGATCGGGCGCGTCATCGAGGCATAGACGGAGGGGCTGTAATAGCGATTGCGTTCCCGCCTGGCATTGTTGCGGGTCATGAAAGCGACGCCATACTCTTCGCTGCTCAGGTCTGGCCCGATGTGCCGCAAGCCAAGAGCCGAGCTGAACTCGCCTTTGCGCGGGTTGTCTTCGCCGTCATAGTCGCGCTGACGGACGTGCAGGGCACCCACCAATGTCGCACCACTGGCCAGATCGCGGTTGTAGTCCGCCTTAAACCCAAGCGCTACAAAGTCATCGTTGAGGTCATCGGCATCGCCGTCAAATGTAGTTTGCTGGAAATAGGTTGTCAGTCGCAGCATCTGCCCGTCATATCTTTGGCGCCATCCGACGCTCAGGCGGGCGTTCAGGCGATGGAAGTCTTCATCGATGAAATCATCACGGAACACGCGCGCGCCAAAGGTGAGGGAAGACCTGTTGCCCAGCCCGACCTGATAGTTCGCGAGCGCCCCCAGATGCAGCCGGTTTCCCGCCTCCGGATCGGTGTCTTCATTTTCCCCGCCACCCTCTGCACCGGGTTGGAAGAAGGAGGCCTCGGTTGACCCGTGAAAGATGGAGTTAGACCGATGTTGCTCAATGTCCGTGCTGGACAAGAACCCAACGGTCAGTCCGAACGACAATGGATCTCTATGCGCATTCCGTCCTGTGTTCCCTGGCTGTTGCAACGGAGTTGCCGCAACTGGGCTGGTTTCGGCGGGGGCAGTCGGCGTGCTTGCTGGTTGCGCAACCTGGGTCTGGGGTGCCTGTGGCGATGGTTTTGGCAGGATTTGCGTATTTTCGTCGGTCACAGCGTCTTCCGTTGTCTCCCAAAGCGGGGGCACGCGTACTTCGGGCACCGGCGTAGGCGCGATGGCAGTGCTTGTGGCGGGAGCGGGGCCAGTGCTGGTTTCGTGGCAGGCAATGCATTCGCTACCAAACCGGGGCAAGGCCTGTGCGACGCCCGCATGCACCGACAAAGCCAGTGTCAATGACGCCAAAAACAACTGGCCGTAGTTGCGAAGATTTGTCTGTTTCATTGGCTTGCCTTCCTTGCTGCACATCACTCGCTAAGCGGTGGAAATCGTCGCGTCAGACACGCCAAATGGCGAGTTGACCTCGCTGACCAGTCTAAGTGCCAAGTGTGCTGCATGATTGATAATGCTCAATGGGTTGTGTGCCAGATCGATCATGAATCGAGGATAGGCAATTGCGTGCAGCGAAGGCCTCGCACGACGCCTTTGGATCAGCGTTTCGTGTTGATGAGGCCAAGGCCCCGCACTCAAGATTGAAGGAGACCATCATGACACATCACGCAAAAACAAAGTCCCAATCAAGCACCACTCGCCGGGATGTCATTAAAGGAGCAGGCGTCGGCATAGCCGTAGTCGCAGCGTCCGGAACACCCGCGCTCTCGTCACCACTTCCAGTGCCTGAAAGCTGGGATGCTGAAACGGATGTGCTGGTCATCGGGTATGGCGGGGCAGGAGCTGTCACAGCCGTGACCGCCCATGACGCCGGTGCCCGGGTGATGGTCATTGAAAAACAAGCCGAAGACGCTCACACATCAAACACGCAGATGTGCCTTGGCGTCTTTTTGTCGCCCGACACGGTCGAGGATACGCTCGCTTATATGAGCGTAGCATCACTGGTGAATGTCGATATGCCGGAATCCAAGGACATCGATGACGATACTATTCGGGTCTGGGCCGAAGAAAGCGTCAAGAACCGCGACTGGTTGACCGCGATGGGTGCCACGGGTTTCGAGATGTTTTCCAACGCTGGTCGGGACTCAGACTGGCCGGGCAACGACGCCATCAAAGCCTACCAGATGAAAAAACCGGATGG
Organism: Yoonia sp. SDW83-1; assembly: GCF_046762885.1. Lineage (NCBI taxonomy): Bacteria > Pseudomonadati > Pseudomonadota > Alphaproteobacteria > Rhodobacterales > Paracoccaceae > Yoonia > Yoonia sp. SDW83-1. The sequence continues at coordinate 68,117 of NZ_JBKQXO010000001.1, forward strand.
CACAGCGGGTGTTGGTGTTGACCTCTTTGCATTCCTTGATGGTCTGGTTCAAGAGCGCGGCATTGAGGTGCGCTGGAACACCCCTGCAAACCGGCTGATTGCTGATCCGTCCGGGGCGATTGTGGGCGTGCGGGTCCTGGAAGACGGTGTCGAAAAATCTATTCGTGCCGCGCGTGCAGTTGTCTTGACGACTGGCGGGTATGAATTCGATCAGGCTGCGCATCGCACTTATTTGCCTTCTTATCCCATGGTGTTTTACGGCAACCCTGACAATACCGGTGACGGGTTGCGCATGGCACAGGATGTGGGTGCAGACCTATGGCACATGACCGTGCTTGGCGGTGGCTTCAAATTCAAATTTGATGACTTTCCAACGGCCTTTGCACCCAGCTTTGGGACCGGTAGCTATGTGATCGTCGATCGCAGCGGCAGGCGCTTCAATGCCGAAACCAAGCTCGGCGGGTATTCAGGCTATTGGAACGCTTTGGTTTACGACACTGTCAACTACACGTGGCCGCGCATCCCGACATGGTTCGTCTTTGATGAAAAGCGTCGTCAGGCAGGTCCGATTGTGTGGACGGCCTTTGGCGCGGCGGGACCCATCGGTATGTACGACTGGAGCGACGACAACAGCGCCGAGGTTGAAAGTGGCTGGATTTCCAGCAGCGACACTCTGGAAGGTCTCGCAGCCAAGATCGGCGTAGCCCCTGATGCCCTCACCGATGAAGTTCGAGACTTCAATGCTGGGCATGGTCGGGGTCGTGACAGGGCGTTTGATCGTCCGATAAACACGATCGCACCACTTGATACGCCGCCTTATTACGCCGTTCCCTTGTGGCCGGGTTTGAACAACACCTTTGGCGGACCACGCCGCAATGCCAAATCTCAGATCCTTGATACCTTTGGCGCACCGATTGAGCGGCTTTACAGTGCCGGTGAACTTGGGTCGATCTTTGTGCAATACCCGCAAGGAGGCGCGAACATTGGTGAGTGTCTGGCGTTCGGGCGGATTGCTGGCGCAAATGCAGCCGCCGAGCCGCCACGGCACGCATAAGTCATGGTCCGCAACAAGTCACTCTGCACGTGCGCGGCGACCTTGCTGGTCGCCGCTACAATGTGGATTTGCATTGGATCTGCGGGTGCGGCGGATGACAACACTTTGGCAACAACCCATGCCCATGCCGGATTGCCCTGCATGGCCTGTCATGTGGAAAACCCGCCAGCCCAACCTGTTGCGACGGAGACTTGCACGGTCTGTCATGGTCTGGGCCAGGGCCTTGCCGAAACAACGGCCGAAATCGAACCCAACCCCCATGCCTCCCACAAGGGTGATTTGCCCTGTGCCAGCTGTCACCGCATGCATAGCGCCTCGGTTGATGCCTGCGCGGGCTGTCACAGTTGGGGATACACCGTACCCTAAGACAGTCGCTGACTGAGACCCTGCCACATGACTAAGCCGCCCGCGCAAACGCAGGTGGCTTTTAGCTGGCAGATTGAGCATCATTCAGCCGTTGCGCGGTGTATCGAACACGGTCACCGCAGGTGGGGTGCCGACGAACTTTTCCACCTCAGCGTTGGCCGTGTGCCCGCAGTTGCCCTGCGCCAGTTTGGACGTCCCAAGATCAGGCGTCAGGATGTTCACGTTGCCATAGGCGCAAACGGTGCCGGGGGTACCCGGCTCAGCCGGGCTATACCAACCGCCTTCGCTGACTTTCAGCACACCGCGCCGGATATCGTCGGTCACGACTGCGCCGGCCAACAGTGCCCCGCGATCATTGTAGACCCGGACAACGTCGCCGTCCGCAATACCGCGCGCCGCAGCATCTGCAGTGTTGATCAGGCACGGTTCACGCCCCGCAACTGCATAGGTTTCGCGGAATGACGTGCCGCAAAGCTGCGAATGCAACCGCCCGATGGAGTGCTGGCTGGACACATGCAACGGATATTTGGCATCCGGGCCATCGAGCCGCTCAATCGGTTCCATCCATGTGGGGTGCGGCGGGCAATCGTCATAGCCCATCTTTTCGATATTACGCGAATAGATCTCGATCAGGCCGGACGGTGTGCCCAAGGGCTCCAGCACCGGATCGTCGCGGAACGCCGCATAGCGGACAAAGCTGCGTCCTTCATCGGTTACCGGATACATAACATAGCCTTGATCCCAGAACGTATCGAAGTCCGGCATTGTGATGCCTGTCGCCTCCTGCTGATCAAAGGTCGTCTCGTAGAACTGCCTGATCCACGTCATCTCGTCCTTGCCTTCGTCGAAATACGCGCGGGTGCCAAAGCGGCCGGACAGGCCGGCGAAGATATCAAAGTCGGATCGCGCCTCGTACATCGGCTCGATCACTTTTTTCATCGCAAGAACGCCTTTTTGCGAATAGTCGCCGTACATTTCGATGTCATTGCGTTCAAACGCGCTGGTGGCGGGCAGGACGATGTCGGCGTGCCGTGCCGTTGGGGTCCATTGGAAATCCTGCACGATGAAGGTATCGACTTTCTGCAGCGCGCGCAGCAGGCGGTTCTGGTCCTGGTGGTGGGCAAAGGGGTTGCCGCCGACCCAATAGACCAGATTGATATTGGGGTAGATGCCTGCTTCACCATTGAAGTCGAAGGCACCACCGGGATTTTCCAGCATATCGGTGATCCGTGCCACCGGAATACGGTCTGATGCATCGGGCTGCGTGTCTGTACGCGTAAGCTGTACGGACCCTGCGTTCATCCCCGATGGCCTTGGCCCTTTGGCCGAAGGCGACCCACCACTGGAGTAATGATAGCTGAGCCCAAAGCCCCCACCGGGCAAACCGATCTGCCCCAGCATAGCTGCCAATGTCACAAGCATCCAATGGGCCTGTTCACCGTGGTGCATCCGCTGCATCGACCAGCCACTGGCCAGCATCGTGCGATTGGCCGCGAAGTCGCGGGCCAACTGGCGGATGACATCAGCCTCTACCCCACAGACACCGGCGGCCCAATCTGCGTCCTTGGGTTGGCCGTCGCTTTCGCCCGTCAGATAAGGCAGGAACTGATCAAATCCGGTTGTGTAGGTATCCATGAACGCCTGATCATGTAGGCCTTCCTCAAGCAGCGTATGTGCGATGCCCATCATCATGGTGACATCCGTCTGCGGCTTGGGCGCGATCCACTCGGCGTTCATATACGCGGCTGTGTCGCTGCGGATCGGATCAATGCAGATCACGCGTTTGCCGGCGGCCTTGAAGTCCTCCATCCCCTCATAGGCACCGTGATCGGGCACGACCCAGCCAATCTTGTTGGTCACAACCGGGTTGGCGCCCCATAAAACCATCAGGTCCGTATTCTCGACCACAACAGGCCATGCTGTTTGCTGTTCATAGACTTCGATTGTGCCCAGCACATGCCGCATAATGACCTGAGACGCCCCCGTTGAATAATCCCCTACATGGCTGACAAATCCGCCTGTGCCATTCAGGAACCGCCGCAACAGGTTGCGCGCGTTGTTGAACTTGCCGGGGCTTTTCCAACCGTAGGAGCCACCAAAGATGCCCTTTGGACCGCTCTCTTCCTGCACCCGTGCGACCTCATCCGCGACAAGCTGCAGGGCCTGATCCCAACTAACGCGGACGAAATCATCGCGGCCACGCGTGTCTGATGCTGTCCCCGGGCCGCCTTCCAGATAGGCGCGGCGCACCATGGGGTATTTGATCCGCGTCGGGGAATAGACGCTGTCCATCACACCTTCCAGCATCTTGGTGGGAAAGCGATCTTCTTCCCAGCCCCGCACGGCGGTCCACCTGCCGTCCGTCACGGTGGCATGAAACGCACCCCAATGTGATCCAGTCAGCACCTCGCCGTTTTGCGCGGCCTGTGCCATGCCAGCGCCCAGCACAGATGGCCCCAGTACAGCGGCGGCACCCGTCAGCGATGTGGTTTCCAGAAAGCCCCTGCGGGTCAGTCCCCGATGTGGTGATTGGTCAGACATTTTCTTCTTCCTCCTTGACCCGGACCGGACGGGTCCGGAGCCATTTCAAATCCTCTGCAACGAAATCTTCGGCAGTGCGCGCAAGCAGGGTGTAGAAACCATGCTGATCGCTGCGGGCGCAGGCCGTGCCAAATTCCGGCAGCCATGCGGCCAGATGATCCTCCAGAAATTCAATTTGCTGGGCCGTTGGCCTACCCGAAGCAATCAGCTGCGCCGCCACAGCAAGAATGACCGCGATGTGATCGGCAGGTTCACGATAGGTGCCCGCGACATGCATGTTCAGGTCTTTGAGGTGCTGCGCCATGGCCGCCGTCGGCGCCTGACAAACACGCCCACGGGGATCAACAAAAGAGCTTTGGGATGACGGCACGCTCTGCGGCCCCCCGGCACCCAGAAAGAGGAAGGCATAGGCCCCAGCGAGGTCGCTTTCCGAAAGGGTGGGGTCTTTGTCAAACACCTGAAAGCGGGCCAGCAGCGGGCCGATACAGGGGTCGTCGTTCAAATCCTCTTGCACTGACACCGCCGCCAGTTGGCTGATCTTTGCAGCGGTTGCAGGTTGCGCAAACAGGTCCGATAGCAGCCGATAGACCACAATGCGCGATGCCGATGTGTCCTGTTTAATCTGCATGGGCGTTCTCCACTGAGAGCGGAGGATCCATGTCACTGGCATGCAGTTGCAGGTACTTTTGCAAGAACCGATAGTCGGGTTTGTCGAGCGTGATGTAGCGTTCCATGGATTTCATCAGCCCGATCCACTGGTTCGACAGGTAATCATTGGGACGCATCGAACTGTGGCAATTTGCGCAGGCCGTTTGAAACATCGTCACCCCTTGGTCCCAAAGCAGATTTGGATCAGGGGTCAGCCGATCAGGGCTGACCCACACATCGAGGCTGATAGGGTGCCAGATCAGATCGGTTTCAGGATCAACAACCGGATCGCCCAGGATCGTTCGCTCTTGCGCACCAACCCTGAGGCTAGCCGCCAGAATACGTTGGCCCATTTGTTCATAGATGGCGCGATCCGCACCCTGTTCCCGCCAGCCGGTCAAACGGACGTGCAGCGCGTCTTGAGTTTCTTCCAGCAGGGTCACTTCTGTCGCAGCAAAGATGATGCCAGCAATTTGGGTGCGCCCAACGTGGTGTGGTTGCAAATACAGATTTTTTTCCGCGTTTGTATAAAGGCGATGTTCTTCAGCGAGAACCTGATCAGCAACCAACAGGCCGCTCAACAGCAGAAAACCAATGGATTGTAGACAGACTTTGCATGCTGAAGTGACTGCCATAAAAAATGAACTCTCCTGCGAGGTTTCGCACCAAGGCACCTTGTGTGATGAGAATGCGCAAATTCGTCATGGCAAGATTGACAATAGTCAATCTGCAGAAGCCCACTCTGTCCCGCAGTGTGCCAATTGGTGGTTCCAGATTTGCTGCATACTGCCTGAATGGCTGCTTTTGCCTCTGCGAGGCAGCAGCGTTTTCGCTACAGCGCGGCAAGTTCCTGCGCGGTGAGCGCACGCAGCAAAATTTTGGCACTTACGCAATGGGCTCGAAGCGGACGAACAGGCATTGCTCGGCCCGCCAAACGGAAAACCGGATACCCGTCCTTTCGCAGACTCGCTTGTTTCGCTAATAGCCCACCGCGCACCCGTCCTTGCGCGGATCGCTGCCTGCTTCCAGTACGCCGTCATCGTGTATCATGATGGCTTGCGCGCCGCCGATGGCTGTGGCGGGGGTCTGGACCGTGTGTCCGCGCTCTACCAGTTCTGCGCGCACCGCTTCGCTGTAGCTGGTTTCGACGTTCAGCACGTCTCCTTCGGCGAAGCTGCGGGGGGCGTCGATGGCGGCTTGGGGTGACAACCCGAAATCGGTCACATTGGTGACGAAGCGGCCGTGTCCGGCTGACTGGTATTGCCCGCCCATCACGCCGAAGGGCATGTGGACCTTGCCGTTCTTTTTCAGCATCGCGGGGATGATCGTGTGCATGGGGCGTTTGCCGGGTCCAACCTCGTTCGCGTGCCCTTGTTCGAGCGTGAAGCCCGCACCGCGGTTCTGGAACAGGATGCCGAATTTGTCGGACGCGATGCCAGCGCCGAAGGAATGGAAGACCGAGTAGATGAGCGAGACGCACATCCGGTCCTTGTCGACCACGGTGATGTAGATCGTGTCCTTGTGGACCGCCTCTACCCCCGGCACGTTGCCCGGCATCGCCTGTTTCGGATTGATCAGGGCGGCGAGCTTTTCGGCCGTTTCGGGGGACGTCATGTGGTCGAGTTTCGTCATATGCGCCGGATCGGCCACGAAACGGTTGCGGGCGTCGTAGGCGAGTTTGGTCGCCTCAGCCTCGATATGGGCCCGTTCGGACCCCCATGGGTCCATCCCTGCGATGTCGAAATGCTTGAGGATGTTCAGCAGCAGGATGGCGGTGGCCCCCTGCCCGTTTGGCGGATGCTCGTAGAGGTCTAGGCCGCCATAGCCGCCCGTGATCGGGTCGGTGTAGTCGCAGGCGGTGTTGGCAAAGTCGTCCAGCGTATGAGTGCCGCCGAGGGCGCGGAGGGAGTTGACCATATCCTCTGCAATCTCGCCTTCGTAGAACGCGTCGCGCCCTTCCATGGCGATTTCACGCAGGACCTTGGCCTGACCGGGGGCGCGGAAGATTTGCCCCGGGCGGGGGGCCTGCCCATTCATCAGGAACAGATCGCGGGCGTGGCCAGAGAGGTTGTCGGTGGATTGCGCCCAGTCGAAGGCGACCCGTTCGGCGACGGGCACACCGGCTTCGGCATAGTGGATGGCCGGCGCGAGTGTGGCCTTGAGCCCGATCTTGCCCCAATCCTTGGACAGGCGGCAGAAGGCGTCAATGGCGCCGGGGATGCTGACCGCGTCGGCGGAGTAAGGGGCGATGACGTCACCCTTGGCGCGCAGCGCTTCGGCGTCGATAGCGGCGGGCGCGCGGCCGGAGCCGTTGAGTGCCTTGACCTCATCCGAGCCGGGGGGCGTGAAGAGAACGAAACAGTCGCCGCCGATCCCGGTCATTTGCGGTTCGCAGATCCCGAGCAGGACCGCCCCGGCGATGGCCGCATCCACCGCATTTCCGCCAGCTTCGAGCATTTGCACGGCCACTTTGGCCGCGAGCGGGTGCGATGTGGCACAGATACCATTGGTGGCGTAGACGGCTGAGCGGCCGGGTTTATGGAAGTCGCGCATGGAGGGTCCCCTTTTGAATTGGCCTGAAGTTAGGCCAATGGGCCGCGCGTGCAATCACAATGTTGGGGATTTGCCCCGGTGCCGCCCGCATGGGTGGGGGCTATGAACAGGCAGCACCGGGATCAGCCATTTGGCTATGGGTCAGGTTTGCCGGTTAAACGAGGCCGCAGAATGATCGAATTGGGGCAGTTTGAGGGCTTTTCGTTTTTGTGTCGCGGGCGTAGCCTTGGCCCAAAGGAGAGATGAATGGAACAGGTTGTCATAACAGGTGCCGCGCGCACGCCGATGGGCGGGTTTCAGGGTGTGTTTTCCGATGTTGACGCCCCTGCGTTGGGGGGGGCCGCGATCCGGGCCGCGCTGCATGGTGCCGGTGTGTCGACTGTGGACGAGGTGCTGATGGGCTGTGTCCTGCCAGCGGGGCAAGGACAGGCCCCGGCCCGGCAGGCCGCGTTCCTGGCCGGTTTGGGCGAGGACGTGCCGGCCACGACCCTGAACAAGATGTGCGGGTCGGGAATGAAGGCGGCGATGATGGCCTTTGACCAGATTGCTGGGGGCGGGGCCGATGTGATGATTGCCGGGGGCATGGAGAGCATGACGAATGCCCCCTATCTGATGCCCAAACTGCGTGGTGGTGCCCGGATTGGCCATCAGACCGTGCAGGATTCGATGTTTCTGGATGGGTTGGAAGACGCCTATGACAAGGGTCGTCTGATGGGTACCTTCGCCGAGGATTGCGCCGAAAAGTTCCAGTTCACCCGTGAGGCACAGGATCAATATGCGATTGCGTCCCTTTCCAATGCGCTGGATGCGGAACGGTCCGGCGCGTTCGATGCTGAGATTACGCCGGTGACGGTCCATGCCCGCACGGGCGAAGAGGTCATCACACGTGATGAGCAACCCGGCAAGGCGCGGCCCGAAAAGATCCCGACGCTCAGGCCCGCCTTTCGCAAGGATGGGACGGTGACGGCGGCGAATGCATCGAGCATTTCGGATGGCGCAGCGGCATTGGTTTTGGCCAAGGCGGGAGCGCCGAATGCGCGGGCCCGGATTTTGGGCCATGCCAGCCATGCGCAGGCGCCGGGTTGGTTTACCACGGCACCCGTGCCTGCCGCCCAGAAACTTCTGGCCAAGATCGGCTGGTCGGTGGACGACGTGGATCTGTGGGAGGTGAACGAGGCGTTCGCTGTGGTTCCCATGGCCTTCATGCATGAATTGGGTATTGCGCGCGACAAGGTGAATGTGAATGGCGGAGCCTGCGCGCTGGGGCATCCGATTGGCGCATCGGGCACGCGGATTATGGTAACGCTGCTGAACGCGCTTGAGACTCGCGGGCTGAAGCGCGGAGTGGCCGCAATCTGCATTGGTGGGGGTGAAGGCACCGCGATTGCGATCGAACGGCTTTAGGTTGCATTTCCTGATTCTCTCCGAAGGCTAATTCCCTCTCTGTTCTCGCGCCCCAAGCAGCGCCGGCTTACCCAGATCTTGTCCGTTAAACATGATGTTGTTCTGCGCCCGGAAAGGGCCGCATCATGCGGCGTGAGGGCAATCTGCAACATCAGAACAAAATAAGAACAAGTCTACGCTTATTCCTTTAAAATATGGCAAATAGCTGTGATGTTCTTGTTATGTTCCAAGCGATTCCGTATCGGATGAACCGGTGTAAGGAACGTGGTTTCGCTTTGAGCAGATTTTACAAAAACAGAGAGACTTTATGACTGAAACAATCACAACAACGCTTACAAACGACAACGACGAATACCGTTTCCTGAGCAACCCGCAGAGCATTTTCGCTTTGGATGGTGATGACGTTCTGGTTGCATCGGGGCGGACCCCTTTTGAAGATATTTTGATCGACGGTGGCGATGGTACCGACGCGCTGACCCATCAGGGCCGTTTGAAGCTGGGCGATGGTGTTACCTTCAACGATATGGAGGTTCTGGCCGCCGATACCGTCAAGGTTACCGATGGTGCCACGGTTGATCTGTCCGATTTTGAGCGCAATGACAGCTGGGCCATTTACGGTTCGGCCGGGGATGAGACGATCATTGGCACGCAGGATGCCGATTTCATCCGCGCCGGGGCAGGCAATGACACGGTTTTTGCCAATGCCGGTGACATCGTGCACATGGGCAAAGGTGACGACACGCTGCAATTCGTGCAGGACGGCACCGCCGTGGTTGATGTGAATGACAAGGGCAACGGCACGATCCGTTACGCGAATGGCGATGTCATCAAATTCCGCGGTGTCGAGAATTTCGAGGAGATCGCGCCGCCGGTTGAAACTGCCGAATATGTGCTGGATTTCAACGACGGCGCAGCAATTTCCAATGGTGACACGATCCTGCAGGACCAGTTTGTCGTCGATCTGAGCACCGGGCTTTCCAATCGTGAGGGCGAAATTCGCCCGATTGATTATGATCGCGGTGAGGTCGACAGTGATCAAGAAGCCTTTAACGCGTTTTTGCCCAAGACGATGGGATTTGAACGGACCGATGGCAGCGATTTCGACTTCAAGAGCGTGTCATTGGGCAAAGGCTTGCGCGATGGCGGCAACCCGGATGCGTCCAACCTTGCCCAGACGGTTGAGATTATCGGCTACCGCGATGGCGAGGTTGCGTTTTCGCAGACGGTGACGCTGGAATTCGGGCAGACGGTGACCGAGTTGAACTTCACGGCGATTGACCGGCTGGAATTCGTGGCATCCGGCGGATCGGAAGGCGGCACCGGCGTCTATTCCTTTGACGATCTTGTTTTTGTGGCCGACGCCCTGCCCCCGGTTGACACACCTGATGGTCCAACCGAACAGGTGGTCGATTTCGATAACGATGTGACGCTGGTGACCGGGACGGAGGTGCTGGATGGTCAGTTCATCGCGGAGGTCAGCCGGGGCGAAAGCAATATTGCCGGTTCGTTGCGGTCGCTGGATTATGACGCTGGCGACGTCGATGACGACCTTGAGGCCTTCAACAGCTGGGGTGCGACGGTGGGTTTTCGCAGTGCCGATGGTGATACGTTTGATTTCAAGAGCGTTTCGCTGGCCAATGGGTCCCGCGCTGACAAGACGAATGCGAACCCTGATGGCCTGGCCAATACCGTTGAGATTACCGGGTTTGATGATGGTGTCGCGCTGTTTACCCAGACTGTCGACCTGACTGATACCCATACTGTGCAGGAGTTGAACTGGACGGGTATCGACCAGATTGAATTCCGCGCCACGGGCGGCGGTTATGATGGGGCTGATATCACCAATGGTGGTGTCTTTTCGATGGATGACCTGGTGTTCATTGCCTGATCGGATGATGATCTGAACGGAAAAAGGGCCGCATCCGTGGCCCCTTTTTTGTTGCAAGGGGGCCGGATAGAACCGGCCTTGTTTGATCAACGGAAAACCCGCCAATGCCTGTAGACTATGCCACCCTGTCCAAGACGATTGCATCCCTGACCGAGGGTGAAGATGATCAGGTGGCCCTGATGGCCACGGTCGCATGTGAGGTCCATCACAGTGATGACCGGTTCGACTGGACCGGGTTTTATCGGGTTGTGGCCCCGGAGCTTTTGAAGATCGGCCCTTATCAGGGCGGGCATGGTTGCCTTGTTATCCCGTTTTCCCGTGGTGTCTGTGGTGCTGCCGCCCGCACCGGCGGGGTCCAGTTGGTTGCGGATGTTGATGCGTTTCCCGGTCATATCGCTTGCGCCAGCAGCACGCGGTCAGAGCTGGTCTTGCCGGTCTTTGACGAGAATGGTGATTTGATCGCCGTGTTTGATATCGACAGCGATCAGCCAGATGCGTTTGATCAGGCGGACGCTGATGCGTTGGCCACTATACTGAGGGATGTCTTTTCCACCTGACCCCAACCCATGGTTTTCATGCACAGATCGTGACAAACTATTGTTGCTATCAAATGGAGATTATGCATCATGAAATTCAATGTCCATTTTTCACGGATCAGTCATGGCGGATGATCGTCAGCCCTTCCGGACGCTGGGGGCGGACCTGCGCGCCTTACGCAAGGCGCGGGGTATGACCCTGACCGAATTGGCCGAGGCGATGGACCGATCGGTGGGCTGGTTGAGCCAGGTTGAGCGCAATATCTCGAACCCGGCCATTATCGATCTGAACCGCATGGCCGAGATACTGGATGTTTCGGTGTCCAGCCTTTTGCAGATCGGCACGGCACCGGGCGAGGAAGGGATCATTGTTCGCGCACAGGCCCGTCGCCCCATCGGATGCCGTACCCCGGGGCTGACCGAAGGCTTGCTGTCCCCGGATCTGACCGACAGTTTTGAGGTGGTCCATTCGTCCTTTGCCCCGGGTGCCGAGCTTGTGGTGCCGTTGACCCGCCCGACGCAGGAAATCGGCTATATCGTTCGTGGTCGTTTCGACATCTGGGTGGATGACAAGATGTTCAAGCTGAACCCCGGCGACAGTTTCCGTTTGCGCGGTGAACAGTTTCGCTGGGCCAACCCGTATGAAGAGACCTGCGATGTGATCTGGGTCATCTCACCACCGGTCTACTAGGGAGAGGGCGATGACAAAGGGGCGTTGCGAATGCGGAGAGGTGGCGTTTGAGGTCACCGGCGCGCGCGATACCATCACCTTTTGTCATTGCGGCCAGTGCCGCCGCACCAGTGGCCATTACTGGGCCTCCACCCGGGCAGAGACGGCCGATGTTGTGTTCAGCAAGGAGGCAGGGCTGACATGGTATCAATCGTCCGATCATGCCCGCCGGGGATTTTGCAAGTTCTGCGGGTCCAGCCTGTTCTACCAGCCCAATGGCGCCGATCATTTGGGTATCGCTGCTGGCTGTCTGGATCTGCCTACGGGCATGACGCCGGGCAAGCATATCTTTGCCGCTGATGCGGGCGATTATTACACCATCCCGGCAGATGCGCCGCATATCCCAGACTGAATGAAAGAGTGATCCATGGCTGATTTTCCAAGCTCTGCCCGCGTTGTCATTATTGGCGGCGGCGTGGTTGGCGTATCCACACTGTACCATCTGGCAAAAAAAGGCTGGACCGATTGTGTGCTGTTGGAAAAGAACGAGTTGACCGCCGGCTCGACATGGCATGCGGCTGGCAATTGCCCGTCTTTCAGCACCTCATGGGCGGTGATGAACATGCAGCGCTATTCCCTGAGCCTTTATAAAGGGCTGGCGGATGAGGTGGATTATCCGATGAACTATCACGTCACCGGGTCGATCCGGCTGGCGCATAGTAAGGAGCGGATGCAGGAATTTGCCCGGGCCATGGGCATGGCGAATTATCAGGGGTTGAACCTGAAGATCATGACGCCGGATGAAGCGCAGGACATGTATCCGTTTCTGGAAACCCATGATCTGGAAGGCACGCTTTATGATCCAGATGATGGCGATATCGACCCCGCCCAGTTGACGCAGGCGCTGGCCAAGGGTGCCCGCCAGATGGGCGCGCGCATCGAGCGGTTCTGCCCCGCCACAGGTGTGACCCAGACAAAGGACGGCTGGATCGTGCATACCGACAAGGGCGATATCGCCTGTGAGAAGGTGGTCAACGCCGCTGGATATTATGCCCAGCGGGTCGGCGAATGGTTCAAACCTTATGGTGGCCGCACGGTTCCGATGGTCACCATGTCGCACCAGTATTTCCTGACCGAGGAAATCCCTGAGTTGAAAGCCTGGACTGAGGCAAACGGGCGCAAGGTGCCGCTGCTGCGCGACGTCGACAGTTCCTATTACCTGCGCCAGGATAAGAACGGGCTGAACCTTGGCCCTTATGAGCGTAACTGCAAGGCCCATTGGGTGACCCCGGACGATCCGCAGCCGGATGATTTTTCGTTTCAGCTGTATCCTGACGATCTGGAGCGTCTGGAGTGGTATATTGAGGACGCGATGGCCCGGGTTCCGATCCTTGGCACCGCTGGCGTGGGCCGTGTGATCAATGGCCCGATCCCCTATGCCCCAGATGGTCTGCCTCTCATTGGCCCGATGCCGGGGGTGAAGAACGCCTATGAGGCTTGTGTCTTTACCTTTGGCATCACCCAGGGTGGTGGCGCAGGCAAGGTCGCCGCAGAATGGATCGTCGATGGTCACACCGAGTGGGATATGTGGGCTGTCGATCCCCGCCGCTACACCGACTATACCGATTTCGACTATTGCCACGCCAAGGCGGTGGAGGTCTATGGCCACGAATACGCCATGCACTTCCCGCATCACGAATGGCCTGCGGGCCGTGACAAGAAGCTGTCGCCGGTGGATGCGAAGGTGCGTGAAATGGGTGGCCAGATGGGTGCCTATAATGGGTGGGAGCGCGCGAACTGGTACGCCAAGGATGGCGACGATACCTCTCTGGCGGCGACCGAGACATGGGCCCGGACCGGCCCGTGGGAGCCGCGGGTGCGCGAAGAATGCGAGGCGGTGCGCGATGCGGCCGGTATCCTTGATCTGCCGGGGTTTTCGCGCTATCGGTTGAAGGGTGAGGGTGCGGCGGAATTCCTGCGGGGTCTTTGTACCGGTGGCATTCCAAAGGTGGGTCGGATCGGTCTGCTTTACTTTGCCGATGACCGGGGCCGGATCGTGACCGAGATGTCGGCGATGCGGCTGGATGAGGATTTCTTTTTCCTGATTACCGCTGCCCCCGCCCAGTGGCATGATTTTGAGTGGCTGCGCGGTCACCTGCCCGTCGATGCGGGGTTTACGCTGGAAGATGTGACAACCGCGTTTTCCTGCCAGATCCTGACTGGGCCTAAGTCGCGGGATATCTTGGCCGATTGTTGCGATGCAGATTTGACCCAAGGTTGGCTGACCCATCAATCCGCACAGATTGATGGCACATGGGTCCAATTGGTCCGTGTCTCTTTTGCCGGGGAGTTGGGGTGGGAGATTCATTCTCAGGTCGCTGACACCAAGAAGGTTTTTGATGCTGTGTTGAAGGCAGGCGCGCCGCATGGGCTGAAGCCGTTTGGGATGTACGCCCTCAATTCATTGCGCATCGAAAAAGGGTATCGCGCCTGGAAGGGCGACCTTTCGACGGATTATTCGATGCTGCAGGGTGGATTGGACCGGTTTGTGAAACTGGACAAGCCACAGGATTTCCCCGGCAAGGCAGCGATCCTGTCTGAGAAACAGCAAGGTTTGGCCAAACGCTTTGTCACGCTGACGCTGGACGCGCCGGGGGAGTGCGATGCGCCTTACATGTCGCCGATTTGGGCGGGCGATGAGGTGGTTGGTGAGACGACATCAGGCGCGTGGGGCTACCGCGTCGGCAAATCCGTGGCGCTGGGCATGTTGCGCGCCGATCTGGTAGAGCCGGGCACCAAGGTCGAGGTGGATATCTATGGGGAGCGATTTGCGGCGACGGTCCAGCCCGACCAGCCGCTTTGGGATCCTGAGAATGCCCGGATCCGGGCCTGATGCTGACGACAGAAATGACAGATCTGATCGCCACCTTCCCTTTGGGGTTTGTGGCGACGGTTACGCCGAATGGCACCCCGGCGGTGTCCCCCAAAGGTACGTTTCTGGTGCTGGATGAGGCCACGATCGCCTATAGCGACATCCGTTCCCCCGGAACCCGGCGGAACTTGACCGCGCATCCGGCCGTCGAGGTGAATTTCATCGACCCGTTTCGACGTATTGCCGTTCGCGCGGGCGGTACGGCAGCACTGCACCGCAAGGGATCGGATTGGTTTGCCGAACGGCATCCGATGTGGCTGGATACATTTGGCGATCTCGCCCGGCGCATTACCTGTCTGGTCGAGATCAGTCTGACCCATGCCAGTATGATCTGGACCCCGCCCTATGATGACGGGGTGACCGAAGATGACATGATCGCCCTATACAAGGCGAAGTTCGCGGAGATTTATCCATGACCGGGATTACGTTGATGGATGGCGGGATGGGCCAGGAGTTGATCCATCGTGCCGGAGACGCGCCGACCCCGCTGTGGTCGACGCAGGTGATGGTTGATCACCCCGGCATGGTGGCTGATGTGCATCGCGATTATGTGGCCGCCGGTGCGTCGGTGCATGTGACCAATACCTATGCCATTCATCGTGATCGGTTGGCCGGTTCGGGACTGGAGGAGCAGTTCGCCGCGTTGCATATGGCGGCGGTTGCTGAAACACGGACCGCTTGCGCCGGCCATGGCCGCATTGCCGGGTCCATCGGGCCGCTGATCGCCAGTTATCGCCCCGACATACATCCGGCACATGATGTGGCCGTACCGCTTTATGCCGAGGTGGCGCAGATCCTCGGGCCTGAGGTGGATTTACTGATTTGCGAAACGATTGCATCGGTCGATCACGCCCGCGCGGTGCTGGAAGGGGCGCTGACGGCGGGCAAACCGGTCTGGCTGTCAATGACTGTCGATGATGAGGATGGCACGCGCCTGCGCTCGGGCGAGAAGCTGGCGGATGTTTTGCCAATTGCAGAGGGCGCATCGGCGCTGTTGGCCAATTGCGCCGCACCCGAGGCGATGGCTGCGGCTGTCGCTGCTCTGGCGGAGGGTGATCTGCCCTTCGGGGCCTATGCCAACGGGTTTCAGCAAATCACCAAGGATTTCCTGAAAGACAAGCCTACCGTTGATAGTCTGTCCGCCCGCCGTGATCTGGGACCGGAGGCCTATGCGGACTTCGCGCTGGGCTGGATCGCGCAAGGCGCCACGATTGTGGGCGGCTGCTGCGAGGTGGGACCGGCCCATATCAGGCGGCTGGCAGAGGTCATTCGTGAGGCCGGGCATGAAGTTGTTTAGGCGCTTTCGCCGAAAAACGCCGATATTGTAGCGGATTGCGCGTGACGTATGACATATTTCGTGAAATTATCCGGTAAATATTCATTTTAGGACTGCTAGACCGATGGCTACCCCCCCTTCTTCCGCGCGCGTTGTCATCATTGGTGGTGGCGTTATCGGCTGTTCTGTCGCCTATCATCTGGCCAAGCTGGGCTGGACAGATGTGGTGCTGCTGGAGCGCAAGCAACTGACGTCGGGCACGACTTGGCATGCGGCCGGGCTGATCGCCCAGTTGCGGGCGACGGCGAACATGACGAAGCTCGCCAAGTATTCTCAGGAGCTTTACGGCAATCTGGAAGCGGAAACCGGGGTGGCAACGGGTTTCAAGCGCTGCGGGTCAATTACGGTTGCACTGACCGATGAGCGTAAGGAAGAGATTTATCGCCAGGCTGCGATGGCCCGGGCGTTTGGTGTGGATGTGGAGGAAATCTCGCCCACCGAGGTCAAGGAGCGTTATGAGCATCTGAACATTGATGGTGTCACTGCGGGCGTCTATCTGCCGCTTGATGGTCAGGGTGATCCGGCGAATATCGCCTTGGCGCTGGCCAAAGGGGCCCGCCAGAATGGTGCAAAGGTGATTGAGCGGACGCTTGCCACGGGTGTCCGCCGTGATGGTCGCCGGATCACCGGCGTGGATTGGGCGCAGGGTGATGAGACGGGTCATGTCGCCTGCGACATGGTGGTCAATTGTGGGGGCATGTGGGGGCATCAGGTGGGCCGCATGCTGGGCGTCAATGTGCCGCTGCACGCCTGTGAACATTTCTATATCGTCACCGAAGCGATTGCGGGCCTGACCCAGATGCCGGTGCTGCGGGTGCCGGATGAATGTGCCTATTACAAGGAAGACGCGGGCAAGATGTTGTTGGGCGCGTTTGAGCCCAATGCCAAGCCCTGGGCGATGGATGGTATTCCGGCAGATTTCGAGTTCGATCAGCTGCAGGAGGATTTCGACCATTTCGAACCCATTCTGGAGGCCGCAGTGGAACGCATGCCGATGCTGGCCGATGCTGGCATCCATACGTTTTTCAATGGCCCCGAGAGCTTTACCCCTGACGATGCCTATCATCTGGGGCTGGCACCCGAGATGGACAATGTCTGGGTCGCTGCTGGTTTCAACTCCATCGGGATCCAGTCGGCCGGTGGTGCAGGCATGGCCCTGAGCCAATGGATGGAGAGTGGCGAAAAACCGTTTGATCTGGGCGATGTGGATATTGCCCGCATGCAGCCGTTTCAGGGCAACAAGACCTATCTGTTTGAGCGGTCCAAGGAAACGCTCGGCCTGCTTTATGCTGACCATTTCCCTTACCGGCAAAAGGCGACCGCGCGGGGGGTCAGGCGGACGCCCTTCCACCAGCATCTGCTGGACCGGGGTGCGGTGATGGGTGAGTTGGCCGGGTGGGAGCGCGCCAACTGGTTCGCCCGCGAGGCGCAGGAAGCCAGGTACGAATACAGTTGGTCGCGCCAGAACTTTTTCGACAATGTCCGGGAGGAGCATATGGCCGTGCGCCAGAATGTGGGCATGTATGACATGTCTTCATTCGGCAAAATCCGGGTCGAGGGGGCCGATGCAACTGCATTCATGAACCATATTGGCAGCGGCCAATATGACGTGCCTGTGGGCAAAATTGTCTATACCCAGTTTCTGAACAGCCGTGCCGGGATTGAGGCGGATGTGACGGTGACGCGGATCGAGGAGGATTGCTATCTGGTGGTTACCCCCGCCGCTACCCGGCTTGCGGACCAGACCTGGATGCGCCGTAACAAGGGTGATTTCAACGTTGTGATAACGGATGTGACCGCAGGCGAAGGTGTGCTGGCGATCATGGGGCCGCGGTCACGCGAATTGCTGCAGGCGGTGTCGCCCAACGATTTTTCGAATGACGTCAACCCGTTTGGCACCGCGCAGGCGATCGAGATCGGCATGGCGCTCGCCCGTGTTCACCGTGTGACTTATGTGGGTGAGTTGGGGTGGGAGGTATATATCCCGTCCGACATGTGCGGGCATGTGTTTGAAACGCTGGCGACGGCGAGATTTGACTTTGGCATGCGCCTGTGCGGCATGCATATGATGGACACCTGCCGGATGGAAAAAGGGTTCCGCCATTTCGGCCATGACATCACGTCTGAAGATCACGTGTTGGAGGCCGGTTTGGGCTTTGCCGTCAAGACGGACAAGCCCGATTTCATTGGCCGCGATGCCGTGCTGCGCAAGCGTGAGGAAGGGCTGGCGTGCCGTCTGGTGCAGTTCAAGCTCACGGACCCGGAGCCGCTTTTGTATCATAACGAGCCGATCCTGCGGGATGGTGAGTTTGTCGGCTACCTGTCGTCCGGCGGCTATGGCCATCATCTGGGGGCGGCCGTAGGCATGGGATATGTGCCTTGCGCCCAGCCGGGTGAAAAACCGGAAGAGATGCTGGCGAGTACTTATGAGATCGACGTGATGGGTACCCGTATCAGGGCAGAGGCACAGTTGAAGCCGTTTTATGACCCGGCGGGCGAACGGGCCAAGGCCTGAGATGCGCCGGACCCCGGTTCTTCCCCAAGTTGTCTGCCTGACGCCAGGGCCTGCTTGTGAACCGATGCCACAAGCTGATTTTCACTGGCTGGTTTGATCAGGATGACGGCATCGGGAAACTGCGGGAAGATGGCAGGATTATCTGTGCTGCCGGAGTGGAAGATTAGCGGTGTATGGCGCATGTGCAGCCGTTCGGCGACGGGCTGAACCGTTCCGTCCGGCAGATCAATGTCGAGAATGGCCGCATGATAGTCTGCTTCGCACAGCGGCAAACATTCTTTAACTGACCCGGCAGTTGTGACAGTCGCACCCGCCTCTTCCAGGATCAGTTTTGTTTCGTAAAGGATCAGGAAATTGTCCTCGATCAGGAGAATTTCCATCCCTTGAAGTGATCGTGTCACGATGCCCTCGTCAATCGCCCCCACCCATAACTTCGCAAGAATAGCATGAGTAAAAACAGATATGCAACCTATGGTTGAAGATCCTTCAAAGAGAGAAACGGTTGCCCAGAATCCGGGCAACCGTTGTTGTTTGAGCTTACGACTTGTCGCGAAACGATTCAGGGATCAAGCAGCGCAGTCGGCCCCAGCGCGTTCAACCCTTTGAGGATGTCGATCGCATAAGCCAACTGATAATCATCCTCGCGCAGTTGCGCTGCGGCCTCTGCCCGTGCCCGGTCTTCTTCGATCTGGCGAATTTCATCCTCGGTCAGGCTGTCATTGTCGAGCGATCCGCGCAGGTCCGCCTCTGACCGCTGCTGACGCGGCTGGTCCTCATCATCCTCGTCCGAGGTGGGGCGTGGCCGCGGCTGTTCGACGATGATGTCAGGCGAAATGCCCAGTGCCTGGATCGACCGGCCTGATGGGGTGTAATAGCGCGCGGTGGTCAGACGCATGGCGCCATCACCGCGTAGGGGAACAACTGTTTGCACAGACCCCTTACCAAAAGATTTGGTGCCTACAACAATCGCCCGGCGGTGATCCTGCAAGGCCCCCGCCACGATTTCAGAGGCTGAGGCGGAGCCGCCATTGATCAGCACAACGATGGGTTTGCCCTGGGCCAGATCACCCGGTTCGGCATTGAACCGTTCCCCATCCGCTGCATCGCGTCCACGGGTGGACACGATTTCGCCAGCGTCAAGGAATGCGTCCGACACATAGATTGCCTGATTCAGCAGACCGCCCGGGTTGTTGCGCAGATCCAGCACGAAGCCATCGACATTTTCGATGCCCCCGGCATCCTCAACCTGTTTGGCGAGGCCTTCGCGCAGATTGGGGAAAGTCTGATCGTTGAAGGTGGTCACACGTAGGACAACGGCATTGCCTTCGGTCCGGCTGCGCACGGCGGTCAGTTTGATCGTGTCGCGGATGATGGACACGTCGAACGGTTCAACCTCGCCCTCGCGCACGATGGTGATGATGATTTCGGACCCCACCGGGCCACGCATCATGTTGACCGCGTCGTCCAATGTCAGCCCCAGCACGCTTTCGCCATCCACGGCGGTGATGAAATCACCGGCGATGACCCCGGCGGCGTCGGCGGGGGTGCCATCCATCGGGGAGACGACCTTGACCCAGCCTTCTTCCTGCGTGACTTCTATCCCGAGCCCGCCGAATTCACCGGATGTCTGCACCCGCATACGGGCGGCATCGTCAGCGGACAGATAGCTGGAATGTGGATCAAGCGAAGTCAGCATGCCGTTGATTGCCGCCTCGATCAGTTCCTTGTCATCAACGTCCTCGACATAGCCGGCGCGGATCCGTTCGAAGATGTCGCCGAAAAGGTCCAGCTGTTCGTAGACGCTTGCGTTGTTTTTGGATTCCTGCGCCAGTAGCGGCCCGGCAATCTGGCTGGTGGCCACAAGCCCCAGAGCAGCGCCGCCGATTGCGGCCAATATCAGCTTTTTCATTATCGTATCCTATCCTACTCGAGCGCGAACCAGGTGTCCGGATTCACGGGACTTTGCCCGGACCTGACCTCAAGATAAAGGGTTTGCTGCGTCTGATCGTCATCAAAGACAGCATTTTCGCTCAAAATACCGTCATCTGCCTGCCCGTTGCCACCCATCAGACCGATGGCTTCGCCTGCGGGCAAGATCTGGCCTGCTGTTCCAAAGGTTTGTTCCATGCCTGCGATAATAAATAGCACGTCTGCCGCGGGTTCAAGGATGACCACGCTGCCGTAATCCAGAACCGCACCGTGAAACAACAGCGTTGCGGCGACCGGTGTGGTGACCAGCGCCTGCGGCTGGGCGGCGATCCGCACGCCAGGGCGCCCCTGACCGTTGTCCGGCAGAACGTAACCTGCGACGGGGAGTGGCAGGTTCCCCTCTGCCGTCAGCCCGGTGTCGGATGACGGCAGCGATCCAGCCAACCCCCGCGCAAACCCGTCCAACGTTTCGGCACTGGCCACGAGTAGAGCGGTTTGTACCGAGTCTTCGCTGAAGCGCTGCGGCAGGTCGGTCCGTTCGGAGATCGCGATGCCCAAGGCCGTGCGGGCGGTTTGTGCCGCCTCGCGCCCATCGGTCAGTGTTTCGGCCGCTTTGATCCGGAGGGTGCGCAAGCGGTCCAGTTCCGACAATTGCTCTTGCAAGGCTGACACCTGGGTTTCCAGCGCCGGTGTCAGATCGGCCACGATCCCGCCGGCGCGCGCGGCGGCAAGTGGGCCTTGCGGATGGCTTTGCAGAACGGGGGTCGGTGTCCGCCCGATGGCCTGCAGCGCGCCGATCAGATCGCTGAGTTCATCGCGCCGCGCGCTGAGTTCGGCCGTCAGCGCCGCCTCACGCGTTGCAACCTGCCGTAACCCGTCACGCATCGCCGCCAGCCCGTCTTCATAGGCCTGCACCGTTTCTGTCAGCGCCTTGACCCGGTCGCGTTTGGTTTGCGCCTGTTCCAGCTGGGTGCGAGCGGCCAGCAGGCGGTCCATCGCCGTGCCGGCCGCAGCCTCTGGGCTTTGGGCTTGGACTGGCAGTGCCAGACAGATCAGAAATGCGGCGAGCCTCATTTGATCAGGCTTTGCCCTGTCATTTCGGGGGGCAGGTCGAGCCCCATCAGATCAAGAAGTGTTGGCGCCAGATCGGCAAGCCGTCCATCCTGCAATCTCGCTCCATCCGGCCCGCCGACAAGGATGACCGGCACCGGGTTGGTCGTGTGTGCGGTGTGCGGACCGCCGGTTTCGGGATCAACCATGGTTTCGCAATTGCCGTGATCGGCAGTGACAATCATCGCGCCACCTGCGGCTTTGAGCGCCTTCAGCACCTCGCCCAGCCCCTGATCGACCGCTTCGCAGGCCTTGATCGCCGCGTCCAGATCACCGGTATGCCCGACCATGTCGGGGTTGGCGTAGTTGGTCACGATCAGATCGTAGCCGTCTTCGATTGCCTTGACGAAGTGTTCGGTCACCTCACCCGCCGACATTTCGGGCTGCATGTCGTAGGTGGCGACCTTTGGCGATTGAGCCATATACCGGTCTTCGCCCTTTTCGGGCGTTTCGATGCCGCCGTTGAGGAAGAAGGTCACATGCGGATATTTTTCGGTTTCGGCGAGCCGGAACTGCCGCAGCCCTTGTTTGGCGACCCAGGCGCCAAGGGTGTTCTGGATATCCCGCTTGGGGAAGACGATGTCGAACCATTGGTCATGCTTGTCGGAATAGCTGACCATGCCCAGGCGGGCGGCGAGGTCGGGCTTGTCCCGGTCGAACCCGTCGAAATCCGGGTCGGCGATGGCGGCCAGGATTTCGCGTGCCCGGTCAGAGCGGAAGTTGAGGCAGAAGAAACCGTCGCCTGTGGCCAGCCCTGAATAGTCACCGATGACTGATGCCGGGATAAATTCATCGGTCTTGTCAGCGTCGTAGGCCGCCTTGACTGCGGCGCTGGGCGTGTCTGCGGTGTTGCCCTGCCCTTTGATCATGGCGTTATAGGCGGTTTCAACCCGTTCCCAGCGGTTGTCGCGGTCCATGGCGTAGTAGCGCCCGATGACAGTGGCGACTGTGGCGTCGTCGGGCAGTTTGTCCTGCAGTTCGGCAACGAAATCGGCGGCTGATTTTGGGGCCACGTCGCGCCCGTCGGTGATGGCGTGGATCGCAACGGGCACACCTGCATCTGTGATCACCTTGCTGGCGGCAATAATGTGGTCGATATGCCCGTGCACCCCACCGTCAGAAACGACACCCATCAGATGCGCTACACCGCTGCTGTCCTTCATCTTTGCGATGAAATTCTGTAGCGCGTCAGCTTTGAAGAACGATCCATCCTCAATCGCTAGCTCAATCTGGCCAAGGTCCATGGCAACGACACGGCCTGCGCCGATATTGGTGTGCCCGACCTCTGAATTGCCCATCTGGCCCGATGGCAGACCTGCATCGTTGCCGTGCGTGATCAGCTGGGCATGCGGCCCCTGCATGATCGCGTCAAAATTGGGGGTATTGGCGAGTATGGGGGCGTTTGCGGTGCTGTCATCGCGCAGGCCCCAGCCGTCGAGGATACACAGAACAACGGGTTTGGGGGCTGGCATGGGAAACTCCATTTGATTTGATCAGAGGTTTAGCGCATCGCGAGGGGCGCGCAAACCGCTAAGCGCGGTGGTAGGGTCCGCCGGCAAGAATGGACGCGGCCCGGTAAAGCTGTTCGGCCAGCATGACGCGCACCAGCATATGCGGCCAGACCATCTTGCCAAAGCTGAGCGATGCGTCCGCGCGCCCGCGCAGGTCAGGATCAATCCCGTCAGCCCCACCGATCACAAAGGTCAGATCTTGGCGCCCCTGGTCGCGCCATGTCCCGAGTTGTGCGGCAAAGTCAGGCGACGACATCAGCTTACCGCGCTCGTCCAATGTGCACACCAGTGCGCCATCGGGAATAGCGCGACGCAAAAGCATGGCTTCGGCGGCCATACCGCCGCCCTTTTTATCATCCACTTCGATGAGTTGCGCGGGGCCAAGTGCCAAGGCCCGCCCGGTCCGGTCGAACCGGGTGAGATAGTCGTCATACAGCTCGCGCTCGGGCCCTTTGCGCAATCGGCCCACAGCGCAGATCTGGACGCGCATCAGGCGGTCGAGGCCGCCCCGGTCTGCCACATCTTTTCGAGCTGGTAGAACTCGCGCACTTCGGGGCGGAAGATGTGGACGATGACATCGCCCGTGTCGATCAGGACCCAGTCGCCTGCATCCTTGCCCTCGATCTTGGAAATGACGCCATATTCCTGCTTGAGCCGGTCGGTCAGTTTTTCCGCCATGGCGGTGACCTGCCGGGTCGAACGGCCGGAAGCGATGACCATGTAATCACCCATCTCAGAGCGCCCGCGCAGATTGATCTGCACGATGTCTTCGCCTTTGTCATCATCGAGGGATTTGAGAACAGCGGCCAAAAGGCTTTCGCTGGTCGCAGTTTTCGGAGCGCTCATTGCTGGGGCTCCGGTGTTGGCCGCCGACGCGGCCGAGGTGGAAAGAGACAGTGCATTGTCCTCCTTAAAGCGCGCCGTCACGGCCCCGGCGCAGGGCATAACCTGAAATTAGCAATGCCCCGGCGCTTTTTCAACAATTCGCTTAAGGACAGTCGGGCATATCGCGCAATTGTTCCTCTGACGTGACGGCAGATAGCGGCCCATTACGGACGAGTGGCAGGAACGCACCGTCCGGTGCCATGCGGACCGCAACACTGACGCGCGCATCATCTTCGGGGCCTGCATCCAAGCGGCAAGGTGAAAGGCTGATCGAGAGAGAGCCCTTGGTTGCGTCGGCATTTTCCGCGTTCCAAGCGCGCGCGGTGGCCTGCAAGCTGCGCAGCTCGGCGTAGTCGGCTGGGTTCACTTTAAAGACAGAACCGTCGCGTTGCAGCGCGAAAGTACCCGCCGCAGTCTCGTTCGTATCACTGCGTGTTGTTGAGAACAGCATCAACGCCGAACCGGGGCTGACATCAATGCCTGCTGGCAGGGTCAGGTCAACCGCGAGGTCCGCCGGATCGGCAGTCGTGGGTGAAAGGCCGCTCAGCCGCATCGCCGTGCTCGGTACGATGCTGGTACAGGCCGACAAGGCCAGGGCAGAAAAAAGTGCAAATCGCATACGAATCTCCTTTGACAAGTATTTTTTATTGTTTTACATTAAATTTTAGAAACGGAAAGGCCAAACTATGTCGTCGATAGATAAAGTAAAAAGATGGAGCCGAACGCTCCAATGGCTGACAATTTTTGCAATGATTGCGACGCCCATCGCCTTCTGGATCGGTGCCCTGAACATGCCATTGGATCAGGCGATCGTGGATGGTCTGGTGCATGGTATCACCGTCACCCGAAACGTCACAGCAGGTCAGCTATACGGCGCAATCGCCCTGTCGGTGATCAGTCCCATCATATTTCTTTTTGTTCTCAACGATATGCGCAGGCTGTTCGCGTCATATCGCACGGGCGACGTTCTGACCAAGGCATGCGCCAATCTGATCAAACGTATCGGCCAGGGATTTCTGGGCCTAGCGTTGATGCAGTTCATATTGCAGCCGGTCATGACGGCACTGCTGACCATGCATAACCCACCCGGCGAGCGCAGCATCGCTATTAGCCTGAACAGCGAAATGATCTTTTTCGCATTGTCAGGAGGTCTGATCATCGTGATCGGCTGGGCCATGCGCGAAGCGTCTAACGTTGCGTCCGAAAACCGGTCATTCGTATGAAAGACATGCAGATCATCGTCCGCCTCGACGTGATGCTGGCCCTGCGCAAGATGAAGTCCCGCGATCTTGCGCAGGCGATCGGCATCACCGAACAGAACCTGAGCCTGCTGAAATCGGGTAAGGTCAAGGGGATCCGGTTCGAGACACTGGCCAAGATTTGTGCAGTTTTGGAGTGTCAGCCGGGCGATTTGCTGGAGGCGGAGCAGCGGGCGACATGAGCCCTTTGCGGTGATCCTGCCTGAGGCTAAGATCAAGGGGGGGGTCAGCACCATGGCACAGTTCCGCTACATCGTAGATGACGTCGACGCGGCTATTGCGTTTTACCAGGGCAAGCTTGGGTTCACCTTAGAAGAGCAATATGGGCCAGCAATGGCCATCCTGAGCAAGGATGATCTGCAGCTTTGGGTAGCCGGGCCACCGGCTTCGGCCTCCAAGCCAATGCCTGATGGCAGAAAACCGGAACCGGGCGGCTGGGGCCGCATCGTAATCCTGGCTGACGATCTGGATGCAATGGTCGCCGCAATGACCGAAAGCGGTGTCACCTTCCGCAATCAAATTGTCGAAGGGCCGGGTGGGCGCCAAATCCTTTGCAATGATCCGTCGGGAAATGCGGTGGAGTTATTTGAACCAAGCTGACGCCGCTTCGCATCGCGACGACCGCCGCCCATCCTAAACCCTGGGGTCAATGAACGCTTTCCCGTCCGGCTTGGCCAGCGCCTCTGGCAGTTTGTCCATCGCTTCGGACAGTGGCACGATGCCAGCAACATCGGTGGTCCATTTGCCTGTCACGAACCGTTTCTGGATTTCGCTGAACGCCTCGGGGATACGGGCCGGATCGACCTGTTTCATCCAGCGGGTCAGCCAGAAACCTTCGATCTGTTTGCCCATGAAAATCATCTGCCCAAGCTGGGTCAGCTTTGGTGCCTCGGTCGAGAGTTTGCCGTAGTTCACCCAGCGCGCATGGGATGGCATGGCGAAGAACAGATCGGACGTGAATTGGTCCCCAACCGCGTCCAGCAGGATGCGCGGCTTCAGAGTTTTGAAGATGGATTGTGCTTGTCCCAGCGGGTCATCGGCGCCGGTCACGATCACCTCTGCGGCGCCGAGGTCTTTTAGCGCCTGCGCCTGTTCGGCCCGCCGAATGATGGCGATCGGTCTGATCCCGTGATCCCGACCCAGCGCGATCAGCAGTTTGCCGAGTTGCGAGCCTGCGGCGTTGAGGATGAAGCTGTCCGCCCCGCTTTCCTTGACCATGTCGAACATGGCGATGGCGGTCAGCGGATTGACCAACTGACCCGCCGCGTCGGGTTCCGCCAGATCGGGACGACAGGGGACAAGGCGGCTGGCGTCGGTCATGGCGTACTCGGCCCATGTGCCGGAGGCATCGGCGAAGAAGCTGACGCGCTGGCCCTTGAGCGGCGTATCCCCCGCGACAACCTCGCCCACTGCCTCAAACCCGGCAGGCATCCCCTTGACGCGGGGCTGGCCATATTCGCCCTTGATGAAATGGATGTCAGAGGGGTTCACGGCGGCCAGATGCACCTTGATCAGCGCCTGCCCATCGCCGGGCGTGGGGACCGGCACATCCTGTAGGGCCAGAAAGGGTGACAAGTCGTCGATATTCGGGCCGGTTTGGGTATCGGCGTAGCCGTCATGCAGTTGGATCAGAGCTTTCATCGGCAGGCTTTCCTTTATGCAAAGACGCAGGCCGCGGCCTGCGTTGGTATCAGCAGTTTCGCGATCCGCTTGCGATCCTTCTTGCGTGCCACAAACAGGCAATGCGTGTCGGATTGCGTATCAAGGCTCCACAGATCAAAACCGGCATCCTGCAGACTTTCCGCGTATACCGCGAAAACACCATCTTCGGCCACGGACCTGTTTTCAACGTCAGGCAATCGCACCGCCTCGTCACCCAGGGCGCATGTGATCCGATTTGCCAGATCGGACGGTTCCGCTTTCCAGTCTAACGGGACCATGAAAACTGTCTCGCGTTGCTCATTATACATCTCGGACAGACGCAAGGCCACGTCGTCGGGTGCTTCGTGGTTTTCAAATACGGTTTTGATCCTGGCCTTTGTCGCCGCGATATCCGCATTGTGCATAATGATATCCGCCAGCTTCAGATAGGCTTTTTGCGCCTCTTTTGGTGAATACAGCCCCTGCAACAACGGCTTGATCGGGTCGCCGCCACCTCGGTTTGGCCCTGGCTGCAATGGCTGCGGGGCCTGCCCGCGATGCTTCTTGACCAGTTTCACGCCGCCAGCGGTATCAATGTCATCCGTCGGTCGAATCCGCTGACCCGAGACGAAAAACCGCGTCTCGGACAGGACACATGTTCGCCATACATCCGCGCCTGCCTTGCGCAGATCGCCCGTCCAATCGGCGGGCGGGAAAAACATGTGACGCGCCGTATAGGCAGCACCATGTTCGCGCAGTCCACCCATTACAACGATCTTGGATCCATCCACCCAGAAATCGGCAGAGTCCATGTGATCATCGCGAAAATCGCCCAACACAGTTTCATCGACGCGGTATTTCCCCAGGATGAGGGGCTGCCGATTATGCGCCGAGACGGAAAAGGCATAACCGCTGTCGCCGTCTTTGGCGATGCATAGCACCGGTTCAGCCTGATCGGCGTCGAACAGTGCAAAACCATCTGTCGTGCCCCTGTTGTAATCCGGTATCGTCGCAGACCTGACTGTGAGATGCGGAAATGCCAGGTGAATGGCCTTTTCCGAGTAGGGCAGCCAGCCAACAGCGTATCCGGCGATGGCATCATAATTCAGGTTCAGATCACCCTTAGGTGCCCGTGAGAAAAGTCCCATTTCCCGGTTCCTGTTTTACAGATCGAATGTTGCAAAAACGGGTGCATGATCGCTGGGTTTTTCCCAGCCGCGCGCGTCGCGCAGGACCCGACTGGAATGGGCGGCATTCTTGATGTCGGGCGTGGCCCAGATGTGATCGAGCCTGCGCCCCTTGTCGGCGGCGTCCCAGTCTTTCGCCCGGTAGGACCACCAGCTGTAAAGCTGTCCTTCGGGGATGTCGTTGCGGGTCACGTCGGACCAGCCGCCTGCATCCATGACCTGCCCGAAATGGTCGACTTCAATGGGCGTGTGGCTAACGACCTTGAGCAGTTGCTTGTGGCTCCACACGTCATCTTCGCGGGGGGCGATGTTCAGGTCGCCCACAAGGATGGATTTCTGCGGTTTGTCCGTATGAAAGGCGTCGCGCATTTCGGTCAGGTAGTCGAGTTTCTGGCCAAATTTCTCGTTCACGTCGCGGTCGGGCACATCGCCACCGGCAGGAACGTAGAAATTGTGGACGGTCACGCCGTTTTCCAGCTTGCCGGCGATGTGGCGAGCATGGCCGAGGCTGGCGTAATCCTCTGACCCGGCCTCCTCCATCGGGATTTTGGAGAAGATGGCGACGCCATTGTACCCCTTCTGCCCGCGCGCGACCATGTGGATGTAGCCAAGTGCTGTGAACTGCTCCACCGGGATCTTGTCCACCGGGCTTTTGCATTCCTGAAGGCAAAGCACATCCGGGGCTTCCTCGCGCATCAGTTTGGCGACGATATCCTCGCGCAGGCGGACAGAGTTGATGTTCCAGGTGGCAAGGGTGAAGGGCATGGCGGTTCGGGCTTTCAATGGGGCGGCGGCGCCGCGCTGCATTATTGAACCTGTTTGCCTCGCCCTGACCGATTGTTCAACCTTGAGCGGGTTTCGTTGCCAGACCGATATAGATAACCGTGCGCAGCGGCAGGGGGCCGAAGGTCAGGTCACCGCGCCGGTTGATGCCTCTGGGACCCAGACCGGTAGTTGGACCGAGGATAAGCCCCGCCGTTTCAAGCGCTGCCTGCAATTCGTCCGGCTTGATGAACATTGCCGGATGATGGGTGCCTTTCGGCAATATGCGCAGGATATCTTCGGCCACTGTGATCGCGGCAAGCCGTGCGATGATGTTTCGGTTGATGGTGTCGAACAGGAACACACCGCCGGGTTTGAGAACACGCGCCACCTCTGACAAGACTTTTGGCAGATCCGCAACATGCTCCAGCACGTCGACGCAAACCACGTAGTCAAACTGCGCGTCGGGGTAAGGCAGATCCTCTCCTAGCCCCACATCATAGCGGATGTTGCGGCCCGTTTCCGCCGCATGTGCCTGCGCCGCCGCTATGGCATCTTTCGCCGGATCAATACCGGTGACCTCTGCGCCCTTTTCGTCCAAGGCTTCGGCCATGAACCCACCCGCGCAGCCCAGATCCAGCACCGCCTTGCCCGCCCAGTCCACATGCCTGTCGAACCATTTCAATCGCCCGGGAACAAGGTTTTTCAGCGTGCGCACCCAGCGGATATCATCAGACCACCAGTTCTGGGCATATTGATCATAGATCGTCAGATCATTCCGTTCGGGGCTGGCCATCGGGGACATTCCTTTTGAAGGTGGGGAAAATGTAGGGCACGCGCGCCTGATAGGCCCGAAACCGGTCGCCATAGATTTTCCGGAAACGTCGTTCTTTCAGTCGCGGGGCCAGCAGGCAGTAGGCTGTGTAGCTGATTGCCAGGAACAGTTGATCAGGCGTCCAGACTGGCACGGTCCAAAGGGTGAGCGCAAAGGCCACATAGATTGGTTGTCGGATGAAACGGAAGAGGCCGGTTGTCGGCATGTCGGGAAAGACCGGTTTGATCTTCTGCATTAGTGACATCCAGCCCAGCGCGCCAGACTGCACTTCAGCCCCGGCATCATAGCTGGCCTTGATCAGCAGGAGCCACGAGGCGGCGTAAAGCGTACAGATGGTGGCAAATGCCGCGCCTTCTGCCTGCCACCAGATGATCCCGCTGGGCGTCCAGAATGCGAAGAGCAGGAACAACTGCGTTGATGCGATAATGGCATAGGTCGTGGTGCCCAGCGTTTTCCCATGAGGTGCCGGCGCTAGCTTTGACAGAATTGCGCGGCCCCGCCTCGACAACAAGAACGAATGCACAAGCGGGAATTGCAGGATCAGTGCGGTATTGGCAAGCCATAGCCATGGGTCGGAAACCCGGCCGAAACTTTCGCTCATCCCGAAAAACATAGCGATCATCATGGCGAGCACGGACAGGGTGAAGATGCTGTGGCAAATCACCCCATAAATCAGCGCGATCAGGATGCGGCGCCGGCTAGGGGGTGGGCGGAATGTGCCGAAGGCTAGCTGCAGCAGTCGGGTGAGTGGTGTTTGCGTGTCATGTCGCATCGCGAGCCAGATAGACCCGCTGCACCCAATGGCAAGCATGTCAGACGAAGGGTCGCAGTATGATTGTGATTTATCAGTCTACCCGGACAGTCGGACGCTATTTTTACGTAGAGAGGCATGGTGATGACCGACGATGACAAACCGCCGAAACGACACGATCCGGTTTCGCTGGTAAGACCTTTCGCGCGCGTTCGCATCATGGCAGCAATCGTCATCTTTCTGATTGGATTGGTTGTACTGGCTTTCCGGGCTTTCTCGGGCTGATCTGCCAATCTTGATGCTTTGTAAAACCGCGTAGCCGTGCGACCTTGGCGCAGCATGCGTATTGCCACACTCAACGTTCAAAGCCTCAGGCTGTTTCCTGACGTCGAAGGTAACCCGCTGCGCGGCGCGCGGGATTCGGATGTGTCTGAGGATGCTGGTCTTGATCAGATCGACCGCAAGCTGACGGCCGAATTGTTGCGGCAGGTGGATGCGGAGGTGATTGCGTTGCAGGAGGTTTTTGACCAGCAAACCCTTGATTACTTCCACAATGTTTATCTGGTCCCTACTGGTATCCGCCCTTATCCGCATCGGGTTTGCCTGCCCGGGAACGATGGGCGCGGGCTGGATGTGGCGATGCTTTCACGACGCCTGCTTGATCGGGTGCAAAGCCACGCATCGCTGACACTGGCGGATGTAGGGATAGACGCCCCTGCAGGGGTAGATCCGGAATTGCCGGTATTTCGCCGCGACTGCCTGATGGTCGATATCGGTCCGCTGACGCTTTTTGTGTGCCATTTCAAATCGCCTTATCCGGATCCCGACAAGGCGTGGATCACCCGCAATCTGGAGGCGCGCGCCACGCGGTGCCTGATCGAACGCCGCTTTGCGGACCCGGCGAAGGGTCTTTGGCTGATCATAGGTGATCTGAACGAGGCGAATGACGGCGATGCCGGTCATCCCAGAGCCATCGCGCCGCTGGAGAGGGATTTCAGTGTTGATCTGATGCAGCGCCTGCCAGTCGACCTGCGCTGGACCTATTTTGATCCGCATTCGGCGCTTTATCATTGCCCGGACGCGCTTTTGGCCTCACCGGCCCTAGCCGCAAGGTGGCCAGACGCGGTGCCGCGCGTTATGCGCATGGGGTTGGGTGCAGAATCCTCACGCTTTCACGGCCCGCGCCTTGCTGGTGTTGGCTGGCACAGGCCGCATGCCAGCGATCATGCGGCTGTGGTCATTGATCTTGATGATTTGTCCGTGGCTTAACGCAAGGCCGCAACCGGGCGGATCTGACCGGTGACGATATCGCGCCTGTTGTGGATCGGCGGCTGCATGCGCGCCAAGGTCGCCGGATGAGCCGGATCCAGCACGCCGAGCTGTACGAGGATCGCGGCGATTGCGCATTCGCTTGCGCGCGTGGCCCCGTCCGCGATCTTGAGCGCGACGCCAAGACGCTTTTCCGGGATGATCGCGATAAAGACTCCTTCGGCCCCGGTCTTGATCGCCACCTTGCCGTCCATCGCCCGCATCAGTTCGGTACAGGCGCGGGTTTCGCCCGCCACCAGTTCAGGAAAGGCACCCATTGCGCGGGTAAGCCTGACCGCCGCCTGACTGCGCGCGTCGGACCTGTCATGCGCGCTGGCAAAAAACGCCATGGCGCGGGCCAGACCGTGGAGAGTGCAGGCATGGTTCGGGGCCGAACAGCCATCAATCCCGAACATCGGGCTGGTTTCTTGGGTGACCTCTTCAAAGGCGGCCTTGCAGGCCTGTTGCACGGGATGGTCGATCAGGTCGTAATCCGGACCGGCCCGCAGATGTTTGCTCAGCGTTAGAAAGCCTGCATGTTTTCCGGAGCAGTTATTGTGGACCTGGCAGGGTTCCTCGAACGCGCGGATCAGGCCATAGCGCGCATCCTTGTCATTCGGCATTTGCGGACCGCAGCGAAAATCATCGTCGGTCAGGCCCAGATCGCCGAGCCATTCTTTGACCCGATCGGTATGAATGGCTGCCCCGTTATGCGAGGCGCAAGCCAATGCCAGTTGTTCATCGCTCAGATGCGCCCCTGCCCCGCTTTCAAGAAGCGGCAAGGCCTGCACCATCTTGCAGGATGACCGCGGATAGATCAGCGCGGTGGGGTCGCCCCACGCCTCGACTATTTGGCCGGCATCGTCACAGACCACCGCATGCCCCTGATGGAGGCATTCCAGCAGATCACCGCGCCAGACTTCGACCAAATCAACCGAATGTGCCATTTTTTCGCCTTTTTGGATTGTATATGTCTTTCAGATAGCCGCCGTCGCGTTTGGGGCTTTCCCCGGCGGGCGGTTTTTTGCTACGCTTATGGCTATCGAGTTGAAACAGTTCCTGCCAGTCGAAAAGGTGTACGCCAGATGCACCGCGACGAAAACAGGAGCATCCAGAGGCAAGGACAGCTTGGAGGCTGTGACATGATTTTTAAAATTTCTCGCGCAATTGGCGTGGCTGCGGCTGTGTTCTGGGCTGGTGCCGGTTTGGCACAAGAGGTCAGTGACAACCGGATTGCCGCGAACACCGATTGGAGCGTGTTTGTTGAGAGTGACCCCACCGAATGCTGGGCTGTGTCTGCCCCGACCGAAACCGTGAACACCCGCGACGGCAATACCGTTTCGGTGAACCGCGGTGATATTCGTCTGATCGTGTTCTACCGTCCGTCCGAAAGCGTGAATGGGCAGGTTATGTTTGCGGGCGGCTACCCCTTTGCCGACGGATCAACCGTCAGCCTTGAGGTTGGTGGCACCACATTCCAGATGTTCACTGATGACGAAACCGCATGGCCCGCCACCCCCGAGGATGATGCCAGGTTTGTCGCCGCCATGAAGCGCGGTGCAAATGCCGTTGTCGTGGGCCGTTCGAGCCGTGGCACGACCACCACGGACACGTTCAGCCTGCTGGGCTTTACCGCCGCCGTGGAAGAGGCCGAGAACCGCTGTTCCAGCTGACGCCGTGTTTCATTGACTTTGTGGGGCCGGTTTTCTTGTGGAAACCGGCCCTTTCTCTTATATGGCAGGCTTGACCCCCGATCCGGAGCATTCCCATGGAAGCCAAGGCCCCGATTACCCAGGACGTGCTGACCATTCCGCGCAAGTTGCCGGAAGGGCCTGTGAACCTTGTCGGGATGACGCGTGACGCCATGCGTGATGCCCTGATTGCCGCAGGTACGTCGGAAAAGCAGGCCAAGATGCGCGTCGGCCAGATCTGGCAATGGATCTATCACTGGGGTGTCCGTGATTTTGCCGACATGACCAATCTGGCGAAAGACTATCGCGCGATGCTGGCCGAGAAATTCGTGGTTGCCATTCCTGAGGTGGTCACCCGGCAGGTGTCCGACGATGGTACACGCAAATATCTGGTGCGTATCGCTGGCGGCCACGAGGTTGAGGTGGTGTATATCCCCGAGACGGATCGCGGCACGCTCTGCATTTCATCCCAGGTCGGCTGCACGCTGACCTGTTCGTTCTGTCACACAGGCACTCAGAAGCTGGTCCGCAACCTGACCGCAGGAGAGATTATCGGGCAGGTCATGCTGGCCCGCGACGATCTGGGTGAATGGCCTGTGCCCGGTGCCCCCAAGGACGAAACCCGCCTGTTGTCCAACATCGTGCTGATGGGCATGGGTGAGCCGCTTTATAATTTCGAGAATGTCCGCGATGCGATGAAGATCGCGATGGACCCGCATGGTATTCAGTTGTCGCGGCGGCGGATCACCCTTTCGACATCGGGTGTGGTGCCGGAAATCGCGCGCACTGCGGAAGAGATTGGCTGCCAGCTTGCCGTGTCATTTCACGCAACGACCGATGAGGTCCGCGACAAGCTGGTCCCGATCAACAAGCGCTGGCAGATTGCCGATCTGCTGGATGCGCTGCGGACCTATCCCAAAGTATCCAATTCAGAGCGGATCACGTTCGAATACGTGATGCTGGACGGGGTGAACGACAGCGACGCCGATGCCCGTCGTCTGATCAAGCTGATTGACGGAATTCCCGCCAAGATCAACCTGATCCCGTTCAACGAATGGCCGGGTGCGCCCTATAAGCGGTCGTCGAACAACCGCATCCGCGCCTTTGCCGATATCATCTACAAGGCAGGTTATGCGTCCCCCATCCGCACCCCGCGGGGCGAGGATATCATGGCCGCCTGCGGACAGTTGAAATCTGCCACCGAACGGGCCCGAAAATCGCGCGCACAAATTGCTGCAGAAACCGGTTTGTAGTTAACGACATCTTCACCAAGAACCGGCGATATTTCGCCTATGAAACAGATTGTACTTGGTTTACCCCCCGAACTCGCCGACGCCCTCGACCATCTTTGCGGGCGCAATGAAGCAGCCATAGGTGATATCCTGCGTGAGGCGCTGCGGAACGATTTGAAACGCCGGACCCGCGCACGCGCGGATCGGGCAGCACGCCAGCATGGCCCCTTGCGGGCAAGGCTGACGGAAGATTTTGAAGACGCTGTTGATTGGTATGATCTGCAAAGCCGCCTGCGCAAGAAAGGCTATCAGTTTGTCCGCCATGGTGGTGGCCTGAGCCTGAGAGATGCAGAGGATCAGCATATCTGCAACGGTGCTGATCTGGGCTATAGCCATGCACAATTGACCCGTCGCTTCGGGCGGCAGATCCCCCGTACCGTGTCCACCTTTGCGCTGGCCAGTTAGGCCAGCAGCGCGCCTGCCTCGTCCGGTGAAAGAGCGGCGGGGCGATCACATGTCGTTGTCAGATTGATGAATTTCCGGTTCTCGCCGGCCTTCAGAATGCTGGTCATGACATCCACGGCGTGTACGGCCAGATCGACACTACAGCGGTGCGCGCGGTTTTCGGCGATGGCCGTCACCATATCGGCCAACCCGGCACAACGGTAATTGGCGCGGCCCTGTTCATCATTGGGGATACCGAAAGGGTGATCCCATGTCGGCAGCGGTGTGATTTCCTGATCCTGACCGCCGATTTCGACGGTGCCCCCAAAGAAATTGGGGTCCGGCACGAATAGCGATGCATCTTCGCCATAAAGCTCCATCGGGGCATGGCGATTGGCCCAGACATCCCAACTGGCACCAAGCGTGACGGTCGCACCGTTTGCAAATTCCAGCAGCGCGTGAATGTTGGTGGGGGTATCAACAGGGATCGTTTCGCCCTTCCGGTCGCCATTGCCGATCGTGCGGGTGGCAAAAGTGGTATTGGCGATAGCGGCGACCGATTTCACGGGGCCGATCAGTTGAAGCAGGTTGGTGACATAATAGGGTCCGATATCCAGAACCGGACCGGCGCCGGGCTGATAAAAGAAATCGGGATTGGGGTGCCAGCTTTCCATACCGTGGCTCATCACGTGACATGTGCCGCCGATGACCTTGCCCATATCGCCTGCGTCAATGGCCGCCCGCGCCTGCTGATGCGCGCCGCCCAGAAAGGTGTCGGGTGCCGAACCCACACGCAGGTTCTTTGACGCGGCCAGTTCGCGCAGGGTTTCAGCCTGATCCAGCGTCAGCACCAGCGGCTTTTCGGAATAGGCGTGCTTGCCCGCTTCCAGAATCTGCCTTGTGACCTCGAAATGCACGGCGGGGATCGTGAGGTTCACCACCACGTCGATATCCGGGGCTTTCAGCAGGTCATCTACCGTATCGGCCCGCAAATCAAACTCCGCCGCTCGCGCTCGCGCCGCGTCCATATTGATGTCCGCCACGGCCCGAACTGACAGGGATTCAAACATCGGGGCCAGCCTGCAATAGGCGGTCGAGATATTGCCGCATCCGATGATGCCAACGCCGAGTTGTGTCATGATGTGTCCTCAGAAATTGTTGATGGCAGTCAGGCTGCGTGTTGCAAACCGGACGTGGTCGTTGGGATTGTCATGTTCGACGACGTAGTGGTCGACACCGGCGTCCTGCAGGGCAGCATGGATCGCGGGCCAGTCCATGATGCCGTGCCCCACATCGGCCCACCCATCTTCGTCTGTGCAGTCGCCGTCGGGTGCGATATCCTTGATATGTACCGCGCTGATCCGGCCTGCATATTTTTTGATCCGCTCCACCGGGTCGTGACCTGCGACACGGACCCAGCCCAGATCCAATTCCAGCATCAAATCGTCCGACGCTTGCGCGATCAGGTCCAGCGGCATGTCCCCGCTGTCCAGCGGATCAAGTTCAAAAGCATGGTTGTGCCAACCAAAGGTGACACCGGCATCCTGCAGCGGTTTGCCTGCCGCGGCCAATCGTTGCCCGAAAGATGCCCAGCCCGCAGCATCAGCCGGTCGGTCTTCTGGCGCGATGAAGGGGGCAAAGACCTTTTGGACACCCAGCGTCTTGATCAGGGCAAGGGTGCCAGCGACATCGCCTTCGATCTGGTCAAGGCCGATATGGCTGCTGGACATCGCGAGGCCATGGGCATCAAGCGCGGCCTTGAGCCCGTCGACGTCACTGAACAGACCGCCATAGCCTTCGACCTCCTGATAGCCGGCCTTTGCGAGCATTTGCAGCGTATCCCCCAATGGCGGAAAGTTGCGGGAACAGTAGAGTTGATAGGAAATGCGGGGCATGGCGCGGTCCTTTGTTCAGGCGTGAGTGGCGCTGTGCAGATCGCGCAGCGTGAAGTTGGGTTGGACGTTCGATGACGCGGGCGTGAAGCGCAGGGTGTTGGGTTGGTCCGGCAGTTGGGTGAACGCGTTGGTGCTGAACCGACCGGGCATGTTGGCTTCAACCGCAACGAACAAAGCGAGCCTTTCCGCATCGACCGTGATCAGCCAGTCTGCGCCATCCGGCTCGGCGTTCATCTTGAGCTTGGGCGGCAGCAGATTGTAGTGTTTGTAAGGATGCCGCGCATAAAGATCGCTGCCCTTTGCGCCACCCGGACCGGTCCATGTGAAATACAGCATCTCCTGATCCGACAATGCGTCGGCATCAATCTGCAGAGTGTCGATCGCCCGATCCTGCACGGTGACTTCAACCGCATCCAAAGGTCGGGTCGTCCCGTCCATCGCCAGCGCCGCCGCAGCAATCTGTAGTGTGGCGGGTGCCGGGGCGTCGTTCATGGCGCGCAATACGATTTTCTTTTCATGTGGTACGGCGGTGACGTTGATGGGGGCGTAAAAGGCCTGTGCCATGTGGTGCAACAGCTTCCACTCGCCATCATCGTTTAGCGATGACCAGCTGCAGACCGGCCATGTATCGTTAAGCTGCCAGATCAACGTGCCCATGCAGTGCGGTTTCAGACTGCGCCAATGGCTGACGGCTGTCTTGATCGCAAGCCCCTGTTGAACCTGAGACAGATAGACGAAATCATCGAACTGCGTGGGCCAGCGGAAATAGCGGAACATGGTTTCGGCGATGCGGGCGTTGCCGCCTGTGTTCTTCTGGTGGCTTTCCAGAACCGGGGCGGCGATGTTCTGATCGGCCGGGCTGGCAAAGCGGTTGATGGCGCGCATCGACGGGTAGCTTTGGAAGCCGAATTCCGAACAGAAACGCGGACTGACATCGCGGTAATGGTCAAAATCCCGCCCTTCGTGCCAGACCGACCAGAAATGCATGTCGCCTGAGCCGTCATCATGCCACGCATCCCCGAAATTCAGCGGCCCGGGCGACGGTGACGATGGCCACCAATTGGCTTTCGGATCTATTTCCTTGAGGGCGGTTTCGATGCAGCGGTTCAGTCGGTCATAGTTCACCAGATAGCGGTCGCGATCAATCCGCGAACATTCGTACCAGCCCAGCGCGCCGATCGATTCGTTGTCGCCGCACCAAAGTGCGATACAGGCGTGATGGTGGAGTCTGGACACGTTATCAATAACTTCGGCGCGCACTTCGGCAAGAAACGCGTCGTCGGAGGGGTAGAGGTTGCAGGCGAACATGAAATCCTGCCAGACCATCAGCCCGAGTTCGTCGCATAGATCGTAGAACCAAGTGTCTTCGTACCGGCCACCGCCCCAGACGCGGATCATGTTCATGTTGGCGTCGACGGCGGATCGCAGCAAAGCGCGGGTTTTGGCGGGGGTGATCCGACCGGCGAGCGCGTCGGCGGGGATCCAGTTTGCGCCTTTGGCAAAGACATCACGCCCATTGATGCGGAACTTGAAACCAAGGCCGGCCGCATCCGTTGCGGTCACCAGTTCCGCAGAGCGCAGACCAATCCGCCGCGTGGCCTTTGCCTTGGCAAAGGTCACTTCGAGATCGTAGAGATGCTGATCCCCCTGCCCGGCGGGCCACCACAATTGTGCGTCAGGAATACGCAAAGACAATGTGCAGATATTCCCGATGCATGGCGCCGTCGCTGTCTGACCGGCAATGGTCGCTGCGACCTCTCCTGCCCCACCCGAAACATGGGCGGTGATCTGCAATTCCACCCCTTCACCGGAATGATCCTGCGCGATCATGATCCGGTCGATCCGGGGTGCATTTGCATCCTCGATCCGCGTGGTGCCGTAGATGCCGAAGGGGGCCAGTGCGATGTTCCAGTCCCAGCCGAAATCGCAGGCGGGTTTGCGTAGAAAGTTTCCGTTGGGGATCGGACAGTTCGCGCTATTGGGCAGTGGAAATGGGTGCGCCGCCTGTTTGGCGGCACCGGCGGCCACGACGGAATGGAATGTCACACTGATCGTATTGCGCCCCACGCGCGCTGCGCCGGCCAGCGGGACGCGGTATTCACGAAACGCATTTTCGGCCGTCAGGACGATCCAGTCGTTGATCCGGATGGTCACCACCGTATCGACACTGGACAGAACCAGATCAACCTCCGTTTCCGTCAGATCGAAATCGCGCGTGGCGGTCCAATCGCGTTCGCAGGTCCAGCGCAGATCATATTCGTTGCGCCCCCAATAAGGATCGGGGATCAGCCCGGCCGCGTGCAGCGCGGTGATCCCGTCGGTGGGCAGATGCATGGCGCAGATATGGTCGCCGCTGTCATCGGACAGCGCCCATTCGCCTGCCAAATCAAGCGGTGTCACAAACGGTCCTCGGTCGCTTTGTCGAACAGTGATGCACGGGCGGGGTCAATGCCGATGGGCAGCGTATCGCCCGACCTGACCCGCGCCTGTCCGTCCATCCGAATACGGAAAATATGCTGGCCCAGTTTGGCGTAGACCAGCGTGTCGGACCCCATGGGTTCGACCAGATCAACGTTGACCTGATATTGCAGCGGCGCATTGGCAACCAGTTCGCCGGTGATCACATGTTCGGGCCGGATACCTATTGTGGCGGGCCGATCCGTGGTCTGGGTGATGAAGTCATAGCCGGTCATGGGCATCGCCATGTCGTCCACCTTGAATGTGTCACCTTGCAGATAACCTTCGAGGAAGTTCATCGACGGGCTACCGATGAAATCCGCCACATAGAGGTTGCGGGGCCGGTTATAGATTTCGTCGGGCGAACCGAGTTGCATGATGTTGCCGCCTTTCATGACGGCGATCCGGTCGGCCAGTGTCATCGCCTCGACCTGATCGTGCGTCACGTAGATCATCGTGTTCTGCAATTGGTTGTGCAGCCGCTTGAGCTCGACCCGCAGATCGACCCGCAACTTGGCATCAAGGTTGGACAGCGGTTCGTCGAACAAGAACACATCGACGTCCCGCACCAGCGCCCGCCCGATGGCAACCCGTTGTCGCTGGCCACCGGACAGCGCGCCCGGCTTGCGCCCAAGAAGCGGTTCAATCTGCAAGATTTCGGCGGCGCGGGCGACGCGCCGTTCGATTTCCTCCTTGGGCAGCCGCGCGTTTTTCAGACCGAATGACAGGTTCCCCCGGACCGTCATCTGCGGATAAAGCGCATAGCTTTGGAACACCATCCCGATCCCCCGTTCGGATGGTTCGGCCCAGGTCACGTTTTCACCCTTGATGAAAATCTGCCCATCGGTGACCTCCAGCAGCCCGGCGATGCAGTTCAGCAAGGTGGATTTGCCGCAGCCGGACGAACCCAGAAGGACGATAAATTCACCCTCCTCGATATCGAGGTTCAGGTTTTTCAGAACTTTGACTGCGCCGAATGCGAGGTCGAGATCCTTGATTTCTACGGAGTAGCTCATCCCTTGACGGCCCCTGCTGCAATGCCCCGGACGAAGAGTTTGCCGGAGGCGAAATAGATGAAGAGAGGCACCAACCCCGTGAGGAGCGTGGCGGCCATATTGACGTTGTATTCCTTGATCCCCTGCACCGAGTTGACGATGTTATTGAGCTGCACCGTCATCGGATAGGTGTCGGGTTTGGTGTAGATCACTCCGAACAGGAAATCGTTCCAGATGCCGGTCACCTGCAGGATCATCGCGACCACGAAGATCGGCAGCGACATGGGTAGCATGATCCGGAAATAGATGCCCCAAAAACCGGCCCCGTCGACACGGGCGGCCTTGAACAATTCCTCGGGGACGGACGTGAAGTAGTTGCGGAAGAGCAGCGTCAGGATCGGCATGCCAAAGATCGTGTGCACGATCACAAGCCCAGACAGTGACCCCATGAGCCGGATCGTGGGTGCGTCAGCGTAGAAGAACCGCACGAAATTGGTGATCCCTTCACCGCTTTCACGCAGGATGATCACGATGGGATAGATCATCACCTGATAGGGGATGAAGGCGCCGAAGATCAGGATGGTAAAGAACACTTCGGACCCTTTGAACCGCCAGTTGGCCAGAGCGTAACCATTGACCGACGCGATCGCGATGGACAGGAAAACCGACGGGACCAGGATCCAGACCGAATTCCAGAACCCACGGCTGAGCCCGTCGCAATTGACGCCCGTACAGGCCTCGGCCCAGGCTTTGACCCAAGGTTCAAAAGTGACCTCGACAGGGGGCGAAAAGATATTGCCAAGTCGGATTTCCGGCATCCCCTTGAGCGATGTCACGATCATCACGTAAAGCGGCAGCAGGTAGTAGATGCAGACCACGAAGAGCGTGCTGTAAAGGATGATGTTGGCGGGGGTTATCCGCCGTTTGGGCTTTGGCCCGCGCGGACCTGACAGTGCGTCCTCTGCGGGTTTGAGCGCCACCCCCGATGCAAGTGCGATATCAGACACGGCGTTTCCCCCCGAATTCAAGATAGGCCCACGGGATCAGGATGATCAGGACCGACACCAGCATCATGGTCGAGGCGGCGAAGCCCTGCCCCAGGTTCTGGGACGAGAACATTTTTTCGATGACATATTTTGCGGGCACTTCTGAAGCGATCCCGGGTCCGCCGGACGTCTGGGCAACCACCAGGTCATAGACCTTGATGATCCCGCTGGCGATCAGCACCAGCGCGGTCACAAATACGGGCCGCATCATGGGGATGATGATGAAAATATAGGTTTTCCATGTGGGGATGCCTTCGACGCGCGAGGCCTTCCAGATGTCTTCGTCAATCCCGCGCAGCCCGGCCAGCATCACCACCATGATAAACCCCGACCCCTGCCAGATGCCCGCGATCAGGATACCGAAGATCACGATTTCGGGGTTGTTGAGCGGGTCGAACGTGAAGCTTTCCCAGCCCCAGTCCCGCACCACGTTTTGCAGCCCCAGGCTGGGGTTGAGGATCCACTGCCAGACCAGCCCGGTCACGATGAAGCTGAGGGCGAATGGGTAGAGGATGATCGTGCGAATCGTGTTTTCGAACCGGATTTTCCGGTCGAGCAGCGCTGCGAGGGTGAAACCGATCACCAGCGACAGGATCATCGAACAAGCGCCATAGATGGCCAGGTTTTCGATGGAGGTGATCCAGCGGTTCGTCGACCAAAGCCGTTCGTATTGATCGAGCCCCACCCATTTGTCAGGGGCTGGCAGCAGCCGCGATCCGGTGAACGAATGATAGACCGTCCACAATGTGCAGCCGATGAAGATGACAAGGGCTGTCGCCACCATCGGGATTGCTGCGATTTTCGCGGTCTTGTTGCGGAATAATCGGTTCGGGCGTTTTGCGCGCGTCCGCCCCTGTCCGGCGTCGATGGCCGACATGGCTTCCCCCTCCCTCTCGGGTGATTGGTGACCGTTGGGGCCCCGCATGAATGCGGGACCCCGGAGTGGTGGCCTTAGTCGGCGTCGGCGATGATCGCGGCGTAACGCGCTTGTGCGTCAGCGGCGGTGATCGACGGATCGTTCCAGAACTCGACCATCAGGTCTTCGACCTGGCCTTGAGTATCGGGAGAAAGAAGGATGTCGCCGGAGGGCAGTACATTACCGCCCGCCAGGATTTCGAGACCCTTTTTCATGCAGTCATTGGCGGCACTCAGGTCCACATCACCCCGGATCGGCAACGACCCCTTGGCGAGATTAAAGGCAACCTGTACGTCGGGAGAGAGCAGCATCGCCGCCATCTCTTTCTGTGCGGCCTCAATCTCAGGATCGTCCTGCTTGGGGAAGTAGAAGGCGTCACCGGCGGTATCGAGGATTTCGTTCACACCCAGACCGGGTAGACAGGTGTAGTCTTCACCGGCGACCTGTTCAGCGACCTGAAATTCACCTTGCGCCCAGTCACCCATGATCTGTCCACCGGCCTGACCGGTGATCACGAGGTTGGTGGCAAGGTTCCAGTCCTGCACATTTGAGTCAGCCGCCATTTCACGGGCGGTTACAGCGGCCTCGAAGACTTTCGCATATTCAGGGCCTGCCGCGACATCCGCATCCTTGTCACGGTTTACCTGCAACCAGGCCTCGGTACCCGCAATCGCTATGGTCATCACGCCAAACGCGCCAGACGACTGCCAGGGCTGTTGCCCCATGGCCAGCGGAACCTTCCCGGCAGCCTCAAGTGCTGGGGCGGCTGCGACGAATTCATCCCAGTTGGATGGGACATCGACACCGGCATCTTCAAACGCCTGATGGCTGAGCCACATCCACTGCCAAGAATGGATGTTCACCGGGGCGCAGAAAATACGCCCATCCAGTGTGCAGGCATCCAGCAATGTGGGCGGATTTACGATATCTTTCCACCCTTCAGCCTCGGCCACATCTGTGAGATCGAGAAGCATACCTGCTTCAATCAGTTCTTCGGCTTGGCGGCCATGGTTCAACTGCGTCGCCCCCATCGGGTCGCCGCCCAGGATGCGGCTGATGATGATTGGGCGTGCGGTGCCACCGGACCCTGCAATGGCCCCGTCGACCCAAGTATTGCCGGTGGCATTCCAGGCCTCGGCGAATTTGGAAACAGCGGCGGCTTCGCCACCGGATGTCCACCAATGGGTGACTTCGAGTTCGACCGCAGACGCCGCAGAGGCGCTGATCATCGCGGTGGCCGCGAGCAGTTTTGTTGTCAGTTTCACGATTCTCTCTCCCTGGTTCTAAATCGTTGTAGATGAGCCTATATCGATTTAGATTGACCTCGCAAGGAAATTTCCGCCAAGGTGCCGACAGCAGCCAGAGTGCCCGCAAGGCACTGGCGATTTTAAGATTTTGGCCCTACCAAGCCGAAAGTCATGCGGAAACAGAGGACTAGGCCATATGCATGAGAACAAAGTTCCGGGGGATCGCAACGCGCCACCGGAACGCAAGGCAAAGCCGACACTCAAGACCATCGCCAAGCTCAGCGGGCTAGCGGTGCCGACGGTCTCGCGCGCCCTGAATGACGCCCCGGACATTGGCAGCGAAACCAAAAAGCTGATTCGCAAAATCGCTGATGAGATCGGATATGTCCCCAATCGCGCCGGTGTCCGCTTGCGCACGGGGCGCACCAATGTGATCAGTCTGGTGATGTCGACCGAACATGATAATCACACAGCCCGGCTGATTTCATCCGTGGCGGGCGGGTTGCAGGGCACGCGCTTTCATCTGAATGTGACCCCCTATGCCCCGGCTGATGATATTATGAAGCCGATCCGATACATCGTGGAAACGGAATCCGCGGATGCAATCATCCTCAATCAGATCGAGCCCGAGGACCCGCGCATCGCCTATCTGATGGAGCGCGGTTTTCCCTTTGCTACTCATGGCCGCAGCAATTGGTCCGATCAACATCCTTATTACGATTTTGATAATGAAACCTATGGCCGTCATGCCATCGACCTGTTGCATGCAAGGGGTCGCAAACATGTCGCCGTCGTCGCCCCACCTTTGCGTCAATCCTATGCGCTGCATCTGGTCGCAGGACTACAGGCACGCGCCAAGGCAAACGGTCAGACCTTGTTTATTCTTGATCAGGTGAACAGCGACAATCCCAGCGAGGATATCATTGCTGCCACTACCGAGCACCTGACCGGGCACCCGGAAACGGATGCTTTCGTGACGGCGTCGACCACTGCGGCGCTGGCGGTTCTGGCAGGGTTGGAGCAGCGCGGGCTCACCGTCGGTCAGGAGATCGATTTATTCGCCAAGGAGGCGGTTCCGTTCCTGAAGATGGTTCGCGCCGACATCCTGACGATGGCCGAATCTGTGGGTTCAGCAGGCGATTTTCTGGCCAAGGCTGCGATTCAGGCGATCAAGC
This sequence comes from Yoonia sp. SDW83-1, assembly GCF_046762885.1. NCBI lineage: Bacteria > Pseudomonadati > Pseudomonadota > Alphaproteobacteria > Rhodobacterales > Paracoccaceae > Yoonia > Yoonia sp. SDW83-1. Next base: position 112,836 of record NZ_JBKQXO010000001.1, read on the forward strand.
AACCCGACCTGCCGCCAATGCAGCATCTGGAAGTCCCGGTCGCCCCGACATCCGATGGCTGAAAAGCAGCTCCGGTCGGGGCGGCGACGCGCGAGCAACACCTATCGTCCCGGGATCACACCACGCTTTTCGCCTTTGCCTTCCCAGCCATCCAGGGCAGCGACAGCCTCGTCCGCCGTTTCGACAAAGCGGAAAAGCTCCAGATCATCGGTTGAAATCGTGCCGGCATCGGCCAGCGCATCCCAGTTGATGATCTTTTCCCAGAACGCCTGCCCGAACAGCAGGAAGGGCACCCGTGCCATGCGACCGGTCTGGATCAGGGTGAGTGCCTCGAACAATTCGTCGAGCGTCCCGAAACCGCCCGGGAAGACGCAAATTGCCGAGGCCCGCATCAGGAAATGCATCTTGCGAATGCCGAAATAGTGGAAGTTGAAGCAGAGTTCTGGCGTAACGTATTCGTTGGGCGCCTGTTCGTGCGGCAAAACGATATTCAGCCCGATGGATTTGCCCCCCGCTTCAAACGCCCCGCGGTTACCGGCCTCCATCACCCCTGGCCCACCGCCGGTGACGATCACATCATCTTTGCCACCCTTTGCCAGTGATTTGGCCGTCATGATCTGGGCGAACTTCCGGGCCTCATCATAGTATTTGGTCAGTTCCGCCAGCGTTTGCGTGCGCGCCTTGTCCTTGTTCACCGGGTCGGGAATGCGCGCGCCACCGAACAGAACGATGGTCGAGTTGATCCCCGCCTCGTTCATCAGAAGATCGGGTTTGAGCAGTTCCAATTGCAGCCGCACAGGACGCAGGTCTTCACGGCACATGAAGTCCTCGTCAGCGAAGGCCAGCTTGTAGGAGGGCGCGCGCGTTTGCGGCGTGTCCGGCGTGTGTGTCGCCGCCTCTCGGTCTTGCGAGCTGTCGCGGAACGGGTGTTTGCGGTGGTCTTGCATCAAATACGGCCCCTGGCATTGTTTGACTTACCGTCGCCGCTGGGCGGCCAAGATGCAATGGCTAGCGCATCACAGACAGGATGTTGGCGTATTCGTCTGTCCATGCAGGTTCATCATCGCTTTCGAGGACGCGCCACCGCTCATCCGCGTCGAACGGGGCCAAACTGTCTGCGTCGGCCGACATCAGCACGACCTTAGAAGATGTAGCCCCCGGCAATTTGTCCTCATTCGCAAATTCCTGGTATCGCGCATGCATTCCGATTTCCTCGGCCACGCGGGCCATCGGCACTGACATGTTGTAGTAGCGGTTCGAGATATGCAGCACCAGCAGCCCGCCGGGTTTCAACCGGTCCTGGAACAGCGTCATGGCCTCTTTCGTGGTGAGATGAACGGGGATCGCATCTGATGAGAATGCGTCGATCACCAACACATCGTAGCGCAGGTCCTTTTGCTGTTCCAGCACAACGCGGGCGTCGCCCAGATGCGTCGGCGCGTCTGGTGCGCAGTTGCTGACGAAGGTGAAAAGTGAGCTGTCGCGTGCGACCTCATCTACCAGCGCATCAATTTCGTAAAACTGCCAGTTCTGCCCCGGCTGAGCGTAGCATGCCAGCGATCCGACACCCAGCCCTACAATACCTATATCGGTGGCATTCAGTGAAAAGTCGGAGGCCATCACCTGCCCCATCGGTCCCGCCGCATGGTAGTAATTCAGCGGTGCTGGCCGGGGTTTTTCGAAATCGGCAATGAATTGCGCCCCATGCATGGTGCTACCGTTTACGTAAATACGCATGTCGTTCAGTTCGATAACCCGATGGGTGCCAAAGAAGCTGCGATCCTTAAAAACGGCATCACCTGTGCTGTAAGCAGACCCGATCGCCAACGCGGCAACTGCGGACAAGATTACTGGCCGACGGATGACGTTTGTCACCACAATGGCAAAGGCGATCAACGCTGCGCTGATCCGATAACCGACTGAGATATCACCGCCCCAGAAACCCAAGGCAACACCGGCAAGGGGCATAACGACGATGGCGGCGACGATCACATCAATGGTGAGGTCTCGGATCTTCCATTTGCGGCCGCCAACTAGAAACAAGGCCAGCGCCAGAAAGATGATGATCCGGGTCTCGTAAAGATCATCAAAGATGGTGGGAGCTATGATCGAGTTGAACAGACCGCCCAGCGCACCACCAATCGACATCATCATGTAGAAATAGGTCAGCTGGCTTTTGTCTGGGCGGGCGGCGTAGAGCGCGGCATGCGCCATCATGGTGATCCCGAAGAATGACGCCAGCAAAAGCCCCACCGTTTCCCATGTCAGTATGTTCGACGTTGTCGTCAGAAAATAGCAGAAAAATGCCATTCCGCAGACCAGCATCCAGCGCAACGCGTTCTTGCCGAAGAAAGGACGATTGGTGAAGGTCAACACGAAGGTCAGCAGATAGATTGCCAGCGGAACCACCCAGATCAAAGGGAAGGATCCGATATCGCGGCTGATCTTAGCCGTCACCGACAACATCAGCGAGGATGGGATGAAGGCCAGGAACAGCCAATAAGCCGTGGTCCGCAGACCCGGTCGCGCTGTCCGCGGTTCATTCTCAACAGATTGATTTACGCCGCCGCGCCGCGCCGCCATACCGCTGGTAAACAGAAACCCGCCCAACACGACAAAGCCGACCGCCCAGAGCACCCCAATCTGGCTGGCGCCCAGCAAAGGTTCGGCCACCAGTGGAAAAGCTAGAAGCGCACCAAGCGAACCCAGATTGGACGCCCCATACAAGAAATAGGGATCATGAGCCGACGGACCGCCGGTTTTGGCATACCAGGACTGGATCAGCGGCGCGTTGGCAGACAGCACCGCGAAGGGCACTCCGACGCCGGCGGCAAACAATAGCAGGGTCTGCAAAGCCACGGGTGTGTCTGCGTCAAATGATACACCGGTCCGGATCGACAGCGGCAGAAAGAACAGCGCCACCGCCCACAATGCGATATGCAACCCCATCTGGCCAACCACAGGAAGATAGCGGGTCGAAAAATGCGCATAGGCATAGCCTGCGATCAGCACGGTCTGGAAAAACAGCATCGCCGTGGTCCAGACGGCCGGGGCACCACCGATCTGCGGCAAGGCGATTTTGGCAAAAAGCGGCTGAACAAAAAACAAAAGAGACGCGGAGAGAAAAATCGTCAGCGTAAACAGCACCGGAATGGCGCGACCCGAGAGTATCCCGTCCAACGACTTGTTTCTTATCTGGTCCATGTAAGCCCCATATCGCCTGATTGTTTACGCCCTTAGACAAACCAACTATGTCAAAGATGCGGCGGATCTGGACCATTGCCGGGTCATTCTTGGTGAATTCCAAGGCTTTTTTCGAGTTGTTGCGCGCCACGCTGGTGATTAACTGGGCAACCAAGACAAGAGGCAAAAATGCTGCTGGACACCTCGATCTGTGACTTTGGCTGGAAGACCGCCGCCACCGGGCGCCGGATTTGCTAAACGCCATGCACATGGTCGCCTACACCGGAAACGGTCCAAAGGAGCAGACATCATTCATGGGTTGTTCGATCAAGCGGCGTTGATTGATTGCGCCTGCCCGGCTAGAAGCCCCCAAAATCAATTCTGATCGGAGACCCTCATGTCGAACGCTGCCCTTGAGACCGCCATCGAAGCCGCCTGGGAGGCTCGCGATACGATTACACCAGCGACGACAGGCGAGACCCGCGAAGCGATTGAGGATACGCTGGATGCGCTTGATGGCGGCAAACTGCGTGTGGCCGAAAAGCAGGACGATGGCAGCTGGCATGTGAACCAGTGGGCCAAAAAGGCCGTTTTGCTGGGTTTTCGCATCAAGGATATGGAAAAACAGGATGGCGGCCCGCAGGCCGGTGGCTGGTGGGACAAGGTCGACAGCAAATTCAAAGGCTGGGGCGACAACCAGTGGAAGGCTGCCGGTTTCCGCGCGGTTCCCAATTGTGTGGTGCGCAAGTCTGCTTTTATCGCGCCCGGCGTGGTGCTGATGCCGTCATTTGTGAACCTTGGCGCCTACGTGGATGAGGGAACAATGGTCGACACTTGGGCGACTGTCGGGTCCTGTGCCCAGATCGGCAAGAACGTACACCTGTCCGGCGGAGTTGGGATTGGCGGCGTGCTGGAGCCGATGCAGGCCGGGCCGACCATTATAGAAGACAACTGCTTTATCGGGGCACGCTCCGAAGTGGTCGAGGGTTGCATCGTGCGCGAAGGATCTGTGCTTGGCATGGGTGTGTTCATCGGCCAATCCACCAAGATCGTGGATCGCGAAACAGGTGAGGTCATGTATGGAGAAGTGCCGCCCTATTCCGTTGTCGTCGCCGGTTCCATGCCGTCGAAGAACAATGTGAACCTGTATTGCGCCGTTATCGTCAAGCGCGTGGACGAGCGGACCCGGTCCAAGACCGGGATCAATGAACTGCTGCGGGATTAAGTGCTGATCAGTCGGACGCTGGCGCGCAAGCGCATCGCGGCAGGGGACCGCCCGTCCTTCAAGGCGGCATGGTTGCCGGTGGCGTTGGATGTGGTGATCGTATCATTGCTGGTGGCATTGCTCTGGCAGCCCGCGCTGACCCTCATCTACGTCATGCAGTTCCCGTTGATCACCACGATCATGTTCCTGTTCGTGGTGATTTATGCCCCGGTCCAGATCGTCATCATCGTGTCAACGATCTGGGCGGTGCGGTCGCGGTGGGAAGATAAAGAGTAACCGGATTATCCGGCCAGGTTCAGTTTTTCATTCTCGCCCAGATTTGGGCCGTCATCTGAAAAGTAGGCACGTGTCATTTCAATCGCCGTGCTCAGTTTCCCTTTGTCGTTGTCCCAATATTCGGCCTGTGTGGCATTCACTTCGATGATGGCCACGTCAGCACTGTCGGGATCGTCGCCAAAAAAGACCTGACAATAAGGGCCCCACATTTCCCGGATACGGGCGCGATCGCGGTTCACACGGCCTTTGCCGGATACAGAGACAAAGACCATACTGTCAGCGTCGACAAAGCTGAGAGCGATATCCTGATCCTGACGCAGCTCGTAAATCTTGGCGCTTTCACTGTCGGTGACGAACTGGATCGTCCTGTCCAGCTTTGAGATATAGGGCGCCATCGGCCGGGACCGCATCACCTCACCATCCTGTGTGGTGACCATGCAAACCCGCATGCTTTCGAGAATATCCCAAAATCGCTGTGTTTTGTCTGTCATTGGTTCGATCCTTGTTTTGCTTGGCGTCGTGAACACAACGACAGAGATGGGATGTCGTTCCATGGCCATCGCCTGGCGCCTAAAGTGGATTGACACGCGAAACCATTGATCCCATCCAAAGGCGTCGCAATTGGGGGCATGGCTTTGGCACAAAAAACATCGAAGCAGAAGGTCTATACCCTTCTGGTGGAAGTCGGGCGCAATACGGGTGATGGTCTGCCCGAAGGTGCCACCGGCGGCGCGCTGATGTGTTATGCCAGCGGCGTGGACGAGGCCGAAGCGGTGCGCGAAACGGTCGCGATCCTCAAGCAGGCCGATCTAGCCCCGCTGGATGTATCGGGCTACGGCACGTTGGAAGAACGACTGGCGGAAGGGCATGATATCTCTGACGACGAAAAGGCGCTGATGCAGCGCGCGCTGGATGAAAACAGCGTCATCGTGGCGCAGATGACCCCGTTTTTCGACAAACCCGCCTGATCTGGAACGATGGCTCGGCAGCACCCTGTCAATGCCTTGTTCCCTTAGGAGCGGCGCAAGGTGTCGATGGCCTGCGGACAGATATTGGTGATCTTGTCGGCGGGCACCTTGCTGCCGCTCATGTCGAGCGCGACGACGTTTGCGCCCCGGCGCACCAGCACGAAGAGCGGCTGTTTCTGACAGAGAACAAAGATATTGCCATCCGCATCCCGCGCCCGGGCAGTATGGCGCGACACCACCGCGATCCAATGATCGCCGATCTGTTGTGGTTTGCTGTGGCTGTAGGTCATTCGAAGGGCCCAAACATGCGCCAGAGAAGTCCCGCAATCGGCCAAAGGAACACGATGGGGATAACCCGAAGCTGCATATCTGCGGCACCACGCAGGCAGGCCATGTCAAAGTTGGGCCGCAGATTGACCTGCGCCCCACTGCCATAGATCAGCGGCGTCAACTGGCCATAAAGCTGCCCGGTATCCGCCGGATCACCCAGACCGAATTCGCCGTCGATCCGCAGGTCTTCGATATGTACGGCCCTGATCATCTGGCCCAATGTGGCAGGCAAGGTCAGAATGGCATCTGTCCGCGCCTTGAGACGGCTACGCTTTGTCCTGGCTTTCCTTTTTGGCGTCTTCTGCGCCTCCTCGGGCGCCCTGCGCCGACTGTCATGCACCCTGATACCAGTCAGTCGCATGCCAAATGGGCAGACCGTGACGTGATACCACGATTGCGGGTCACTTCGGAACGACAGGTGCAATCGCAAAGGCAGCACCAGCGCCAGAACGAGCAGCAGCAGGATCAGCCCTATCAGCCACAGAAAAATCTGGAGCGCCAAAATCATGGAACGATCAGTCGGATTTTTCCGAGCCGTTGCCCCGCTTGGATGGTTTATCAAGCGCGTGGGCCGCAGCATCACCCAGCACCTCGGTCAGGCCGGACATGACGCCCTTGATGCCTTCGACCCGGGCGCCTTTCTGATCCAGAATGATCGCGCCGATAGGTTTGATACCGCCGCCGCCACCGGTCCCACCGCCATCGCCTGATTTGCCGCCCGTGGTGCCGCCGGCTCCAAAGCCAAAGCCGTAGCTGACGATAGGAATGACGGTCGAACCGTCCTTTTCGATCGGGTCACCAAGGACATTTTTGGCATTCAGCAGCCGGTCAAGTTCTTCAACCGTGTTTTTCAGTAGTTGTTCGACATTGGTCATGAATGGCTCCGTCAGAAATTGAGGGTTCATGATGGCAGCATATCGGTCCGACGGGGTTCGCGATTGATTTGCCTCAACGGCCTCACGGCGTCCGAATCGTGGGGCACGGGCGACGGTGCATATGAGGCCGGCAGAGCGGCAATGCCCCGGCCTGTGCGACAAACCCGACCATTCGTATGAAAATCATGGCGTTTTTGATGTGAATTGCAGCAAGGCTGCTATTTCGCGGCGGCTATAAAATGCCTATAGTCATTTGAAAAGCGGGGACAAACTCGCCATATCTGATAGACTGCTGCTTGGGAGGCCGCCGCCATGATCCGTTCGGAACTGATCCAGAAACTCGCTGATGAAAATCCGCATCTTTATCAGCGTGATGTGGAAAAGATCGTTAATACAGTGTTCGAAGAGATCACGGGTGCGATGTCGCGCGGGGATCGGGTTGAATTGCGCGGTTTTGGCGCGTTCTCGGTCAAAAAGCGCGATCAGCGGATCGGACGGAACCCAAGGACCGGTGAATCCGTTGAAGTGGAAGAGAAACACGTCCCGTTCTTCAAGACCGGCAAATTGCTGCGGGACCGCCTGAACGGCAACTAAGAGGGTGCCATGAAAACCATTCGCTATGCCTTTTGGGCCATTGTCGGCCTGTGTCTGATCCTTGTGGGTCTTGCCAACCGTGGCATGGTGACATTGCGTGCGATGCCGGAACCGATGGCAGAATTGCTGGGTATGTCACCTGACATATCCCTACCGCTGTTCGTTGTGATATTTCTTGGTGTGGCTGCGGGTTTGCTGATTGGTTTCCTTTGGGAATGGGTGCGCGAACATCGCGTACGGTCCGAGGCGCGGGTCAAATCGCGCGAGGTTGAAAAACTGCGCCGCGAAGTCGACCAGTTGCGTGGCGCGGCAGCCGGAGCCAAAAGCGAAGATGACGTTCTGGCGCTGCTGGAAAAAACCGGCTGATCATGTCTGACATTCGGGTCAAGATTTGCGGGCTGCGCGATGCGGCCACGATCAAGGCTGCGGCGGATGCGGGCGCTGTTTATATCGGTCTGAACTTTTTCCTCAAATCACCAAGATCCGTGACCATCGCCGAGGCGGCAGCGCTGGCAATTGACGCGCCTGCAGGTCTGGCCAAGGTTGGCCTTGTGGTGAATGCCGATGATGCAATGCTGGATGCGATCATGGCGGATGTTCCATTGGATATGCTGCAATTACACGGCGCGGAAAGCCCTGAACGCGTGGCTGCGGTCAAGGCGCGTTATGGTCTGCCGGTCATGAAGGTTGTGGGTGTGGCGGGTCCGGATGACCTGGCTGCGATTGATCGCTATATCAAGGTGGCCGATCAGATCCTTGTGGATGCCAAACCACCCAAAGGTGCCGATCTGCCGGGCGGCAACGGGGTGACCTTTGACTGGGATTTGCTCGCCGGGCGTCGTTGGCCGCTGCCATGGATGCTGGCAGGCGGACTGACGGCGGAGAATGTGAAAGACGCCATCAAGCGCACTGGAGCGCGACAGGTTGACACCGCGTCGGGTGTCGAAACAGAACCAGGGATGAAAGATGCCGGAATGATCGCCCGGTTCGTCGAAGCGGCCCGCGGTTAACCCGACCTTTACCTTGATAAATGACAAAGGCTGGATGAATTCGTTGTCGGCATACATCTCTTCTGATCGTTGGATGCGGCAGATATTCTCATCGCAGGCGGCAAGCGACGGCGGTGTTGTGCGCCGTCAGGTGCGCGATGTTGAGCGTTTGATTGGTCGCAGCGTTTTCGAGGCAGAGTTGCGCAGGCGCGGTTTCCGCGCTGTGGAGAATGCCGGACGATATGTGATCTTCTGCAATTCTGAACCTCTGCGGCTGGTGGAATAGGCAAATTCCTTCAAAGGAATTTGACAAGGCTTTTCGAAAGGCCTTGTCGCGGCGAATGCGACCCCCTGACGCTTTACCATCACCGCGCATGACGATACTGCTGTCTGGCGCAACACAGCAGGTATCCCATGCCCAACGATCTTTTCAACAGTTTCATGACCGGCCCCGACGAAAAGGGCCGTTTCGGCGATTTCGGCGGTCGCTTCGTGTCCGAAACGCTGATGCCCTTGATCCTGGAACTGGAAGAGCAATACGAACATGCCAAGACCGATGACAGTTTCTGGGCCGAGATGCATGACCTCTGGACCCACTATGTCGGTCGCCCCAGCCCGCTTTATTATGCAGAGCGTCTGACGCAGCATCTGGGCGGAGCCAAAATCTATCTCAAGCGGGACGAGCTGAACCACACCGGCGCGCATAAGATCAACAATGTTTTGGGTCAGATTATCCTCGCCCGCCGCATGGGCAAAACCCGCATTATCGCGGAAACCGGTGCAGGCCAGCATGGTGTCGCCACGGCGACTGTCTGCGCCAAGTTCGGGTTGAAATGCATTGTCTACATGGGTGCCCATGACGTCGAACGGCAGGCCCCTAACGTCTTCCGCATGCGCCTGTTGGGCGCAGAGGTGGTACCCGTGACAAGTGGTCGGGGCACGCTGAAGGACGCGATGAATGATGCCCTGCGCGACTGGGTCACCAATGTGCGTGATACGTTTTATTGCATCGGCACGGTGGCCGGTCCCCACCCCTATCCTGCGATGGTCCGCGATTTTCAGGCTATTATCGGCAAGGAAACCAAGGAACAGATGATGGCCGCAGAGGGTCGTCTACCCGATACCCTAATCGCCGCGATCGGGGGCGGGTCCAACGCGATGGGTCTGTTCTATCCCTTCCTTGACGACAAGGAGGTCAACATCATCGGTGTCGAGGCCGGCGGCAAGGGCGTCAATGCCAAGATGGAACATTGCGCGTCATTGACCGGCGGTCGCCCCGGCGTGCTGCATGGTAACCGCACCTATCTGTTGCAGGACGACGATGGGCAGATCCTGGAAGGGTTTTCGATCTCAGCCGGTCTGGATTATCCGGGGATCGGCCCTGAACACGCCTGGCTGCACGAGATCGGACGCGCGCAATATGTGGCGATCACGGATGTCGAGGCGCTTGAGGCATTCCAGCTTTGCTGCGCGCAGGAAGGGATCATTCCGGCCCTCGAGCCGTCGCATGCACTGGCCCATGTCATGAAGATCGCACCTGATCTGCCATCAGATCACCTGTTGGTCATGAATATGTGTGGACGTGGGGACAAAGATATCTTCACGGTGGCCAAACATCTTGGCTTTGATATCCAAACTGGGTGAAAATAGGCCTAAACTTTGGTTTAGGCACCTATTTCGTCGGTTTACCGGGCTGAAAATCAACCGATTATTAATTCTCGATTAAGCTTCGGGCTGCGATGACAGCGTTGGCCGGTCTGCACAATGCAGGCCTGTAAAACGAAAATGCTTGAAAGGAGCCGACCCATGAAGACCCTTTTGCTTTCAACCACTGCTGCCCTTGCTCTCTCGGCCAGTGCTGGTTTCGCCCAATCTATCGCCGAACAAGTTGTCACGCAGCTGCAGGCCCAAGGCTATGAGCGCATCGAAGTGAAGAACGGACCGACCCAGGTAAAAGTCGAAGCGATCCGCGATGGACGCAAGCTTGAGGTCGTTTATGATGCGGCAACCGGTGAGGTTCTGAAAGAAGAGGTTGAGCCGGTCGACGCGGATGATGAAACGACCCCCGGCGTCGAGATCGACAATGAAGACGAAGATTTCCTCGATGACGAAGATGATGATGAGGACGACGAAGACGACGAGGATGATGAGGACGACGACGAAGATGACGATGAGGACGACGACGAGGATGACGACGAGGACGATGATGAAGACGATGACGAGGATGATGATGAGGATGACGACGAGGATGACGACGAAGACGATGATGAAGACGACGACGAATAGTCGTCTGTCACTGTCCTGACCGCCTGTCGCGGTGGAGTAGAACTATGAACCCGAAGAGACTGATCCTTTGTCTCGCTTTGGTTGGGGCGCCGTTATCGGCGGCGGCCCAATCGGTGGAAGACCAGGTCGTAACCCAGTTGCGCGCCCAAGGCTTTTCAGAGATTACTGTCACCAGAACATGGTTGGGCCGTCTGCGTTTCGTAGCCGAACGCGATACCCTTTTTCGTGAGTTGGTCATCAATCCTCAGACCGGGGAAATTCTGCGCGACTATTGGCGTGCGGACGGCGACGATGAAGACGATGAACCCCGTGTCTTCGTTCCCGGAAACAGCGAAGCCGGATCCGGGAACTCCGGATCCGGTGGGAACGACGATGACGAGGATGATGACGACGAAGACGAAGACGACGACGAGGATGACGACGAGGATGATGACGACGACGAGGATGACGACGACGATGAGGACGATGACGATGACGATGAGGACGAAGACGAAGACGACGACGAGGATGACGACTGAGAATTGTTTGCCATCCTAGGGGGGATTTCATTCGGTGACACGCCGTTGGTACATTCTGGCCATCGTGATTATTCAGGTGCTTTGCGCCTTTTTTTTCGTTTTACAGATCCTCGCATCCATATTCGGTTTCGCACCAATCAGTTGGCAAATCTATGAACTGATCGAGGTCGGCGCGGCCCTCGGCCTGCTTTTGGGGATTGTCCTGGGGCTGATGGTGCTGCGCAAAACCATGGCCCGGAATGTGCTGGTCGAAGACCAGCTGCGCCTCGCCTCCGGTGCCTTCATGGAAGTGATCGAAGAACGGTTTTCCGCCTGGGCCCTGACCCCCGCCGAACGTGACGTGGCCCTGTTTGCAATCAAGGGCATGTCGACCCAGGAAATCGCCGCCCTGCGCGATGTCAGCGAAGGCACGATCAAGGCCCAGACCAACGCGATCTATCGCAAAGCAGGCGTCGCCGGACGCACCCAGCTTCTGAGCCTGTTTATCGATGATCTGATGGGCGAGGCGCTGCCTGGCACCAAGGCCGACGCGGCCTAATCAATATCCTGCGGGTCCGCGTATTTGCGCAACACGTCAATCGGCACGATTTCCAGCGCCCGCACATGGGTCGCATGCAGGTTGACCTGCGGTGCCGCCCCTTCGTCATGGGCCTGCAGGAACCGGCTGGCGCAGAGACACCAGCTATCCCCGGCCTTGAGCCCGGCAAAATTGAACTCTGGCCTTGGGGTGCTCAGATCATTGCCCAGATATTTGGACAAGGCCAGAAATTCATCCGTCATGACCGCGCAGACCGTGTGGCTGCCGTGATCGGCGGCACAGGTATCGCAGGCCCCGTTGCGGAAGAACCCGGTCATCGGGTCCGTCGAACAGGGTTGCAGCGCACTGCCAAGCACGTTGAAGGACGGGTCTTTTTCCATATCACTCAAAACTTTCTGCAATCAGTCGGAACATGTTTTCATTCTGGGCGTGGGCTCCAGGTTCGCGGAATTGCCGGTCTGCCGCGTGGACCGCGATCACCACATCATTGATACGGTCAATGTAGATGTATTGCCCGTAAATGCCACGGGCCATGAACTGCCCCGGTTCCGATCCGGCCGGAATCCACCATTGGTAGCCGTAGCCGATGGCCCCCGGCGCCGTCTTTGCGCTGGCCACGGTCGACGCATCGATCCAATCGGCGGGCACGATCTGTTGCCCGTTCCAACGCCCGCCATTGGCGACCATCTGACCAAAACGCGCGTTGTCGCGCGTTGTCGTGTTTAGCCCGCCCAGCACAAAGGCGACACCATAGCCATCGGTCAGGTAGTAGGGGTCGGCCTCCAGCCCCAATGGTGTGATGATCTTTTCCGTCAGCAGATCGGGAATATCCCGCCCGGTCGCCCCCCGGATCACCATCCCGATCACATGCGTGTCGATCGAGACGTATTTCCAGCCGTCGCCCGGTGCGGCAAAACCTTCATCTTGTTGCAGCGCGAATCCGTCCATCGACCCGCCCAGCGCCAGCACGCGCCCCATTTTGTTGATGTCGGAAAAGAAGGCCAGATAATCCTCGTCAAAGGTCACGCCGGACGACATCTGCAGCACGTCCTTGATGCTGGCCTGCGCATAGGCCGTTTCGGCCAGTTCCGGGGCGTATTTCGTGACAGGATCTTCGATACTGTCGAACACGCCGTTGTCCAGCAGGACGCCGAACAGGGCCGATAGATAGCTTTTCGAGATCGACCAATTGATCCGCAGATCGTCGGCATCGGTGCCTTTGTAGTATTCTTCGAAAACCATCGCGCCGTCATGCAGGATGACCAGTGCCGTCACGTGGCGTTCGGTGATCCAGTCTGTCACCTCTGGCGGCAAGGTGGCAGGCGCGCCCGCAGGCAGCGCGCTGGGCGTACCGCCGTTGCCAGGCAAGGGACGGTTAAGGAAAATCGTATCCATGGATGAGAAGTTGTCGACGATCTTTTCTTCTGAAAACAGCGACAGTACGGCCATCAGCCGCCCGACTTCTTCGCGTTTCCACAGCGCCAGACCGCCGATCACGACCGCCAGGATCACGACGATCCGCAACACCCATTTCAGAAATGATTTCATTGGCTTCCCCTTGTTGGGGCCACCATGGCGCGAGGTCGGGACAGGCGCAAGCGCCTGCGTTATCCGCCAGTCCAGTCAACCCAGCGCCCGTGGAAATCAGCGCGCCCCAGATCGATGACCAGATCGCCCGGCCAAAGCCGCAGGGTCAGTGCAGCACCCCGCTCGCCGCCGTCATTTTCCATGCCGAACCAGGCAAGCGGGCTGTCATCTGTTGCTGCCGCGCCGGCCTTTTCGATCAGACGCGTACCTTCGGCCTGTTTTTCATCGGGAAAATATTGCCAGGCCACGGTGCTGTAGATCAGATGCAATTGCCCCGGTTGATGGGCCAGACGCGGGGCGAGCCAGTCAATCGCGTCGCCCTTATCGACCCTCGTGGTGGTGGCAGTAATGGCCGCGCGGGTCAGTTGCAGACGCTCTGGCTGGTCAGGCCAAAGATAGGCTTGCAGGCGCAAGGCATCCGCCGGATAAGACGGATGAAGCGGGTTCAGATCGACTCCGGCACGCTGTGCGACATGAGGGCGCGTTGCTGGCGGCATCGGTCCTGCCCAGTCGGGGACCAGCACCATCGCGGGGCCGCGCGGGCCGAAAACGCTGTTGCCGATCTGCAGCGCGTAGCCGTCCCAATGCAGGTTCAGCCCGCCGCTGGCGCCCAGCTCCGATGTCCGCATCGGCAGGCCGAACCGGTCGGCGAGCCAATGCCCCACGGCGATCAGCACCACGGAACGCCGCACCTCGTTCGTTTGTGGCGCGCTGTCGATCCAGTCGTCGATGAACGCTGCGTCAGAGATCAGCGTATCGCTGACGGCCCCCCAAAGTGTTGCATCATCAACGGCTTGCGGCGGATAGACCTCGCCCAATGTTTCGTGCCCGCGCAGGTGCAGCGCGTGCAGCGCACCCGCCAACCGCAGTGGCACCGATTGGCCGCGCGGGCTGATATCGCCGGTCCAATCGAAGATGCGGTCGGTGATTGGGCTGGCAGGCCAAGTTTGCGTGGCACAAAGCTGCATCAACTGCCCCATGAAAGGCGAGCCGAGGCTGGCGCAGGCCTTTGACTGGAAAGCGAAGGCGTCGGCGATGGCGGCGGGCGTCAACGGAAACGGTCCACCAGTTTTTGCATGGCAGAGCGCGTGTCGGGTTCGGGTTCCGGCGGCGGCGCTGGCTTTGCGTCGGGTTTGGTGGTGGATGATCGCGGCGGAGCCGTGCGCAGTGCGATGGCGTTCAGAAACTTGTCTCCTTGCCCCGCGACAAGATGCGCGATCCCGTCGCTGATGCCGCGCAATTCATCGTCCAGCCATTCAGCATCGGCCTTGGGAAAATCGCGCAACACATAGCCGGGCACCGCGTCCTTGTGCCCCGGATGACCGACGCCCAGACGCACACGATCATAGTCCGGCCCGATATGGCCGTGGATCGACCGCAAGCCGTTATGACCGGCATGTCCGCCGCCGGTTTTTAAGCGTACTTTGCCGGGCGCAAGGTCGATTTCATCATGGAAAACAATGACATCATCGGGTGCGAGCTTCAAATAACGCATCGCCTCACCCACTGATTGACCAGACAGGTTCATGAAGGTTTCAGGCTTGAGCAGGACGACCTTGTCCGATCCAAAACGGCCCTCGGCCATCTGGCCCTGAAATTTCGACCGCCATGCGCTGAACCCGTGATCGGACGCGATCCGGTCCATCGCCATAAAGCCGATATTATGACGGTTCTGCGCGTATTTCGCGCCGGGATTACCAAGACCAACAAGCAGTTTCATGGGCGTAACCTAACCTATGCCGCAGTGCAGCGCCAGTGTATGCGAAGCGCATGGCGACGCAACGTTCGGTGGGGGGACCGCGCGGACGCAACAGCCCCGAAATGCATTTGCAGGCGAATCACCCTTAATGCTGAGGTTTTTCGCCAAAATGGCCGGCCGGCATCGCATCGGCAAAACGTCGGACTTGCGTCGGACCCTTCTGGGCGATTTTGCCGGATGAACGCAGCGCACGGTGGAAGTGTGAATGCGGCGTTAAGGTTTCGACACCGCCCGCATGACGGGATAGTTTCGCCACATGACGGCGGATGAGATTATCAATTGGCTGAAACAGACGGGCACGCCGGATCATGTGGCGGATATGGCCCGCTACGGCATCCCCAACGACCGTGCCTTTGGCGTGCCGATGGGGGTGATGAAGAAACATGCCAAGCAGTTGGGCAAGGACCATGCTGTTGCTGGCGCGCTTTGGGCCGATGGCCGGTATGAGGCCCGGACCATGGCCGTGTTTATTGCCGAGGCTGACAGGATGCCGTCTGAAGAAGCGGATCAGTGGGCGGCGGATTTCGACAATTGGGCGATTTGCGACACCGCCTGTTTCAGCCTGCTGGATCAGACCCCCTATCGCTGGGACAAGGTGCATCTGTGGGCACCTGATGAGCGAGAGTTCATGCGCCGGGCCGGGTTTGCAATGATCTGGGCGCTGTCGGTGCATGACAAGGCAGCGGCGGATCAGGTGTTTATTGATACCTTCCCGTTGATGCGTGAGGCGGCGACGGACCCGCGCCCATTGGTCAAGAAGGCCGTGGATATGGCACTGCGCGCGACCGGCAAGCGGAATGCAGCGTTGAACCGGGCTACGCGCGATTTTGCCCAGGATTTGGTGGGCCATGATGACAAGACGGCCGGATGGATTGGTCGTCATGCGTTGAAAGAGCTGGAAAGCAACAAGGTGCTGGCAAAACTGGACTGACGCAAATTGCATCCTGCCTCCGCACCGGCTAGCCATAGCGCAAAGGAGCCTTGCCATGACCCCTGTCGATCCCGTTGCCCTGACCGCTGATCTGGTCCGCTGCCCCTCTGTCACGCCAGCCGAAGGCGGTGCGTTGGTCTTGCTGGAAAAGCTGCTGACGGCGGGCGGGTTTGAATGCACGCGGGTGGATCGCGGCGGGATTGCCAATCTTTATGCCCGCTGGGGGCGCAAGGGGGCCAATCGGACGTTTGGTTTTAACGGACATACCGATGTGGTGCCGCTGGGCAATGAAAACGACTGGTCGGTGCTGCCGTTTGGTGGCGAAATCAAGGATGGTTATCTTTATGGGCGGGGTGCGACTGATATGAAATCTGGGGTGGCTGCTTTTGCCGCCGCTGCGATTGATTTTGTCCATGAAACGCCCCCCGATGGGGCCGTTGTGCTGGCCATCACCGGGGATGAGGAGGCGGATGCGCTGCATGGCACCACCGCGCTGCTGGACTGGATGGCGGCGGAGGGTGAGGCGATGTCGGTCTGTCTGGTCGGTGAACCGACCTGCCCGGATGTGATGGGCGAGGCGATGAAGATCGGGCGGCGCGGGTCGCTGACCGCGTGGCTGACCGTGCGCGGTGTGCAAGGCCATGCGGCCTATCCGCACCGGGCCAAGAACCCCCTGCCCGCCATGGCGCGTCTGGTGGACCGGTTGTCATCCCATGTGCTGGATGAGGGCACGGAGCATTTCGACCCATCAACGCTGGCGGTGGTGACGATTGATACGGGCAACGTCGCGACCAACGTGATCCCGGCGGCGACGCGGGCGACAGTGAATGTGCGCTTCAACGATGCCCATTCCAGCCAGTCGATTGTGGATTGGATCGGCGAAGAGGCAGGCGACGTGACCGAAGAATTCGACGTGGATGTGGATATCAATGTGAAAGTGTCTGGTGAAAGCTTTCTGACGCCGCCCGGCGATCTGTCCGATCTGGTGGCGGCGGCGGTGGAGGCCGAGACCGGGGTGAAACCGGTCCTGTCCACCTCTGGCGGGACATCGGATGCCCGGTTCGTGAAGGACCACTGCCCGGTGGTGGAGTTCGGGCTGGTGGGCAAGACCATGCATCAGGTGGATGAACGGGTTTCGGTTGAGCAGATCAGCCAGTTGAAGACGATCTACAAGCGGATTTTGACGGAGTATTTCGCCTGAACCTCTGGAACCAAGGCTTTTCGAAAAGCCTTGGCAAAATCCTTTGAAGGATTTTGGGGCTCAATCGCGCCCCATGGTCAAAAGTGGGTCAAAGCTGCCGAAGATCAGGCGTTTGCGGTCAAAGGGAATGTCATCCGGCACATCGAAACGTGGATCGTCGCGCATCGTGGCCTCTGCCGCATCGACGGTCGCTTTGTCAGGCCAGACCTGCCAGCTGAACACGATTTTTTCGTCGGGCCGTGCGGCGACGGCGCGGCGGAAATCGGTGTGCTGGCCGTCGGGGACGTTATCTTCCCAGGCCTCGACGACTTCCAGACAGCCAAGTTCTTTCATCAGGTTGGCGCTTTTTTCTGCCCAGGCCTGATAACGCGCGCGATTTTCTGCCGGGACAGCGATGATAAAGCCTGCAACATACATCGGCGTTCCTCCATGGCGACTGTTGGAGTATAGCATGGTGCAGCCAATTGGGATGACGACCGGCGCGCGCCATGTTAGGCGGTTCTCATGACACGTATTCCCTCCAAGTCCGAAATTCTGCAGTGGATTTCAGAGAACCCCACAAAGACCGCCAAGCGCGATATCGCCAAGGCGTTCGGGATCAAGGGCGCGGCCCGCATCGACCTTAAGCGGTTGCTGAAAGAGTTGCAGGACGAGGGCCGCCTGGCCAAGCGCCGGTCATCCTATCGCGATGCCGAGGATCTGCCACCGGTGGCCGTGCTGGAGGTGCTGGCCCCCGATACAGATGGCGATCTGTTTGCCCGCCCGCTGGAATGGACAGGGCAAGGACCGGAGCCGCGGGTGCTGATGATGTTGCGGTCGTCTGATCCCGCGCTGGGGGCCGGTGACCGCATTCTGGGTCGTCTGACTGTCGACAAGACCGAGGATCATACCCACACCGCCCGCATGATCCGCCGGATCGGTACCAACCCGCTGCGTATCCTGGGCGTGTTTCGTGCCGGGTCTGAAGGCGGCCGTGTCCTGCCCATCGACAAGGGGGCCGACAGGCAATGGGTGGTGGCCGCCGGTGCCACGGGTGGGGCCAAGGATGGTGAGCTGGTCGAAGCGGAACAGGCCGGGCCGAAGGGTCGTCTGGGTCTGCCCAAGGCACGGATCGTGGCCCGGTTGGGCGACCCGACAGAACCGCGCGCGGTGTCTTTGATTGCGATCCATCAGCATGGTATCCCCGACCATTTCCCTGATGAGGTCGTGGCCGAGGCGGATGCTGCCAAACCTGCCGGTCTGAAAGGCCGCCGCGATCTGCGCGACATGCCGTTGATCACGATTGATCCGTGGGATGCGCGCGATCATGATGATGCGTGCTTTGTCGAGGCAGACCCGGATCCGAAGAACGATGGCGGGTTCATCATCTGGGTCGCGATTGCCGATGTAGCCCATTACGTGACGCCGGGGTCTGCACTGGACCGCGAGGCGCGCAAGCGGGGCAATTCAACCTACTTCCCGGATCGCGTGGTGCCGATGCTGCCGGACCGTCTGTCGGGTGATCTGTGTTCGCTGCATGAAGGGGTGGAACGCGCCTGTCTGGCTGTCGCCATGCGGATCGACAGCAAGGGCCAGAAGATCGGGCATGAATTTCATCGGGGTTTGATGAAGTCTGTCGCCTCGCTGAATTATCAGGAGGTGCAGGCGGGGATGGACGGGCGCCCCAATGACAAGGTGGCACCCCTGATGGATGAGATCATCCGTCCGCTTTTTGCCGCCTATGAAGCGTTGACCAAGGCCCGCGCCGCCCGCCAACCGCTTGATCTGGACCTGCCTGAGCGCGAGATCGTGCTGGATGACAAGGGTAAGGTGACCTCGGTTCAATACAAGGAACGGCTGGATGCGCATCGGCTGATTGAGGAATTCATGGTGCTGGCGAATGTGGCCGCGGCCGAGACGCTGATTGCCAAGAAATCGCAGCTGCTGTTCCGGGTGCATGAGGAACCGAGCCCCGAAAAGCTGGATGCGCTGCGTGAGGTTGCGCAGGCCTCTGGCCTTGTGCTGGCGAAGGGGCAGGTCTTGAAGACCGCGCATCTGAACCGGTTGCTGGCCGGGGCAGAAGGCACTGATCATGATGAGCTGATCAATATGGCCACGCTGCGGTCGATGACGCAGGCCTATTACAACCCTGAAAACTTTGGCCATTTCGGGCTGGCGCTGCGGGCCTATGCGCATTTCACATCGCCCATTCGTCGTTATTCCGATCTGATCGCACATCGTGCGCTGATCGCCGCCCATGGCTGGGGCAAGGACGGGCTGAGCCCTTGGGATATCGAACATCTGGCCGATACCGCCAAGCAGATCAGCGATACCGAACGGCGCTCGATGACCGCCGAACGGGACACGACCGATCGCTATCTGGCGGCGTTCCTGTCAGACCGGATCGGCGCGGAACTGACCGGCCGGATCAGCGGGATCGCGAAGTTTGGTGTCTTCGTGAAGCTGGACGAAACCGGGGCTGATGCGATGATCCCGATCCGCACGCTTGGGGCGGAATATTTTCACTATGATCCCGAGAACAAGACATTGATGGGGGCTGACAGCGGGATGATCATTGCCCTTGGGCAGCGGGTGACGGTCAAGCTGATTGAAGCTGCGCCCGTCACCGGCGGATTGATCGTGGAATTGATCAAGCTGGACGAAAAGATCATGCCGCGCGGCCCGTCCAAAGGACGCGGCAAGCCGCCCCGACACAAGGTGGGATCAGCGAAAAAGAAAGCCGCCAAGACCGCGCGAAAGGTCAAACGCACGCGCAAATAGGGCTGACCCGGCTGAGGTCGCAACAATCATCACCCACAAAAGCCATTGTAATCGTTTCTTAACTTTGCGGCACCAAACCGATCCCAGCATCGCAATAAATGTCCAATTTCGCGCCATGTCTGACACGATCTGGCCGCAATGCAGGGGAAAACTGCCGATGACGACAGGATCGGAGTTGCTGCCATGAACGCCCATATCGCTTTCAAGACCCAAGACCAAGCCACCCAGCGCAAGATGGTGGTCCGCCACATGCTGAACCGGCAGGCTGATCTGTCCTGGATGGATGCGGTGGGCGCCTGCGACGATTGCAGCACTGTGCCCTTTGATGCCACCGCCGCCGGACGCACCCGTCGTCTGGAACTGGACGGTGATCGTCTGGTGATGCGTGACACCAGCTATGGCTCCATCCTGGGCTAACTACCTTTTCAGGTGATAGGTCAGCCCGTGATAGATCAAAAGCCGTAGCCTGTCGGGCACGATATCGTCGGCCTGCTGAAAGATGACTGCCCGGTTCCCTTCGATCCGGTCGCTGCCCGGAAAGGTGGCCGCATAGGTGCTGATGATATCCGTCGCGCAATGGGCGTAAAGCGCACAGCCGCCTTGTTTTGGCATCCCGATCCGCAAGGTGGACCCTGATTGCGTCTCTGAGGTCAGGTAGGATGGCTGCCCCCATTTCAGCGTTTCCTCGATCTGCCCGACCTGCGGCGTGTCCCAGGCCACGCTGAAGATCAGGTCGCGCAGCTGCAGCGCTGTTTCCCGCGGCGCGGGCGGGAACGCGTCAAAGGCGGCCGCAACCGCCGGGTTATCGAAGGGGCGTATCATGTCACGGCCATCTTTTCGCTAACACGGGTCGCATAATCGGCCAGAACCGGATCATTCGCCACCCGCTGGTTCAGCTTTGTCGGAAGGGGTGTGGCCATGGCCGCACCCAGCATCGCTGCAACGGTATAGTCCGGCAGGCTGATTTGATCGCCCATCAGGTAGGGGCGGCCATCGAGTTGGGCGGCGATTGCTGTCAGATCGCCCTCGATCCGGTCCAGCCGTTCATCCGCGCTGAACCGCCCCAGCCCTTGGGCATGCATCCCTTTCAGGGTCGCCTTGCGGATGCTGTTTGTGATCGGGCGACGCAGCAGCGCGGGGATATCGGCGAAATAGTTTTCGCGGATGATCGGCCAGACCTCTTCATTCCCCCAGCGGTCGAGGACGATGTGGAAATACATATGCTCCTCGGCCATGCGGATCAGGGCGTGGCCGGTGACCCGGTCAACGGCTTTGCCCCAGAAATCCGCCCCCTGTTTTTCCAGATAGGTTTGGATGTTGTGGCTGTCGGCGATCAGCCCGTGCAGTGTGCGGATGGCTGGCAGTTTGGCGTAGGGCATCTTGCGCGGGTCATTGCTGTCTTCGCGCTGCCACTCGACGCCGGCGGCCTGTAAAAGCCACATCGCCTTGACGCAAAAGGGGCTGAAGCTGGGTTGGCCGAAGCCGGACCTGTAGGTGATGAGGGTGATCATTGTACTCTCCTGTGCGTTTGAGAGGTTTATGCCGGAAGGTGCTGACAGTTTCTGGCAGCAATGTTATGATGGCTGCATGTCTCGCACCGCCCGCCTGTTTCAGTTGATGCAATCACTGCGCCGCCATGCCCCGCCGGTCACGGCAAGGCAGTTGGCGGATGATACGGGCGTGTCGCTGCGCACGCTGTACCGTGATATCGAGGCATTGCGCGGGTTGGGGGCGATCATCGACGGCACCGCCGGATATGGCTATGCTCTGACCGAAGATGCCGCCCTGCCCCCGATGATGTTCGATGATGAGGAGATCGAGGCGATTGTGCTGGGGTTGCGCGAGGTGCAGGCGGTGGCCGACCCTGATCTGGCGCAGGCGGCGCAGAACGCGGTGGCAAAGCTGCAGGCGCGTCTGCCCAGCGCCCAGGCGCATCGGCTGCAATATGCTGTGCTGCATGCCGACCGGATTGTG
The DNA here is from genome assembly GCF_046762885.1 of Yoonia sp. SDW83-1. Lineage (NCBI taxonomy): Bacteria > Pseudomonadati > Pseudomonadota > Alphaproteobacteria > Rhodobacterales > Paracoccaceae > Yoonia > Yoonia sp. SDW83-1. The sequence goes on from NZ_JBKQXO010000001.1 coordinate 134,830, forward strand.
CGCCCACCCTTGCCGACCGTCGATGTGCGGGCCTTGCGGCGAGCGACCTGGGATGAGCGGACAATCGAGATTGACTATATTGACGCCATCGGTGCGGCGACGAAGCGCCGGGTCGATCCGCTGAGCATCGTGTTTCTGAAAGAGACCCACAATCTGATCGCCTGGTGTCATCTGCGGCAGGCCTATCGCAATTTCAGGCTGGACCGGATGCAGAACCTGACCGTGACCGACGCCAGTTTCCGCCCTCGCCGGGTGCCGATGCTGCGCGAGGCGATTGAGGTCTTGTCGAACTGCTGGCCGGAGCCAAGCGTGATGGTTCCGAAAAAACATGTGATGGCGGAGAGTTGATTTCGCTTGGTCCGCCTTTGCGCTAAGTAAGTGCAAAAATAACAGGTGGAGGTTCGGATATGGATCGCAGGCAGTTCATCGCAACAGGTATTTCAGCGGCAGCACTGGGCAGCACGGCGCAGGCGCAGGCGAGCGGTTTTGGCAACTGGATCGCCGGGTTCCGGTCCCGGGCGCGGGCGGCGGGTATTTCGGACCGCACGTTTGATGCCGCCTTTGCCGGGGTGCAGTACCTGCCCGACAGTATCCGCCGCGACCGTAATCAGGCCGAATTTGTCAAGCCGCTGGGCGAGTACATGGCCACGGCCGCATCCGATGCGCGGGTGACGAACGGGCGTGCGATGGTGCGCCAATATGCCAATGTGCTGGCCCGGATCGAGGCGACCTATCAGGTTGAACCCCATGTCGTTGTCGCCGTCTGGGGGATGGAGACGAATTACGGCCAGCGGCGCGGTGATGTGCCCCTGATCTCGACCTTGGCGACGCTGGCTTATGACGGGCGGCGGGGCCGGTTTTTCGAGGAGCAGCTGATTGCGGCGCTACGCATCCTGCAACGTGGCGATGTGGCCCCGCGCAACATGACCGGATCATGGGCGGGGGCGATGGGCCATACCCAGTTCATCCCCACATCCTATCAGGCTTATGCCGTGGATTTCACCGGTGATGGCCGCCGCGATATCTGGGCGGACGATCCCAGTGATGCGCTGGCATCCACCGCTGCCTATTTCCGCCGCTTCAGCTGGCGCCGTAGCCAGCCCTGGGGGGTCGAAGTGCTGTTGCCGCGCGGCTTTGACTTTGGCCAGACATCGCGCCGGTCGCCCGCCGCCTGGGCGCAGCTTGGCGTGCGCGGTGTGGATGGCAATGCGGTGCCCAATTATGGTGAGGCATCGCTGATCACGCCTACGGGTGCGGGTGGTCCTGCCTTTCTGATCTTTGCCAATTACACCACGATTTCCCGCTATAACAACGCGCAGGCCTATATCATTGGCGTCGGGCATCTGGGCGACCGTATTCGCGGCATGGGGCCGCTACGTACCCAATGGCCAGCGGGTGAACGCGGTTTGACCCGCGCCGAGCGGCGTGAATTGCAGCAAAGGTTAACCAACGCAGGCTTTTCCACCGGGGGTGTTGACGGTCGGATCGGGCCAAATTCCATGGCCGCGATCCGGGCCTATCAGCGTAGTCAGGGCCTGCCTGCGGATGGATATGCCTCGCTGCGCCTATTGCAGCGGTTGCGGTGAACAGGCCCCGCCCTGCATGCAGGATGTGAGCATATCGAGCGTCGTCTGATCAGGTTCTTCGAAGATCATGCCGCCGCACGGTCCGGCCTGCATGGTCACGGGCGGATCGTCGGCGCGAACAAAGTAGATGGCGTCGACCCCGCTGCGGGCGGAGCCACACCATGGCCCCGCACAACCAACCTGAAGGGTCACGGGGCTGATATAGTCGGATGTAAAGCCCTGCATCGTCAGCCCCTTGCCAGTGAACCGGGCCGGGATCGGGTCAGGGTCGCGGATGTTATCGTTGGACACGCCGGCGGGCAGCGCGCTTTCGTCGAATGTCATCTGCCCATAAAGGACAAAATAGCCTTCGGGGGCTGCTGCGACACGCTGGAATGTCTCGATAGGATCGGGACGCAGGCAACTGAGGGCGGTGGCTTGGGTGGCAAGCGCTGTTAGGCCGAGGGCCAGAAAGACGGATTTCATCGATATTGCTCCTGTCTGGTGCATTGAGTGGCATCTTATAGGGATAAGACGTTTCTGCAGCACCGAACCTTTGAATAGACCGTCATTTTTGTCGATTATTTCAACGGTTGGCAGGTTTGGCCCCGCGCGCAGGATTGGATGATGTCAAATGTGACGGCGACGGATCGTGAAATGCGCCGCCATCACATCGGTAAGTATGCATCAGTGGTTAGGGCAGCAGGTTAGGGCCAGAGACACCTGTCAGAGCTTATCGTCGAACTCTGCCAGTACCTGTTCATAGACAGCCCGCTTGAAGGGGACGATTGCGTCGGGCAGTTCGGTCTTGGGCAGCCATTTCCATGCCGAAAACTCCGGATGTTTGGTCTGCAGGTTGATCTGATCATCTGCCCCATGGAAGCGCATCAGGAACCATTTCTGTTCCTGCCCCCGATACCGCCCCTTCCAGATGTTCGGCACCAGCTCATGCGGGACATCATACCGGATCAGTCCTGCGGTTTCGCTTTCAATGGTAACAAGGTTGGGTGTGATGCCCGTTTCTTCTTCCAATTCGCGCAGTGCTGCATCAAGCGTCTTTTCCCCTTTGTCGACGCCGCCCTGTGGCATCTGCCAAGCCGCCTGTTCGCGGTCGATCCGCTGCCCGACAAAGACATGCCCGCGGGTATTGGCGAGCATGACGCCCACGCAGGGGCGATAGGGAAGCTGTTCGATTTCTTCGGGTGTCATAAATGGACCTTGGTGTTTCATCTTTGAATGCCTCTGCGTTGACTGAGGCAAGAATATCCGCGCGCGAATGGTTATCGGATAACAAGCCGCGTTTCGTATCTGATGCGGGCGGCGATCCACAATAGATCGGTGCGCGACACGGCCACGCAGCCTGCGGTTGGCCGCCCCGGACCGCGCCACTGATGCATGAAAATCGCCGAGCCACGCCCCTTGACCGGGTAAGGCCAGTTCCAGTCCGTCAGAATGATCACATCATACATCGGGTCGGCGCGCCGCAGCGTTTCCGCCCTGTATTTGTGGGGTTTTTTCACCATCAGGTTGTAGTCTGGGTCGCGGATATCGTCGGACCAAAGGTCGCCGGGGCGGATCGGCAAGGCCCAGTCGGCGGGTTTTTTCAGCCGGTCGGCCCGGTAGAGCATCCCCACGATCCGGTGGGTGCCTTGGGGGGTTGCACCATCCCCTTCGGCCTTGCGGTTTGTGACCCCGCCCCGCCCGATGGTCCGGGCGAAGGTCCGGTTCAGGAACCGCAGGTGCGTTGGGGTGACGACAAGATCGGTGGATTTCATGGGGTCAAATAAACCATAGTTTATAACGTATACGCGAATCGTTTGTGGGTTTCCAAAGGGTTATCGCGGATGCCCCCTTGGTGACAGCAGCATTGTGAACATGTCTTTGTTCATGTTACGTTCCAGTAAATGAATGGAGGCGCGCATGGCGATTGGCAAGAAACTGAATGGCACACTGACAGACTTTATCAAGCGCCAGCATCTGTTCTTTGTGGCCACGGCCGCAGCCGGTGGCCAGGTGAATGTGTCACCCAAGGGTATGGATTCGCTGCGTGTGATGGATGACACCCGCATCGTCTGGCTGAACCTGACCGGCAGCGGCAATGAAACCGCCGCCCATCTGCGCGATACCAACCGGATGACCCTGATGTTTTGTGCGTTTGAGGGCGATGCGTTGATCCTGCGTGTTTATGGGACAGCGAAGGTCCTGCATCCGCATGATACCGGCTGGGATGAGGCTGTCGCACAGTTCCCGCCCATGGCCGGCAGCCGCCAGATTTTTGATATGACGATTGATATGGTGCAGACATCCTGCGGGACAGGCGTGCCGCTGATGGCTTTTGAAAAACAGCGCGGGCCCGAGGAATTGCTGCCTTATTACGCCGATATGGGCGAGGATGGCGTGCGCGATTACTGGCGGCGCAAGAATGTCGAGAGCATTGATGGTGCCGAAACGGGGATTTTTGGCGATAGCTGATGGGCTTTTGTCGCCCGCTGTGACCCTCTATGTCATTGAAGAGGGGGCATCTGATGCGCGCAGTGACATATCATGAATATGGGGGTCCGGACCGGTTGAGCCTTGTGGACTTGTCGGTGCCGGAGCCGAAAAGGGCCGAGGTTCGGGTGAAGGTGCTGGCCTGTGGCATCAACCTGTCGGACTGGGAAAACCTGACCGGTTCACCGCTTTATGCCCGATTGGGCGGTTTGTTTCGCCCCGGTCGTCCGGTTCTGGGGTCTGACATTGTGGGCGAGATTATTGCGCTGGGCGAAGGGGTTACCGGTTGGGCCGTGGGCGACAGGGTATGGGCCGAGGTGGTAATGCGCGGGGGTGGGTTTGCACAGGAATGTACGCTGCCCGCCAACCGTCTGGCGCGTGTGCCAGAGGATTTGGACAATGTGACCGCCGCCGCCCTGCCCCAGCCGGGCAGTATCGCTTTAGCTGGAACAAAAGGCGTGAAAGCGGGGCAGAAGGTGCTGATCAACGGGGCCGGTGGCGCATCCGGCCCGCTGGCTATTCAACTCGCCAAGGCGGCTGGTGCCCATGTCACGGGTGTTGATCATGCGGGCAAGGCCGCGTTCATGCGGGCGCGCGGCGCGGACAGGGTGATTGACTATCGCAGCACCGATTTTGCGGATGAAGACGTGCACTATGACCTGATCCTTGATCTGGTCGGCACCCGTCCGATGCGCCGAATTGCCCCGGTACTGGCCCCAGGTGGCCGTTACCGGCTGATCGGCGGGACGATGCGGGCCATGTTTTCGGCATTGTTCATGGGATTTGCGCGCGGAGTGATGAGCGGCAAGAAGATCGGCGTCGGCGCTGCCGAAGGCGACCCCGCAACATTGGATCGCATCGGTGCGCTGGCCATGGAAGGTAGGCTGACACCAGAAATTGCGGGAACGTTGGGATTGGACGGTGTGCCAGAGGCGCTGGCGCAGGTTGGCGCGGGCGCGGCAGCAGGCAAGCTGGTTGTCTTGCCGAACGGTTAAAGCAAATGCCCCGATTTGGTGGCCTTCGTCGCCAGATAGTGCGCGTTATGGCGGTTTTCCCCGACCTTGAGCGGCACCCGTTCGGTCACGGTGATCCCGCAATGTTCCATCCGCGTCACCTTGCGCGGATTGTTGGTCAGCAGGCGCACAGATGAAAACCCCATACGTTTGAGGATATCGGCCCCGATCCGGAAATCGCGTTCGTCATCTTCAAACCCCAGCCGGTGATTGGCCTCGACCGTGTCAAACCCCTGGTCCTGCAAGGAATAGGCGCGCATTTTGTTGGCGAGGCCAATGCCCCGGCCCTCTTGATTGAGATAGAGCAGAACGCCTGCCCCTTCCGCGCCCATCTGGGCCAGTGCGGCGTGCAGTTGCGGGCCGCAATCGCATTTCAGTGACCCCAGCAAATCGCCGGTGAAACAGGCCGAATGCAGGCGCGACAGGACCGGTCTGGACCGATCCGGTTGGCCGATTTCGACGGCGTAATGTTCCTCTGCCCCGTCATCGGGGCGGAAAATGTGCAGGCGCCCGGCCTCTGACACGGTAAGCGGGACGCGGGCGCTGATGATGGGGTGCAGCGGGCTGAGCGCGGTATCGACCACCGCGTCGGCGGGGATCAGTGTCAGATTGTGAGTAGTCGCGAAGGTTTTGACATTGTCCATCGGCAGAACCAGCGCGGCAGGCAGCAACCGGGCCGCCTTGCACAAGGCGATGGCCGCGCGATGCAGATGGGCGGACCCGTCGCGCGCGCTGCGCAGGGGTCCCTTCATCGGGACGCGCAGATCATCGGCAGGATCGGCAATGGACTGCACCCATGACAGGGTGGCATCGCCGGGCAGCACGATCCGGGCGATATCGCCGTCATATGCGCGGGCCTTGAGCGTTTCGGCCCGCCAGCTTGTCACCGCCAGTACCGGATCACCGCCTAGGGCGCGCAGATCAGCCAGCCGGGCGGCATTCAACGTCTCAACCGCCAGGATCAGCGCGCCGCCTTGCAGCACCACGGGCACGCCCATGCGCAGATCAGCCCGGGCGCGGGCCAGCCGTTCTGTAATATCGGGGGACAATCCCATCGCCTACCGCCTGTGTTTGTTTCATCAGATAGACCGTTTTACGGCAGAAGTGAAACATTTGCCCATGAACGGACACGACCCTGTGAGTGTTTGGAATAGCGGCTTGCCTGAAACGTAATCCAAACACATTTCTAGTAACGAACCGAAGGAGGCCATCATGGCACAAGCCAAGAGAATTTTGCTCGTCGATGACGATGACGATCTGCGCGAGGCGCTGGGTGAACAGCTGCTGATGACGGATGAATTTGATGTGTTTGAAGCCGATGATGGCGCGAGCGCATTGGTGAAATCAAAAGAGGGTCTTTATGATTTGATGATCCTTGATGTGGGCCTGCCCGATACCGATGGGCGCGAGTTGTGCCGCGTGATGCGCAAGCAGGGCATCAAATGCCCGATTGTCATGCTGACCGCACAGGACAGCGATGCCGACACCATCCTGGGTCTGGATGCCGGTGCGAACGATTATGTCAGCAAACCTTTCAAGTTTCCGGTGCTGCTGGCACGGATTCGCAGCCAGCTGCGCACGCATGAGCAGTCAGAGGATGCTGTGTTCCAATTGGGGCCATATACCTTCAAGCCTGCCCAGAAAATGCTGGTCACCGAGGATGACAAGAAAGTCCGCCTGACCGAGAAAGAGACCAATATCCTCAAGTTTCTTTACCGTTCCAGCGAAGGTGTTGTGGCCCGCGACGTCCTGCTCCACGAGGTGTGGGGGTATAATGCGGGCGTGACGACGCACACATTGGAGACACATATTTACCGTCTTCGCCAAAAAATAGAACCAGATCCGTCCAATGCGCGCCTTCTTGTGACCGAATCTGGTGGCTATAGATTAGTGGCGTAGTGAGAGTATTGGCGGTCGGGGTCACCTCCCTGTCCTGACCGTCAATCGCAAGAATCCCGCCGGAGATCGGGTTATATCTCCACCTCCCTGTTGGACTTGCCCGGGCCTTGTGCCCGGGTTTTTTTTGGCCAATCGCGCTTTCGGGTGAATGGATTTATTGCGCTGATCAGCGCGAACTCATCATTGAAGGTTCATTATTTGTGAGACGGCTGTGCGGACAAAGCAGACCTTCATCGGAACGGCTCAGATGTCCCCTTCCTCAATGTTGGCAGCGTTAGCCAAGAGTCGCCCCTGCTCTTCGTATCCACGCTCTCCGAAAACCGAGAAGGCAAATTTGGACGGCTTCTATGCCGCCCACGTCGATCTTGCCTCACGCGGGGTCTACCGAAAATTTGACCGGGCTCCTGACGAATTTGATCTTCCGGTTACTTATCGCTCTAAGAGCGCAAGACGCTTCTTCATCGCAGAAGTACACTGGATACTTTACGTCTGCCTGACCGAATTTTAAGCTCGTCTCATATATTGTTCTAGGTTGAATGCGATTGCCTCCCTTAAAATTTATGAATCCCCTGTGCAAAAAAATGTATGGCTTGCCGCACAGGCTGCAAACTCTCTCTTTGTTTCCAAAATAAATGGAGGGATCATGACCTATATCACTTTCATAGAAAGGATCATCTGGAACCAGTACGTTCTTTAAAATGAGAAAATACGCATCATCAGAAATCGGTCTTAGATCAAATTGACCCTCAAATTCGGCGCACAGCAATTCTGCAAATTTTTTTCGGGCGAGCCAGAATCCACAAGCAAGACCAAAAGGCTGTCTCAATTTGGGGGAGTCTACTTTTGGCAGGGTTTCAATTTCGACGTAGCTTGGAAGACTACACTTTTTGCACCTGTCCTTGAATACCGTCTGCAATAGACGCGTCTGCCCGGCGCGATGTTCCGGCAACATTACTTGGTATACCTTCGCGGCACCTTTGGCATCGTTGTGTTTCGAGCACATTGAAATATCCCCCTTGCCCCCGGCTGCTCACCGTTAGCCTGTATGATGCGTAAATCGATGGCTAACATGTCTTCTGCGCAACTGAAAACGGACGTTCAGGCACTGCGTAGCATCAGTCAAAATGGGCTCCAAGCCGCCATCCACTTCAAGCGGCCCCCAACGCACTGACAGAATTTCAGGGCATGGTGGGAGCAGCAGAATGAACCCGAAACGCACGTCCCCATCGTCACAGGATCAGCTCATTGTCCTGTTCTTCCTCGCGCGTTTCATCCGCTGCGGCAAAGGCGATACCGAAGGTCAGGATACCGACCCGCCCGGCGGTCATCAGCACGATGATCACGATCTTGCCGATATCCGACAGATCGCCGGTGATCCCCATCGACAGGCCTACCGTGCCCATGGCCGAGATCACTTCGAACATGACCACCTCGAACGCGGCACCGGTTTCGGTGAGCAGCAGGATGAACATCGCGATCAGCAGTAGCGTGCAGTAGAAAGCCAAGCCGGCGGTGGCCGATTGCAGTTTCACGATAGGTACTTCGCGTTTGAAGAACCTGATCCGCTCGCGCCCTTTCAGGGTGGACCGGACAAGACCCACAAGGGCAGCAAAGGCCGTGGTTTTCAGCCCGCCACCTGTGCCTGCAGGCGAGGCCCCGAAAATCATCAGGAAAAAGATGATCATCAGAACCGCCGGTGTCAGGCTGCTGAACGGGTGGGTGTTGAACCCGACCGTGGTTGAGGCTGTCATAGTCTGGAAAAACGCGGCGAGCCAGCGTTCGGAGGCGGGCAAGGCTGCGATGGTGCTGTCGGCAAGCCCGACGATCAGCGTGCCGATCAGCAGGAACCACAATGTGACCCGCACGATCACCTTTGAGGTGAAACCCAGATGGCTGGTCTGGCCGGTCAATGTCCGCCAGCTATCGACCACAATCAGGAAGCCCATGGCACCCAGAAGGCTGAGCACGGAGATAACGATGTTTAGCCCGGCATCGGCGCGAAACGCCTCGAACGAGGTGCTGAAAAGTGAGAAACCGGCTGTGCAAAAGGCCGAGACGGCATGGAAAATCGCGCTCCAGAGTGCGTTTTCGACACCGTTGCTGCTGAAGATGAAATACAGCGCTGTCGCGCCTAGCGCCTCGCACAAGACGGTAAAGATGATCACGGCGCGCAGGAAAACGGCGGGTTTGATATCGTCCGGCAGGTTGAAAGCGTGTTTGACCGCGTGTGTCCGCAGCCCCGATATCCGCTGTTGGACCGCAAGCACGGTGAAGGACCCGATAGTCATGTATCCTAGGCCGCCGATCTGGATCAGCAGCAGGATGATCACCTCGCCTGCGAAGGTGAAACTGCTGCCGGGATCGACCGTGACCAGTCCCGTCGTCGACACGGCAGATGTGGCGATGAACAGCGTATCAAGCGCGCTGACCGCCACCTCTTGCGCAAACGGCATCGACAGCAGCGCCCAACCGATCAGCATGTAACTGAGATAGCCCAGCAGAAGCATCTTGGCCGGGGCAATCCGCAGCAGGCTGGCGCGAAAGGTGGCAATGGTCTGTAGGATGGGCTTGGACATCGGCAGTTCCTGTAGGGCGGCCACTGGCCAGACAACAATTTGAAGCTACAATCCCAAGGGAACGCAAATGGTTCCCATTTGTTATGTTCTATTGCAATTGCGCCAACTTGAAAGGCCCAGATATGAAATCCGCAAAAGACTACCTTGATGCCGCAAATTCAGACGTGCCCCGGATCAGCAGTGAAGACGCGGTCGCCAAACATGCCGCTGGCGGTGTGACGTTTATCGACGTGCGCGACAGTGCCGACATTGCCAAGTCAGGCACAATTGCGGGCGCGATGCGTGTGCCACGCGGGTTTATTGAATTTGCCGCAGATCCCAACACCCAATTTCACAAACCGTTCTTTCAGAAAGACGCTGAACTATGTCTGGTCTGTGGCGCCGGTGGTCAGGCCGCGCTGGCCGGTAAGACCCTGAAAGAAATGGGATATACCAATGTCATCAATGTAGGCGGCATCGGTGACTGGAAAGAAGCGGGTGGCCCTGTCGAAGACTAATGGATGTGTTTTGGCTTGAGCCTGCGGTGGCAAACTCCTGCGCTTGCCACCTTGGCCAGAGCGAGGCGTTACATCCCAGCAACGCGGCTGTTTAGGCCGCGTTCATGAAATCATCAATCTGCTTGGCGAGCGCATCCCAATCGGTGAATTCGCGCTCGCCCTCGTCCAGCGAATAATCCCGATCACCCAGCACGGCATGGCGCACGACCTGCGACTGGAAGTAATCGTAACCGCCGGGCTTGACGGCACCGGCAACCAGCGCTTCCGAGGTCGGCGAAAACCGCGTCCGCATTTCCATTTCGGTCAGATATTCCTGCGCTTCGTCCAGACCTTCGGCGAAGGCCGCGCTCATGCTGACAGAGATCATCAGGGTCGGCCGCGCGGCCAGATCCTGATGGCTGGCACTGACGAACACCTCGAATGCTTTGGGGTGGCGCCGTTCATGAACCGGTGCTGCCAGGATGACCTTGTCCACCCCGTCGAAACTGGCCTGCCCTGTTCTGTCGGACGTGTCGATCAGCGTAACCTCCTGCCCGGATTTACGGACATGATCGGCGACGAATTTGGCAATCTTGCCGGTGTGGCCTTCGATGGTTTCAAAGATGATGGCGACTGTCATTTTGCGCGTCCTTTTCCGGGCGACCGATATCCGGACGCACATCCTGCGCGCGCCGGAGCCTGCAAGCAGTATCCGCGCAATGGGCCAACCCGGCCTTGATCAAGATCAAGCGAAACTGTAGCTGGTTCGATCTGCCTCAGCGTAGTTGACCGCCGCTGTTGGGGTCTGGTCTCGTATCGTCAGAGGCCGAAACCGGCGCTGAACGTGTAATGCACGGATGGTTCGGCGGCATACCGGGATAAGATAGGTTTTGTGCCCGCAGGCATATGTATGACCGGCGGGCAAATGCCGCAGTCTTTTAAAACGATACCTATCGATCCGGCACTTCGACCGTTACTTGTTTGGGCGGCGCAGGCTGTTCCATGGCCCCCGTTCGGCGCTTTGTCCATTCATCGCGGATCAGCCCTGCCCAGTTCTGGAATGGATAAACCATGATCTTGAAGGGGTTTTTGTCTTCGATTCCGCTTTTGAGTGCACCCATCGGCGCATTGCAGGGACCGGGATTATAATAGGTGCCAAAGATGACGTCATAGATCGGCATGATATTGGCCAGGTTCTTGCCATAGGCTGCCGGTTCGTCCGCGTGATGCCAACGGTGATAGACGGGGGACGAGATCAGATATTTCAGCGGACCGTGATTGAATGGCAGGTCCATATGCACATACATCCCGTGCAGCGCATAGAACAGGGCCATGATCGGGATCAGTGCTGGCAGCTGCAGCCATGTCAGCAGAATGACATAATAGAGCGTCATCAGCATCGCTTCGAGGAAATGGATCCGGAATCCGGTGAAGGCATTGACATGCGTATCCGAATGGTGCGCCGCGTGGGTTGCCCAGCCCCATTTGGTGTGCATGGCCCGATGACTCCAGTAATCCGCAAAATCCTTGGCGGCAACCGCCAGTAGACAGGCCAGCACCGGCGGCACGGTATCCCAGACGGTCGGATCGAGCGTCGGGATGCCCAGCGCGGCGTAGGCTTTCTGGGCAAAACGATTGATATCCTCAACAAAGAGGATCAGGGCGATCATATTCAGCATGGCCACGCCGACAGACGCCAGCGTGTTTTCGGCAGCGTGTTTGCTGAGTTCTTCCTTACGGCCAAAAATAAAGTAGAGAAGATAACACAGGGCCAACGCCACGATTAACTTGACGCCAAGGTTAAGCTTTGGGACTTCGTTCAACCATTCCATCGCTAAAATCCCCACTTAACCCGCGATGCGTTCCGCCTTTTGGCCCTCATACTCCTCACGAGCAGTAGCGTCTGAAAGCGAAGTTTCCAAGCCGATATCGTGGCATAAATGTGAAGAGCGTACCGTGTTCACAAATCACCGCTATTGGCGGCCCATCCGTCATGTCACAAACTCATCCCGCCCGTAGCCTTGCAGGAACAAAAGCGCCGTGAGGTCTCCGTGGTTGATCCGGATATCGCACTCATCTTGCACGATCGGTTTGGCGTGCAATGCCACACCCATCCCGGCCCGGCCAAGCATGCCCAGATCATTGGCCCCGTCGCCGACGGCGATCACATCAGCCTCGGCAAGACCGCGCGCCTGCGTGATTTCGACCAGGGCGTCGATCTTGGCTTGTTTGCCGAGGATCGGCAGGCCCGGCGCGCCGGTGAGTTTGCCATCTTCCACCAGCAGCGTATTTGCCCGGTTTTCATCGAACCCAAGTGCTGCCGCCACCCGTGACGTGAACGCCGTGAACCCGCCAGACACCAGCACGGTATAGGCCCCATGCGCCTTCATCGTGTTGACCAGTTCATAACCGCCGGGCATGTGCGTGATCCGGGTGTCCAGCACATGTTCAATGATGCTTTCATCAAGGCCCTTGAGCAGGCCCACCCGTTCCTTCAGCGCTGCTTCAAAATCCAACTCACCATTCATCGCCCGTGCGGTGATGTCCGCCACACGCGGGCCTACCCCGGCCTCGGCTGCGAGTTCATCAATGCATTCCTGCCGGATGATGGTGCTGTCCATATCGGCAAGCAGCATCTTTTTACGTCTGTTTTCAGCCGGTTGGATGATCAGATCGACACAAGCATCCTGCAGGTTGGCCCAGACATCCCACTGGTTGTCGGGCATGGCAGGAATCGCAAATTCTGCTGCCTCATCAATGGCGAGCCATGTGGCATCGCCCCCGCCCCAAGCATTGCGCAGGCTGTCCACCAAGGCCGCGTCCAGCGTGCTTTCGGTGGGTGTGGTCAGCAGGGTGACGATGAACATGCGCTGTTTCCTATCGGCGTCGCTGGTGTCGCAAAAATCGTGTCGTGTGCCGGTCTAGTGACATTTTGCCGGTTGTGAAAGGCGAAAGCCGCGGCTATTGCGGCCAGTGGGACACCCTTCCCCAACGAAGGGCGCATATCTGTGAGGATACCACCGATGGTTAAGACCAAACCGGCTGCGCGGCCGGCTGATCCGCGTTTTTCTTCTGGCCCTTGTGCCAAACCCCCCGTCTGGAAACTGGATGCTTTGCGTGACGCCGCCCTTGGTCGGTCGCACCGGGCTGCCGTTGGCAAGGCCAAACTGGCCGAAGCGATTGACCTGACCCGTGAAGTGTTGGGTGTGCCGGCCGATTACCGCATTGGCATCGTGCCTGCGTCCGACACTGGCGCGTTTGAAATGGCGATGTGGTCGCTGTTGGGCGAACGCCCGGCCGAGATGGTGGCCTGGGAAAGCTTTGGTGCGGGCTGGGTCACGGATGTGGTCAAGCAGTTGAAGATCGAGGCCACCGTGCATACCGCTGAATATGGCCAGATCGTCGATATGGCCGCGCTGAATTACGGCAATGATGTCTGTTTTACCTGGAATGGGACGACATCCGGCGTGCGCGTCCCTTCGGGTGATGTGATCCCCGGGGATAGGGCCGGGCTGACGCTCTGTGATGCGACGTCCGCTGCGTTTGCGCAGGATCTGCCATGGGACAAGCTGGATGTGACCACGTTCAGCTGGCAGAAGGTGATGGGTGGGGAAGCGGCCCATGGCATGCTGATCCTGTCGCCCCGCGCGGTGGAGCGGCTGGAAAGCTATACCCCTGCATGGCCCCTGCCCAAGATTTTCCGCCTGACCAAGGACGGCAAGCTGATTGAAGGCATCTTCCGGGGCGAGACGATCAACACTCCGTCGATGCTGGCGGTCGAGGATTATCTGGTTGCCCTGAAATGGGGTCGGTCGATTGGTGGGCTTGATGCGCTGATCCACAGGGCGGATGCCAACGCGCGGGCAATCTGGAATTTCTGCGCGGACAAGCCCTGGATCGACAATCTGGCGGTGGATAAGGCGACGCGGTCGAATACCTCTGTCTGTTTGAAATTCACCGATGATCGGATTTCCGATGGTGCTGCCTTCGCCAAGGCCGTCGCTAAGCGGCTGGAGGCAGAAGGCATCGCACTGGATATCGGCGCCTATCGCGACGCTCCGGCGGGCTTGCGTATCTGGTGCGGGGCGACGGTTGAAACCTCGGATATCGAGGCGATGCTGCCCTGGCTGGAATGGGCGTTTGAGGCCGAGATCGCATCGGTGGGGTGAAACCCCACCCTACATCCCAAATTTTGACGACGTTAAAGGAGTGGCAACATGGCCCCCAAAGTACTCATCTCTGACAAGCTTTCCCCCGCCGCTGTGCAGATCTTCAAGGATCGCGGCATTGACGTGGATTTCCAGCCTGATCTGGGCAAAGACAAGGACAAACTGCTGGACGTGATTGGCCAGTATGATGGCCTCGCGATCCGGTCGGCCACGAAAGCGACAGAAAAGATCATTGCGGCAGCCGATAATCTGAAGGTGATCGGGCGTGCCGGGATCGGCGTGGACAATGTGGATATCCCTGCAGCATCGAAGAAGGGGATCATCGTGATGAACACGCCCTTCGGCAATTCAATTACGACCGCGGAACACGCGATTTCGATGATGATGGCGGTGGCGCGGCAAATCCCCGAGGCGAACGCGTCGACCCATGCGGGCAAATGGGAAAAGTCCCGGTTCATGGGGGTTGAACTGACGAACAAGACGCTGGGTGTGATCGGCGCGGGCAATATCGGGTCTATCGTGATCGACCGCGCGCACGGGTTGCGTATGAAAGTTGTGGCCTATGATCCGTTCCTGTCAGAGGATCGGGCGGTGGATATCGGCGTTGAGAAGGTGGAGTTGGATGAGCTGCTGAAGCGGGCGGATTTCATCACCATGCACGTGCCGCTGACCGATCAGACCAAGAACATCCTGTCGGCTGAAAATATCACCAAGCTGAAAAATGGCGTGCGGATCGTGAACTGTGCCCGTGGCGGGCTGGTCGATGAGGCCGCACTCGCCGCGGCGTTGAAATCAGGCCATGTGGCTGGTGCGGCCTTTGACGTGTTCGCGGTGGAACCGGCGACCGAAAGCCCGCTTTTCAACCTGCCCAATGTCGTTGTCACCCCGCATCTGGGGGCGGCTACGACCGAGGCGCAGGAGAACGTGGCGCTGCAGGTGGCTGAACAGATGTCGGATTACCTGCTGACGGGGGCGGTGCAGAACGCGCTGAACATGCCGTCGGTCACGGCTGAAGAAGCCAAGGTTATGGGGCCGTGGATCAAACTGTCGGGGCATTTGGGGAATTTCATCGGACAGATGACGGATGAACCGATCAAGGCTATCAATATCCTTTTCGACGGGGAAGCGAGTGAAATGAACCTCAAGGCGCTGACGGCGGCGACGGTGGCGGGGATCATGAAATGCGGCAACCCGGATGTGAATATGGTATCCGCCCCGGTGATCGCGAAAGAGCGCGGGATCAAGATTTCGACGACGAAACAGGATCAGTCGGGCGCGTTTGAAGGCTATATCAAGGTGACGGTGGTCACCGAAAAACGCGAGCGGTCGATTGCAGGCACCGTGTTCAGCGATGGCAAACCGCGCTTTATCCAGATCAAGGGCATCAATATCGACGCCGAGATCGGGGCGCATATGCTTTATACAACAAACGAAGATGTGCCGGGGATCATCGGTGCATTGGGCACGACAATGGGCTCTCACGACGTGAATATCGCCAACTTTACCTTGGGCCGGTCAACGGCCAAGGGCGAGGCGATTGCCCTGCTTTATGTGGACGAACCCGTTCCATCCGCCGCGATCAAGGCGCTGGAGGATACGGGGCTCTTCAAGCAGGTCAAGCCGCTGACCTTTGCGGTATGAGCGCGGCAGAAGTGGCACTGTAAGATGGGTTTAAACCCATCTTACGTCGCGGTGTCCCATGTGCCATGAAGGCGGGTATGACACCGATTTACGCCATCGGCGATATCCATGGGCAGAACGCGCTGCTGCACCACGCCCTGTCGCTGATCGCGGCGGATGGGGGCGCTGAGGCGCGGGTTGTTTTTCTCGGTGACTACACCGATCGGGGGCCGGACAGCCGGGGCGTGATCGAAACGCTGATTGCAGGCCGTGATGCGGGCCGTGACTGGGTTTTCCTGCGCGGCAATCACGACCGGATGTTTTGCAACTTCGTGCGCCACGGGGTTGAGCATGACGCCAGGGTCAGTTCGGGCATCAGTTGGGTCAATCGCCGTTTGGGGGGTGAGGCGACGCTGGCGTCTTACGGTCTGAAAGGTATCATGCATTTCCGGCAAGATACGCGTAGCGCTATGGAATATATGGACTATTTCGAAGGCAATGCTGGCTGGATCGATACCAATGCGCTGCAGCAACTGGCGCTGCAGGAGGTGCCCCAGGGCCATCTGGATTTTCTGGGGTCTCTGCCGCTTTGGTATCAGACCGATGATCTGCTTTTTGTGCATGCAGGCCTGCGCCCCGGCATTCCGCTGGAAGATCAGGCGGAGGATGATCTGATCTGGATCCGCGATCCGTTCCTCAAAAGCGACGCCGATTTTGGCCGACTAGTGGTGCATGGGCACACCGCGCTCGACCACCCCCGGCACCATGGCAACCGCGTCAATCTGGATGGTGGGGCGGGTTACGGCAACCCGCTGATCCCGGCGGTTTTCGAAGGCCGCGATTGCTGGTTGCTGACGGAAAATGGGCGGGTGCCGTTGACGGCCTGAACGCAACGTTCGGTGTGTGGTGCGAGGGGGTGCAACACCCGTGTTGTCGCGAATCATACCAAAGCTGGTTAACGCGAGGGTTTGTGGCGAAATGGCCGGTCGGCATCGCGTCGGCAAAACGTCGGACTTGCGTCGGACCCTCTTGGGCGATTTGGCGGGGTTAAGGCTGCGCACGGTGAAAGTGTGAATGCGATGTTAAGGATTGCGGTCGGGTCTGATCGCGACGTTGATGTCGGTTGATCCGGTGAAAGACCGATGGCTGGCACCGTGAGGGGTGGTGGGTGAAATCACCCACCCTAGGCTGGCCAAACGGGTTACAGCGCCCCGCCGATCCCGGCGGTGTTTGAGGCTCACAACTGCTGGTTGCTGAAGGAGGGCGGAGGCGTGCTGCTGGTGGCCGAATGACTGGTCGGCGGACAAAGTGCCAATTCGCTGCGATTGCGCCAATGTCTGCTCTGATGAATCAGCAGTGCCGAAAACGGTCGTTTCTGACGTCTAAGGTGCCCGCAACCCCCGCGAGAGTACGCCCAACCGTTCTATGCTCTCTCCTAAAACGGTCCAAGGTTGCTAAATCCTGTGGTGGGTTTGGTACCTTTATGCCGACGAACCCAAGGTTCTCCGCGCCAGTAAAGTGCTACTCCAACCGGACGTAAATGGGAGAAGCAATTACACAGGGTTTATCAGTGCCTGGACAAGGACCACTGTGAATCGACTTGGCAAGAAAGGTGTACTTGGACGCAACGGGCGGGAGCACTTCATATATCCCCTCGATCGCTGGAGCTAATTCTGTTCTTGGTATGATATAGTCCTGACTACTCGGAGTCATAGCTGCGGCTTGGGAGAAGAACATGCTGACATAACCATCTATCGACTTTACATTTGTAGAACTTTTGGGCGCTCCAACCATGCTATCGGGGGAGCCCACAAGCGCCAAATATGGCTCTCTTGTGACGTCGCAAAAGGTCGATAGACCCTTCCCGTTTCCCCAAACTCCAGCACGCATTATCCTGCTATGCATTATGTAAGGCCTGTCCTCGCCAATGAGACCGCACTGCTCGCCTTGAATCTCCTTCTCGATGCGCTCAATGGTTTTTGTGATGTGACGGCTGGCTTTCCCCTCAGCATCGACCTGAACTGACAGAGCCCCTAAGGAGAACTGTAATTTGCCTGCAAGGCGTTCAAAAAAAGACTTTGAGATCTGCCCCGAAAGCATTTCCAACTTCGTGGTCGATATGTAGGAATAATATTTCACCTTAAGTCCAATTCAAAAGAGATGAACCAACTTGGATCCCGGATTAGAGCGTGGACACACGTTGCACTACGCCCAACTGACACGACTTCCCTCCTGCTAGCAAGATCCAGCATGTCGACCGAGCATCGCGGCTCGTGGGTCGAAGCCGACATTTGCGCATAGCGCAGCATATGTCTTTTTGGGCTCAAACCGGCCATCACCACACCGACCTGCCGTGAATGCCTGCCATTCCCTCTCAACCAATACCCAAGGCAGCCGGTCATACCCCTCAATCCCGCCGGATGACCCCTGTTACTGCTGCCGCCCCGATCGCTGTCACGATCCAGCCGAGCGCGATCAGCCACCAGCGGGTCCACCAGAGCCACCAGCCCCAGGGGCCGCGTGTGGTGGAGGGGGCCCATGACGCCTCTTGCCCCAGCGATACGATGGGAACCACCAGATCGACGGCATAGGCCACGGCATTGAAGGTCTCGTAATCCCGGCCCGGGGTGAACACAGCCGTCCCATCAGGGGCGGCCATGTATTTGTCGGACCAGAGCTGGGCGGGATTGGCGATGCGGTCATCGGTGGCAAGCGTTTGCCAGCCTTCGGACATCAGGACGGGGCCTGCGGTGGGGGCAAAGTCGCCCTCTTTCCAGGCCTGATTAGCCAGAAACCAGCCGATCAGCACCAGCACCACCAGCATGTAGAAACTGCGTTCGGGTTTGTGCCCATAGCCCACCACCAGCCCCAGCACCCGGTCGGCGATGAAGCTGCCGCAATTATAGGCGTATGTGCGTATGTTGAACCAGTAGTGCTCGCCCCGGAATTGCCGCCTTGCATATGTCAGCGTCAGCGGGTCGGTGAAATCATCGTCACCATTGGCGGGATAGAGCATGGTCAGCCGGGCCAGGTTTTCATCATGCGGGCGGCGTTTGGTGAGTGCCGCGACCGCCTCTGCCCGGGCCGTGCCGGTCAGCCGGGTGGCCTTGATCAGGTCCTGCCGCCAGCCCTGTTCGCGGACCCGGCGCATCCGGGCCGCCTTGCGCTGTTCCTTTTCCTTGGCGACCATGATCGCCCGCGCGTCCGACCGGTGCCCCGTGTCGCGCAGTAGTTTGGCCAATTGTTCGTAGGGTTGCGGATAGAATTCGCGGCGCGAGACCGCCCCTTTCTTGAGCCAGGCCAGCCGGTCATCAATGTCGATCCCCCCGTGCAGCACGTCATAGCGGAACCCGCTGAGGAACAGCTGGTCGCATTTCGCCCAGCTATCCGCATCGTCCCACAGATCGCCCACATGGGCCGAGGTCAGATCGACGGCCCCGGTGACCCCTTTGATCTTCAGCCAGACGAACCCTTCCTTGACCACCAGCCGCTGGGCGTTCAGCACCGCCCGGTCCGGGTTGCGCATGTCGGCATGGCTGCAATCAAAGACACCGCCGATTTCGGAGCCGACAAGGCTGACCTCGCCCACGGTACTGGCATAGCGCAGGAAGGCGTCGCCCTGCACCCGCGTGCTTTGGGCGTTGAGCGCGTAGCCGTCCGGGTTGCTGAAATCGACCCCGATGCAGACCAGTTGCCCCCCGATCTGCGCCCCGAGGATGCTGACAAGGCCCTGGGCGGTTGTCCCTTCCAGCAGGAGGCTGCTGGAGATGCTGGCCCCTTGCGCCTTGAATGCCGATTGGCCAGGGTTGCGCAGGGTCGCCCGCACGCAGGACAGATGCCCCTGCACCTCGGCCCCGGACAGCGACACCTTGCCGTCGATCCGGCTGCCGTTGAGGGTGATGTTCCCGCTGATCTGGATCCGGGCGGCGTTGAGCCCCTGGGGCAGCGCGCAGCCCACCAGTGTCAGCCCGTCGGCGCGCAATTGCACCATTTCGGGCCGGTCGGCGATGTAGCAGTTGAACAGGTTGATCGGCCCGCGCGCGGCGGTAAAGCTGAGGTCGAGCGTGCCTGCGATCCACGCCCCGTTGATGGTGATGCCCTGTGGTTGGGTGACGAAGTCCTTGCACCCGCCGCCGATCAGATACCGCAAAAGGGCAGCCCGGATCAGCACATTGGGTGTCTTGAGATTGGGGAGGGTCAGGCCGATCCGCGCCGTCTCGCCCCGCGTGGCGACATCGATCAGCGTCAGTTCTGCCGGGGTCAGAAGGTCATCATCCCGCAGTTGCACCACCTGGGACCACTGGGTGATCAAATGCAGGTCATCGTAATTCATACTGTTACGCTAGGGGGGTCGGGGCGGCGTCGCAATGGGGTTCAGTCGCGGCGAATGACACCTGTGACCGCGGCAGCACCAATGGCGGTGATGATCGGCCCTACAGGTGTAATGTCTTATGGGAATTGGAAGCTAAGTGATCAATAGAGGCCTAAACTTGCAAAAGTGCAGTCGAGGTCTGGTTAAAGGTCATGTCTACCGGTGCTGCGACGGCAATGAAGGGCATCTTTGGCGCGTCCATATCAAAAAAACGACGGAGATACCGTCCGCGCCCGTTAAATTGTTATCCAAGCACCAGGAGGGTATCATGAAGATACTCGGCACCACGCTCGCTTTGACGCTTTTGACCGCCGGTGCGGTTCAAGCGCACATTACGATCACAGTGTATGGGGATCAGCGCTGTATCACATCTGACGGCGTGCCAGATCACGACACCGGCCCATGGCGGGCCGGAGCCACGGTGCAAGAGCAGAACCATAGTTTTTGCATGGATGCGATGCCGGAACTCACCGACACCATCACCCGGCTCGCCCGCATTTCAGGCGTTACAGTGACCGGTATTCCACTGCGTCCGGGCACTGCGGAATACTATGATCCGTCTACTGAGCGGGGGTATTCGCGCGATCCGTCTTCGGGATGGAATGTGGAAGGCGTCGGTGGGCTCATCATGGACGCACAGAATGCGCATGTGGACGGTGACGGGATGTATCATTATCACGGCATTCCGTCTGCAGTGACCGGCGCGCTTGACGGCACGCTGTTTGGCTATGCTGCGGATGGGTTTGAAATCCACTATATGGGCGATCAGATGCAATCGTCCTGGCAGCTGAAAAGTGGCGAGCGAGCGTCCGGTCCAGGTGGCCCACATGACGGGACTTATGTGCAGGATTACGAATTTGTTGCCGGGTCCGGTGACTTGGATGAATGCAACGGGGCCATGCTTGACGGGCGGTATGTCTATTTTGCCACCGATACATACCCCTTCTTCCCGCGCTGTTTCAAAGGAACGGTGTCGAGCGACTTCATAGGCGGGCGGCCCCGACCACCGGCCGGGTGACGACGGCTGATCTGAAACAAATCAGAATTAGCAAAGCCGCCGTTTGTCGATTGAATTCGAACGGCAGAAAGGTCCGCACAACGCCAATTCCGGTGATGGGCGGAGGCTGCAAGATGATCAGAACGCTGGCGCTGATTATGACGATCCTCACATGTTTCATGACCCGGCGATCGGTTGGCGGTCTGTTTGTGTCGCGCGAGTAAGATGTGCACATCTAGGGCGAATGACATTGGCCCGCGACATGTATGGCCATGCGCATCGTTTCTGCATGCGTTCTGCATCGCTTGTGCATTGCCCGTCCGGGGGCTATCCCGGCCTTCATGCCGCTGCAATTTGACAGTCTTGATGCGATCCTGAACCACGGGTTTGATACTGTGATCGATGTTCGCTCTCCGGCGGAGTTTGCTGAGGATCATGTACCCGGGGCGGTTAACTTGCCGGCACTTGATAATGCCCAGCGCGCTGAGGTGGGCACGTTGTATAAGCAGGTCAGTCCGTTTGATGCCCGCAAGATCGGGGCTGGTATGGTGATCCGCAATGTCGCGACCCATCTGGATGGTCCGTTGCGCGGCAAGGATGGGGCCTGGCGTCCGTTGATCTATTGCTGGCGGGGTGGTCAGCGGTCGGGTGTGTTTCGCACGATCCTGTCCGAGATCGGTTGGCGTGCGGAGACGGTCAAGGGCGGCTATCAGAGCTTTCGCCGGTTGGTGAACCGCCATCTGTATGAAGTTCCCCTGCCCCATCGGTTGGTGCTGCTGGATGGCAATACCGGCACAGCGAAGACCGCGCTGCTGCCCCGGTTGGCGGCGCGTGGTGTGCAGGTGCTCGATCTTGAGGGGCTGGCTTGCCACCGGGGGTCGCTTTTGGGTTCAATGCCGGGTGGGCAACCCCCGCAGAAGCGGTTTGAGACCGCGTTGGCCGTGGCTTTGCAAGGGCTTGATCCGGGTCGTCCTGTGGTCGTCGAGGCCGAGAGCAGCAAGATCGGGCGGATCACCCTGCCCCCATCGCTTTTGTCTGCCATGTGGTCCGCCCCGCGTATCGTGATGGATGTGCCGTTGCAGGCGCGGGCCGCGTATCTGGCGCGCGCCTACCGCGAGGTGATTGCTGATCCGGAGGTGGTCGCGGCCCGTCTGGCCCCGCTGCGCCGGGTGCGCGGTCATGCGGTGGTGGATCGCTGGGTGGCGCTGTCGCAGGCCGGGGCGTTGGAGGATTTGTCGCTGGCGCTGATGGTGGATCACTACGATCCGGCCTATGCCAAGTCCCGCCGGATCGATGAACGCGCCGTGCTGGCGGTGGTGGAGGCCGCCGCACTGGACGAGGCCGGGCAGGAACGGGCGGCGGATGCGGTTGTGGCAGCGTTGGGTCGCTTGTGACGTTGCGGCTGCATACGCAGGCCCGGAACTCTGCCGGGGAGCGGGTGCGGATTGCGTTGAACCTGAAAGTGGTGGCTTACGAGTATGTGCCGATCCCCGCGCTTGCGGATGAGGCATATCGTGCGCTGAACCCACAGCAGTTGATGCCAGCGATGGAGGTGGACGGGCGAGTTCTGACCCAGTCACTGGCGATCCTTGAGTATCTGGAGGAGGCGTATCCGGAGCCATCCATCCTACCCGCTGATCCAATTGCCCGCGCGCGGTCACGCGCCTTTGCGATGGCGATTTGTGCGGAGTTGCATGCTGTGATCGTCAAGCGTGTCCGAAAGCGTTTGCCAACCGGTCAGGTGGATGACTGGTATGGCCACTGGACCGCCAAGACTTTTGCGGCATTGGAGCAAATGCTGGCGGATCGCGCTGTGGTCTATCCATTCTGCTTTGCTGATTTTCCGACGTTTGCGGATATTGTGCTGGTGCCGCAGATGGCGAATGCCCGGCGCTTTGACTGTGATCTTTCGGCCTACCCGGCGTTGTGCGGGATTGATGCACGTTGTCAGGCGCTGGAGGCGTTCCGGGACGCGCGGCCTGAATGTCAGGTGGACTATCGACCCTAGCTTGCCGTGATTTGCGATCCTTCGGTGATTGTGCCGATAATGGCCGCCGGGTAGCCAGCCTTTTTAAGTTTTTGAACGAGCGCGTCCGCCTGATTTGCATCAACCGCAGCAAGCAGGCCGCCGGCGGTCTGAGGGTCGAACAGCAGATCGTCTGTCTGACCGATGATCGGTCCGGCACCGGTCCGGTTGTCGGTGAAGAGGGTTGAGCGGGTGCCGCTTTCTGACAGTGCGCGCGCCCCGTCCATGATGGGAATGGCGTTCAGGGTGAGCGTGGCCCCGACCCCGGAGGCATCGCAGATCCCCCGCAGGTGACCGGCGACGCCGAAGCCGGTGATGTCTGTCATGGCGTGCGCTTTTGCGAGGATTTTTGAGGCTTTCGCCTGGCTTTGTGTCATCTGCTGCAGACAGGCGATCACATCCGCCCCGCGTGCCTGCCCTGCCATTTCGGCGGCCATGATCGTGCCGCTGCCGATGGGTTTGGTCAGGATTAGCGTGTCGCCGGGTTTTGCCCCGGCCAGCGTGATCGGATTGTCCGTCAGCCCGGTGATGGTGAAGCCGATGGTCAACTCATCGCCAAGGGATGTGTGACCGCCGACGATCTTCGCCTCGGCCTCGGTCATCACCTCGGTCGCTGTCGCCATGATCTCGGCCAGGGTTCGTTGCTGGAGCGCGGCGGACATGCGCGGCAGGATGATGCTGGTGGTCGCGGCCTGTGGTGTGGCCCCCATCGCCCAGATGTCGCCCAGCGCGTGAATGGCGGCGATGCGGGTCATCAGGACTGGATCATGGGTCAGCGCGCGCAGGTGGTCGGTGGTGATGACCTGTCCGGGCTGGATCAGGGCCGCATCGTCGCCGAACGTGTCGGTCAGGACAGTTTGTAGGGCGGCCCGCCCGACCTTGGCCCCGCAGCCGCCGCACATGGGTTTGTCGCCGAGCGCTTCGGTCACGCCGAGCGCCACTGTGCGGGGCGGTTTGGGCGGGGTCATCGCGGGCAAGTCATCGAACTGGTTCATGAACTTGCGGTCGATATGGTCCTTGAGCCGCCAGAGCAGTGGACCCTTGCGTGCGGTGCCGAATTTTTCGGCCAGCGCGGATTTGTCCCCCAGCGAGATGAGTTTGAGGTAGTCGCGCTGCGGTTTGTAGGGCCGCAGATCGCCGCCCGACAGCACCGCGCGCAGGTTGTCGTAAAGCACGGGCGCCTCGCGCACGGCGTAGACGCCGGCCTTGGGGCGTGGGTTGGCGCTGAGATGTGCGCAATCGCCGACGGCGAAGACATTGGGATCGCTGGTTTGCAGATTGGCGTCGACGGTGATGAACCCGTCCTTCAGGTCCAGCCCGGTTGTCCCGATCCAGTCATGCGGTTTTGCGCCCGCTGCCCCGGTGGTGAAGTCGCTGCGGATCGTGCGACCGTCACCCAGAACGATGCCTTCGGCAAACACTTCGGTCACGTGGGCGTCTTCGATGATGTCGATCTGCGCATCTGTCAGGGCGGCCAGTATCATCTGCCGCGCCTTGTAGCCAAGGGTGGTGAGTACCCGTTCCCGTTCGATCAGGCTGACCTTGGGGGATTTGTCGCGCAGGGCGTGGGCCATGGCCATGGCAAGCTCTGCCCCTGCGACCCCGCCGCCGATGATGGCGATTTGCGGGTCGGTGGTGCTGTTGCGGAAAGTGTCCCAGCGTGTGGCGAACGTGCCCAAAGGTTTGGCGGGGATCGCATGAGTACTGAAGCCGGGCATTTGCGGCATAGCGGATGTGATACCTACATCGATGGCAAGCGTGTCATAGGCGATGGGTGGTCGGCCCGGCACGGTGACTGTCTGCGCCGTTCGGTCGATAGCGGTGGCCGCCCCATCAATCAGGCGTGCCCCCGCGAAACGGGCGAGTTTGACAAGGTCGATATCCAGTTCGTCCCGCGTGTAGTGTCCGGCAACGAACCCCGGCAGCATCCCCGAATAGGGCGCGGTCGGTCCGGGATTAATCACCGTCACCCGCACGCCGGGCAGCGGGTTCATCCCCCATTTGCGCAGCACCAGTGCGTGGGTATGACCGCCGCCGATCAGGACAAGGTCACGGGTGATGGGCAGATTGTTCATGAGGGTCTTGTAGCGTTCGCAGGATTACGGTGAAAGCCACTGTCCCGTCCACTGACGCTGACGTGAGAAGCTGGCGCGCCGGTGCTGTTCGCCCAGATGCACCGCGTCGATATGGGTGATCTGGCAGTGCAGCATGGCGAAAGTGTCCGGATTGGGGTCCTTGACGTAGTCGAGGCCTGTGTCGATGGGCGTGCCGGGGGGCGGGGTCACGCCGTAGCTTTGTTTGGAGTGATCGGGGATGTTGTCCCAGATGGGCCGCAAGGTTGGGCCGGATTCGATCTGAACCTCAGCCTGCAGCCGGATTTGCAGCGCTTGATCGGCGTCCCAGATATGCAGGGCCGCCCGTGGCGTGGTTTGCAGGCTGCGGATCTTGTCGGAATGCAGGTCGGTATGGACCCAGATCGTTGCAGCCTCTGAATCCGATCCGCGCAGGACAACGGTGCGCGCCTCGGGCCAATTGTCAGGAGAGACGGTCGCGAATGTGGGCTGGCGTGCCGGATGATCGGCATCAACGACCCCTTGCACCAATGTGTCCCAGATTTGGGTGTGGATGCCTTCAAGCGTTTCGAACCAGTTACTCATAACCCGTCATTTCCAAATATCCCTGCCCCGCATGGCTGCCCGTCACCGTGACCGGCCCTTCCCAGTAGGGGATTGATGTGGCCATCCATGCGTCGGGGTTGATGGCCTCGACGGTCACATTGACATCTTTTGCGGGCAGTTGCACCTGCCAGCGGATCGGCACATCCCGACCGGCGGTATTGTGCGTGTCCAGCGGCGCCGCACTGAACGCCCCGTCAGGATAGGCTGTGGTCTGCCCATCGGGCGTGATCCATGTGGCCGAGGTATAGTTGTTTCCGTCGGTCTGCTGCAGCCGGAACCCCATCAGTTTGTTTCCGTCATCAAAGGACAGCGAGAACCAGTCCCAGCCGGTCTGATTGTCAGACAGCGGTTGCGAAGACCATTCCCGGTCGAGCCATGCATTGCCGGTGACAGGGATATCTCCGTTTGGCAGTTGCAGTGTCCCTTCGATCGCAAAGAAAGGTTGTGAATAGTAGTAGGAGGCCTGCCCGGCGGCGGATTTGACAGAATAGCCTGCGTCGCCGTGAAAGATCAGTGGTCCCTGCGCTGTGAGCGTCATGTCGTAGGCGAAATCGGGCCCGGTCGCGTTCATTTGCAGGGTGGTCCAGTCGCCTTGCAGCGTCCAGTCGTCGATCCAGGCCTCGAATGGGTCGGCGGTGACCCCGGCCTGCCCGATCCCTCCGCGGGCAAGTCGTTCGGTCACATAATGCGTATCGGGTGTGGTCACCGCGGCGTGCCCCATCCAGAGTTGGGGGGCCTGCCAGCCGTCGCCCGGTTCAGGGGCGAGGGCAGAGCGGAAGAGCGTCCATTGCAGCCCGTAGGGGGTGCCGTCCTCTGCCGTCAGGTTGGCTGTCAGGTACCACCATTCGATCCGGTAGCCCGGGTGCGGGCCGTGATCGGTGGGGAAGTCGAAGGTGGGCTTGGGTTGGGGGACGGCAAAGCCTTCGGCATTGGTGCCGAGGCCGGCGAAGCCCTGGGCCATGGTCTGAACGGGCAATAGGCAGAGGATCAATACCTTAGCGTTCATTGGAAAACACCTTGAGCAGGTCGGCGGGTGGTGTATGGGCGAGCCGCCTTGCGGGCCAGAGTGCTGCGAGGGCTGCAGCCAGCAGCGCAAAGAGGCCGAGCCGGGCGTAATCGTAGGGGAAGAGATACATCGGCAGTTCCCATCCGAAGGCGGCGACGTTGACCACCGCCAGCAGCGCCCAGGCCAGTGCGAGGCCGAGGGGCAGTGCGATGACCGCCGTCAGCACGGCCAGCAGCACCGCACGCAGGAGTTCCAGCTTGCCCAGTTGCGCCCGCGTCATGCCCATGGCCCATGCCGGGGCCAGTTGCGGGACGCGCATGGTGGCGAGGGTCAGCAGGCTCATCAGGATGGCGAAACCGGCGACGGCGAGGGTCAGAATGTTGAGTGCGGTCGTCACAGTGAAGGTCCGTTCGAAGATTTGCAGTGACAGCGCCTTGATCCCGGCCTGATTGATGGTCTGGCTGGCGGGGATGCCGGTATCGGCCTCAAGCTTTGCGACGAAATCGGGGACCGTGGCCGGGTCCATCCGCAGGCCGAACCGGGTTGGCGTGATGTCGGGGTAGAGGCGCTCGAACTGGGCTTCGTTGATCAGAGCCTGCCCGATGGGGTTGCCGTAGTCGCCGTAGACACCTGCGACGGTGAAGGATTGGTCCTGCAGTTGGATCGTGTCGCCGATGGTCAGATCCGCCCGGCGCGACAGCTGTTCGTTGATCAGGATGGTGTCACCGGCGAATGTCGTGTCCCACGGGTTGGCGGTGTTTTGCAGGAAGGTCCAGTTTTCGCGGTAGGTGCGGTTGTCGCGCGCGCCGAAGACCTGTGTGTGCTGGCTGGCGATATCGGTGTCGGCGGACTGGATCGGCAGGATCGCCTCGACCCGTGGAGCGGCATACGCGAGGAAGGTGGCGGTTTGGGCGTCGTCTTCGGTGCTGATGTAAAGTTCGGAGGCGAGCCGCTGGTCGAGGAAATCGGTGAAGGTCAGCCGGAAGCTGGAGACCATGGTGGACACACCCACATTTGCGGCCATCGCAAGCAAGAGCGCCATGAGGGCAAGTGAGAGACCGGGGAGTTGTTGGCGGGTATCGGCCCAGAACCATTGCGCGGTGACCGATTTGGCCACGGCGCTGGTGCTGGCAAGGATGCGGTCGAGGATGAGCGGGAGCGCGAGGGCGGCACCGATAAGAAGCGAGCCAAGCAGGGAGAAGCCGCCGATCAACCCGTTGGCGGTAAACATCAGGATGGCGGAGAGGATGAGGAGGAAGGCGGCGGCTATGCCTTGGAGTTTCGCGCGACGTCCGGCGGCCATGGCTAGGGCGCGTGGCTGTGCGGCGGCCAGCAGCGGCATGCGGGAAAGTTTGTAGAGTGCACCGCTGGCCGCCAGCGCGGTGCCGCCAAGTGCTATGGCAAGGCCGGAGAGCCACCAGACAGGCCGCAACTGCAAGGTGCCCGAGACATCTGCGCCGTAGAGCCCGCGCAGGGTGGCGGCGACGTCAGGTAGCAGAAGGGCGGCGATGACGTAACCAAGGGCGACACCGATGGCTCCGGCGATGAGCGCAAAGAGCATCAGTTCCGCGCCCATCAGCAGGATGAGCCGCCGCAAGGGCAGACCCAGCGCGCGCAGGGTGCGCACGACCGGGCGGCGCTGTTCGAAGGCGAGACCGATGGCGCCGTGCACAATGAAGATGCCGACAGCGAAGGAGAGTAACCCGAACGCGGTGAGGTTGAGGTGGAAACTGTCAGTGAGCCGTCCGATGTCAGAGCCGCCTTGCGCCTGTTGGCGGATCAGTTGCGGGGCGATCTCGGCCAGGTCAGGCCGGTTCAGCGGTTGGCGGGTGAGGATGATCAGGCTGTCGATCTGGCCGTCCTTGCCCAGAAGCCGCTGGGCCACGCCGATATCGGTCAGCGCTGTGCCCGGCGCAGTTTCGGGTGTGATCTGGACGTTCTGATCGGGCAACTGTTCGGCTGTTTCGGCGTTGGCGAAGAGCTGGCCGGGACCGGTGAAGAAGCTGCCGATGTCGGTGTCTTCGTTGATATTGACCGGCCCGATCCCGCCGGGGGCGGTCAGCGGATCAACCCCGATGATCCGCACCCCGTTCAGCCGACCCTGCACAACAGGGCTGACCAGCCAGCCCGCGCGGCGCAAGGAGATGTAGGTGGACTGGTCCATCGGCTGCCCGTCGCGGCGGGCGAGCCTATCATATTGCCCTTCACCCAGTGTGGCGGCGGCAGCATCGTAGCTGGCGCGTGCTTCGGCGTTGACGGCCTGCACCCCGGACCAGAGGGCCGTGGCGAGCGCCAGCCCGGCCAGCAGCGTGAAAAGCTGCAAAGGGTTGCGCCACCAATGGGAAAGCAGCGCCTGGAGGGTGGCCGCTGTCATGCGACCTGCCCGGCACGCAGATGCAGGCGACGGGACATGCGGCCGGCAAGTGCTTCGGAATGAGTGACCATCAGCAGGCCCGCGCCGGTTTCGGTGACCAATTCCAGCATCAGGTCCAGCACGATGCTGGCCGTCGCCTCATCCAGGTTGCCGGTGGGTTCGTCGGCCAGCACAAGCCGCGGTTTCGGGGCCAGCGTGCGGGCGATGGCGACGCGCTGTTGCTGGCCGCCCGACAGCTGTTCGGGATATTTGCCAAGTTGCGGGGTGAGGCCCATGCGGTCGGCCAGTGTGGCCGCCCATGCCGGGTCATGCTGCCCCGCCAGACGCGCCTGAAACGCGATGTTATCGGCCACTTTCAGGCTGGGGATCAGGTTGAACTGCTGGAACACAACGCCGACGGTGCCGCGCCGCAAGGCCGCGCGCCCGTTGTCGTCAAGCGTGGCGATATCGGTGCCGCTGATGATGATCTGGCCTTGGTCCGCCGTATCGAGGCCGCCGATGAGGTGTAGCAATGTGCTTTTGCCGCTGCCGGATTCACCGGTCAGCGCCAGCGTCTCGCCCGCGTCAAGGCTAAGGTCGATGCCGCGTAGGACCTCAAAAGGGCCATCGGCGGTGGTGTAGGTTTTGTGGATGTCTTGGACGGTTAGTAACATGGGCCCTCGTGCGTTGGGCCATGACTTAACATGCAGGTGGGCAAAGGAAACGCCCTGCGGCGATTAAGCCGCGATGAATTCGATCCGGTTGCCGACCGGGTCGGCGGAGAAGAAGCGTTTTACTGATGGCAGGCTGTGATCCCATGTGACTGGATGGGGAGCGTCTGAGAGCCGCTTGGCCAGCCCGTCAAGATCGCTGATCACAAAGGCCGGATGGGCCTTGGTTGCTGGTTTGAAATCTGGGTCGACGCCGAAATGCACTTCGACCGGTCCGGCACTGGCCCAGAAGCCGCCGCGCCCCTGCAGTGGCGCGGGTTTGGGGATTTCGCGCATGTCCAGAAGGTCGCAATAGAAGGCGCGCATCTGGTCCTCTGCCCCGGCGGGCATCGCCAGTTGGATGTGATCAAGTGCTTTGATCCAGGTCAATCGCCGCCCCCGCCGCCATCACCACCACCGTCGCCCCAATCGCTCCAACTATCATGGCGGCTGCGGGTGTTGTTCCGGCCCTTGCGCCGGGTTGTGTCGTTCCCTCGTACCAGTACCCAGACAACACCCACAAAAACGATCAGAACAACAAGGAAATTGAAATCAAGAATATCCTGGGTCATGTCACCTCTTTTGTATACTATTGTATACCATATGTAAGTGCTTATCCGGGAATTTCAATATGCGTCGTGCCGTTACGTCTTGCTGTTGCATCGCGCCGGGGGCGATAATGTTGGGGAAACCGCAATGGGGAGGCTTCGATGACAGATATCGTGATTTTGGGTGGCGCACGGACGGCGATTGGCACATTTGGTGGCGCATTGGCGGGGACGCCCCCGATTGAACTGGGCACCTTGGCCGCAAAGGCCGCGCTTGAGCGGTCGGGCGTCGAAGGTGGGCAGATTGGTCACGTGGCCGTTGGTCATGTCATCAATACGGAGCCGAAGGATATGTATGTGTCGCGCGTGGCCGCGATGAATGCAGGCGTCCCCGATACGACCCCGGCCATGAATGTGAACCGGTTGTGTGGCTCTGGTGTGCAGGCGATTGTGTCTGTCGTGCAGTCGCTGATGCTCGGTGATGCGGAGTTTGGTCTGGCTGGTGGGGCCGAGAACATGAGCCGGTCGCCCTTTATCCTGCCGGATGCCCGCTGGGGTGCCAAGATGGGCGATATTCGGTCGCAGGACATGATGCTGGGCGCGCTGAACTGTCCGTTTGGCACAGGCCATATGGGTGTTACGGCTGAAAATGTCGCCGCTGAACATCAGGTGAGCCGGGAAGAGCAAGATGCGTTTGCGCTGGAAAGCCAGGAACGCGCCGCGGCGGCGATTGCTGCGGGCTATTTCGAGGATCAGATCGTGCCGGTGCAGGTCAAACGCAAGCGCGAGATGGTGGATTTCATCGTGGATGAACACCCCAAGACAACCACGGCAGAGGCGCTGGCAGGGCTGCGCCCCGTGTTCCAGAAGGACGGGACAGTGACGGCTGGCAATGCCTCTGGCCTGAATGACGGGGCGGCAGCGGTTGTGTTGGCAACGGCAGAGGCCGCCGAAAAGGCCGGGCTGACCCCGAAATTCCGCGTTCTCGGCTATGCCCATGCCGGTGTGCGTCCGGAGGTGATGGGGATTGGCCCCGTCCCTGCGGTGGCCAATCTGCTGGTGAAGATCAAGATGTCCGTGGACGATTTCGACGTTATTGAATCGAACGAGGCCTTTGCTGCGCAGGCGCTGGCCGTGTCCAAGGAATTGGGGTTCGATCCGGCGAAGG
Source organism: Yoonia sp. SDW83-1 (assembly GCF_046762885.1). Classification (NCBI taxonomy): domain Bacteria; kingdom Pseudomonadati; phylum Pseudomonadota; class Alphaproteobacteria; order Rhodobacterales; family Paracoccaceae; genus Yoonia; species Yoonia sp. SDW83-1. Next base: position 166,496 of record NZ_JBKQXO010000001.1, read on the forward strand.
TAAATCCGAATGGCGGGGCGATTGCGCTGGGCCATCCCGTGGGGGCCACGGGTGCCATCATCACCGTCAAGGCGATGTATGAGTTGGAGCGCATCAAAGGTAAACGCGCGCTGATCACCATGTGTATCGGTGGCGGTCAGGGCATTGCATTGGCGATTGAGCGTATCTGATCGGTGGCCGCTTGAACTTGGGGTTGTATTGGTGGCAGATGGCCGCGAATGACTGACCCAAGGGGAAAGCCGTGACCGACAGACCGAGCCTGCGCCACGTCGTGTTTTTCAGCGCCAAGGACAAGGCCGATATCCCACGCATTGTGGCCGGGCTGCGGATGCTGGCAGGCATCCCGCATGCGGAACTGTTCGAGGTGCGTGAAAACACCCGGCATGACGCCTTGTCGGGCGAGGTGGATGTGGTTGTTTATGCGGAGTTTGCCAGCGCTGCCGATCTGGCCGCATACAAGGATCACCCGCTTTATCAGAAGGCGATTGACGTGGTCCGCCCGCTGCGCGAGATGCGGATCGCAGCCGATTTCTGACCGCGATGCATAATGGTCACAGTGCTGTGTTTGGGGCCTGAATCCCAGAAAGTGCCCAACTTCTGACGTGTTTCCCGATTAGCGACAATGGTGGGGGTTAACCATGTTTGGAGTAACACAGTTGACGAACAACAGATCAATTCCAACCACGATCCGCATGCTGGCACTGGCCGCCATTTCCGCCTTTTCGGTCCCACAGATCGCACTGGCCGAGGAAAAGCCTATTTTCGATCAGGTCGTTGAAATACTGGGGTCTGAGCGTGGCACCGTGCGCAAATGGGCCTATGCCCCCAAGGTGGCTGTGATCCACGACGGCGACCCGCAACGGGATCAGATCAATGCGCTGGTCGAGATGGTGAACTCTCAAATCCCGAATTTTCCCGGCGTGGGCGCCATCGAGTTTTTTGATCTGAGCCAGTATGATCGGCGGTTGGCTGGCAATACCCATTTCAGGATGCCCACCGTCGATTTCAACGGTGTCGAAGGGTCGATTGTCCGCGCCCTGTTTCAGGGTGAAGAGGAAGAGCAGAACCGGATCGTGACCGGCAATATCTTCATCTTTCTGACGGGGTTGGAGGCCGGGATCACATTTGGTGCCCTGACCCAGAGCACCCCCAGCCTGGGCCGCCAGTTCGCCGAAGGCAGCGCCACCAAATGCTATTTCCACCTGATGTCCAAGAATGATGAATTGCGCGCCGGGTTTATCTTTATTGATAATCAGGACGCCCGGACCCCGGTTGCGGAATGCCTGTATGAGGAATTCATGCAGACCCTCGGGTTGCTGAACGATTCCAATGGGTCGTCGGTCTTTACCTTTGATAACACCGGTATTGTGCGCGAGAATAAGGAACCGGATTTCCGACTGCTGCAGGCGCTTTACAGTCAGGATGTGAGCGCGGGCGATGAGGTTGAGAAGGTGGCAGAATTGTTCTTGAGCCTGCAATAGCGCGGTTTACCCGGTTTCCGGGTAATCCCGCAGGAACACCCATTTGTCGCCTTCTGACAAATCGGCGTCGAAGGCATAGCCGCCGCTGCTGAAGGTTTTGATGTCGTCTGCTGTCGTTAGCCGGTTTTCGATGATATGCCGCGCCATGGCCCCGCGTGCCCGTTTGGCGAAGAAGCTGACGATGCGGGGTTTGTCGTCTTTGAGTTCCATGAACACAGGGGTGATCACCCGCAGTTTCAGTGCTTTCCGGTCGACCGCCCCAAAATATTCCTGGCTGGCGCAGTTGATGAGCGTGTCGGTTCCGAGGTTGTCGGCCTGTGCATTCAGGGTCTTGGCGATGGTATCGCCCCAGTATTCGTAAAGCGACCGTCCCCGCCGTGTCTTGAGCCTGCTGCCCATTTCAAGGCGATAAGGCTGGATCGCGTCCAGCGGACGAAGCAGGCCGTAGAGCCCTGAGAGGATGCCAAGATGGTCCTGCGCCCATGTCAGATCATCATTGGTCAGGGTTTTCGCCTCTAACCCCTGATAGGTGTCGCCGTTGAATGCGAGGGCGGCAGGTTTGGTGGCTTTGGTTTTGGGTTCTGCGGCGAAATCCTTGAAACGATCCCGGTTCAGGCGCGCCAGATCATCCGAGATGCCCATCAGCTTGCGCAGATCTGTCAGTGTCAGATTGCGGGCTGTTCGAGCCAGGCTCGTCGCCTCTTTCTGGAACGTCGGTTGCGTCGGCGTGACGCTGACCGGTTCCATATCGAGCGACTTTGCGGGGGATATGACGACGAGCATGTTTCATCTTCCTTGCGAGCTTAAGGGAGATTTAACATCGGGACAGGCAATGACCAGTCCCATCGTGCTGTTGAAACCTAATTCAGCTGGACCTGCAGCGGGTATTGTCCGTCTTCGAACGGGCCAAAGAGGTCATCAAGGTCGGGATGATCGACCGGTTCACCGGAATAGTCGGCAACAAGATTCTGTTCGGACACGTAGGCCACGTAGAAACTTTGTTCGTTCTCGGCCAGCAGGTGATAGAAGGGCTGGTCCTTTTTGGGCCTGCTGTCTTCGGGGATTGCGTTGTACCAGGCATCGGTGTTCGAAAACATGGCGTCCACGTCAAAGACCACCCCTCTGAAAGGGTGCTTTCGATGCCGGACAACCTGCCCTAAGTGATATTTCGCACGCGTTTTAAACATAATTACATTTCCCCACCGCTCTATATTGGCCCTCCAACCCTGAAAAGTCTAGGTTTCGGGCTCAGAAATCAAGGAAACAGTCTGTGAACATCGTCCTGACAGTACTGAACATCACGGCCCCTGTTTTCCTTCTGGCAGCGATTGGAATTGTCTGGGTCAAGCTGGGATTCGAGTATCGGGTGCAGTTTGTCACCCGCCTTGCAATGACCCTCGCGGTGCCCTGTCTGATCTTTGTCGCACTGATGCGCACCGAGGTTGCACCGGAAGCGCTGGCCGCTTTGTCGCTTGCTTCACTGGCCGCCTATGCTGTTGTGATGATTGCCAGTTTCCTGCTGGTCAAGGCTTTGGGTCTCGATGTGCCGACCTTTGTCGCGCCGCTGGCATTCGGTAATACCGGCAATCTGGGTTTGCCGCTGGCCCTGTTCGCCTTCGGGGCTGAAGGGTTGGGATATGCGGTCGTGGTTTTTGCGGTGATGGCGATCCTGTCATTTACGATTGGTATCTGGATGGTGTCCGATGGCGGGTCGCTGAAACGGGTGGTTCAGGAACCTTTGGTTGCCGCGACGTTACTGGGCGCGTTGTTCTTGTGGCAGGGCTGGCAGACGCCTGTTTTTCTGACAAATGCACTGGAATTGATCGGCCAGATGGCGATTCCGCTGATGTTGATCACCCTTGGCGTGGCTGTGGCCCGGTTGGAAACCAAGGCGATGGGTCAGGCATTGGTCCTGTCGCTGGTCAAGGTGCTGATTTGCGTCGCTGCGGCCTATGGTGCTGCCGTCCTTTTTGATCTTGAGCCGGTTGCTGCCGCGGTTCTGATCGTGCAGGTGGCCACGCCCGTGGCTGTTACGTCCTATCTGCTGGCGGAGAAATACGGCACTGACGCGCAGCCGGTGGCTGGGCTTGTTGTCGCCTCGACCCTTCTGTCGGTGGTCGCTTTGCCGCTGATCCTTGCACTTTGTCAGCTGTTGGAGCCGTCTTTGTCGTTCACAGGCGGGTTCTGATCGGTTATCGTGCAAAAAAACAAAGAAAAGCGAGAGGCAGATGAGCAGTTTCTTTCGCGCTATGATATTGATGCTGGCCCTGGGCAGTTGTGGCAGCGGTGGTGGTTCGGGCTATGGCTCGGCCCCGCGCGAGCTGGATGATGCCTGCAGTATCGTATCGCAGCGCCCCGAATACCTGAGAGCTTTCCAGCAGGTGGAACGCAAATATGGCGTGCCGACCCCGTCGCTGATGGCGATGATCTATCAGGAAAGCAAATTCATCAGCGATAACCGCACCCCGCATCAATATGCGCTGGGTGTGATCCCGGTGGGGCGTCAATCATCTGCCTTTGGATATTCACAGGCGCTGGATGGGACGTGGGAAGAGTATCAGGATGAGGTCGCAGGCCGCCGTGCCCGCCGCGATGATATCTTTGCCGCCACTGATTTCATGGGCTGGTACATGACCAAAACGGTCGAGGAGACCGGCGTGCCGATCTATGACACCCGCAATCAGTATCTGGCCTATCATGATGGACGGTCGGGCTATAATCGCGGCACCTGGCGGGCCAAAAGCTGGCTGGTGCGGATTGCTGGCGAGGTCGAGGCCCGTGCGGTTCTGTATGATACGCAGCTACGGTCCTGCGGTAAGCGCTAACAGCAGCGGATCACCCGCGGGTCGCTTTTGCAGCAATCTTTGACCAGATAGCCGATCAGGCTGCCCATGGCGTTGAAATCGACGCGGTAGATGATGCTGCGGGACACCCGTGTCGCTGTGACCAGCCCTGCGTCGGCCAGTGCCGAGAGATGGAACGAGGTACCGGAGGCGGAAGCGCTGACCTGCGCGCTGATGTCGCCCGCAGCCGCCCCAACCTGCCCCTTGCTGACGAGATAGCGCAGGATCCGGAGCCGCGTTTCCTGTGCCAGCGCGCCAAGAGCGTCGATCACCTGTTGTTCGGTCATATTTCAATTCCTGTTGAAATGTTTTTCAGCATGTGCAACATTTCAATAGTTGTTGAAATAGGAGAATGCAAATGGCGACAACAGTCACGACGCTTGACCAACTAGTGAATGAATTTGAAGGGACCGCTGCCAACCTGCCGCTGGTCTTTCGAACAGACGCAGGCGATATCGGTACAGGATATCATGTGACCGAGTTAAAGCATCTGAGCGTGAACAGCATTGATTGTGGCGGCCGCCGGTCAAACTGGGAGGAAGCGCAGTTGCAACTGCTGGATGGCAGCCACGGGACGCATATGAGCGTTGATAAATTCGCATCCATTGCGCGCCGCAGCGTGGCGGTGATTGATGGTCTTGGCACTGTCCCGATTTCTGTTGAATACGCACCGCAAAATCAGGGCTTGCGCCGCTATCTGATTGATGGGCTGCAGGCCGATCATGATGGCCTGCGTGTTGTTCTGGTTGAGGATGGTGCTGTCTGCAAACCACGGCAGGAGATGAGCTGCGCGCCGCCCGCGACGCAAAAGGCGGCCCCGGAGGACCGCCTGAAAAAGGATTGCTGCGGCTGGGCTTAGGGGTTCCAGTCCCGTGTGGCCGCAATGATGTTGAATTTGCGGTCACTGATGCTGGCCCCTGACACCAGATCGTTGAGGATCACGGTCGTCTGGGTGCCCAGATCATCGGTGACGATCCACTGGCGCAGTTCGACCGGATTGGCCGTAAACACCATCTGTATATTGCCATATTGCGGGTTGTCGGGGTCCTGGGCCGTGATCGTTGTTGTTGTTCCGTCTGAGGTCTGCCCGGTCACCATCCGTGCCCGGCCAAGATCCACATTCCGCTGCAGGATGATCCCCAGCGGGGTCTGGTTAAGGGGGTAAGTTTCTGGCCCGGTATTCGACCGCGGGTCAAAAATGGCCAACTGCCCGCCCTGCCCGATCACAAGCGATTTTTCGGGCGGGTTGTATTCGAACCTGATCCGGCCGGGCCGCTTGATATAGATCGTGCCGGTGGACAGGGTTCCGTCCGCGTTGATCTGGGTAAAGCCCCCTTGCGCCGTCTGCAGCTGGTTTAGATATTGCGATACCTGCGCAAGGCTCAACTGTTGTGCCGATACGGTCCCTGCATAAATCGCGAGGAGAGCCGTCAGGGCGAATGCGATGATACGTCTGGTCATAAACCTTACCTATGATTGTTGGCGCTTGTTTGCACCCGTTGGTTCCGCATCACAACAGCATGTGATCGCCCTGTTAGGCGATATCACGCCCGCTGATTATCAATAGCGTCAGCGAAGGCGGCTGGTATTACAAACAGTAATGCGAGGTTTGATTGCAGCGGTCACACCCAGAATGCGTGTATGATCTTATCGTCGCTGATGTGCCTGGCACCCGGATCAGCGCATCACTGGGCAGCGCCTGACTTTTACCGGACCCAGATTTCAACCCGGCTTCGTGTGTCACTTGCCACTTGTGCGCGGTAGCAGGTGGCCTGTGCCACGTTGCCGAACCCGTAGGCGGACAATTGCAGATCATTGGCAAAGATCACATCTGACGCGAATGCCCCAAAAGCGGCCTGCATTTCGGCTGCGGCCTGGGCAGAGGCATCAATGGCCGCTTGTTCGCCACTATCGCTTTCCGCCAGCCCAACAAAGAAGACTTCACGACCGGCATAGGCGTCATCGGCCAGCGTTTCGGCAAGCCCGCGGAACATGGACCGGTTCCAGCCGCCCTCGGGGCCGCTGACCGCACCACCGATCATTGTGGGTGACAGACGATCGGCGTCGAAGAGCACTTCGAACATCTGCGCCGCGGCAGGCCGCTGCACGTCAGTCAGTTCACTTTGGAGAATCGCCAGGAGTCGATTGTCGTTGGTCAGTGGGTTTTGTGTTGTCGGCTGCCGGTTGAAAAAGCCTTGTGCGGCAATCGGCGCTTGTGCCGCAGATGTCGATGCAAAATCGAAGAATTCTGTCATCAGAGACGTGTTAGGCGATGTGTCGAACCGGGCCATGACAGGCCGGATCAGCGGGTAATCACCCGAGATGAGGTTGAAAGGTTCAGGCGTCACGACCTGCCCGCATTCACCCGAAACGGGCAGCACGTTGCTGTCCATCGCGCCATCGAGTGTCACCAGGCTGATACTGCCCGGGAACTGGTTGATTGATGCGGTGATCGCCGCCTCATCCGCCATCGTCAGAACGTTATTGGCGATTTCCTTGTCTGCCGGGTCCATGACAAGGCGGATCAATTCGTTGCGGATCGTGGTGTTGACAGGGGCCTGCAATGGCAAGATGCGTTGATCGGGGCCGCCAACCTCGGACCAGTTGGTGATCTCGGACGCGTAGATGCCCGCCAGATCATCAAGGGACAAGGACGGAATACCGACGTCGGGTGCGATGACCACAGCAAACGCCTTGAGACCCAGAAGCTGGTAATTGATCGGTCCGGTCAGCGACCAGTCCGCCGGGCTTTGATGTTCCCGGGCTGCGGTGCCGGTCAGCGGCGCGATGACCAGTTCAATATCGCCGTCATCCTGCCCCGAAGCTGTGCTGAGCGTTGCGGTGGCGTTGCTGGCCGGGTTGGACAGCGTGAATTCATCAGGCGTGGCGAGATCGAGATCAGACGTCACGTTGCCGGCAGAGGCATAGGCCTGCGCCAGAGCCTGAAACAGTCCCTCGAATTCGGGATCTTCGAAGCTGACTATCATGTTGTCTTCACGCGGTCCGACCGGGGTGGCGGCTGGTTCATCGACAACTGTCGGCTGGGCTGGAGGGGTGGCCACAGCGGTTTGCGCGCCCCCGCCCACGACAACTTCGGTGAAGTTATCGGCCGTCAGCCCGTAGTCATTTTCTGCGAGCAGGCTGAGGCAGGCGTTGCCGTAACATCCCACTTCGGAAATGGGCACGCTGACTACACCCACTGAAGTTTCGACGGACAACATGACACCGTTGAAACCCACGACTTCGCCCACGACGCTGATGAACCCATCCGACGAGCGTAACTCAACCGGTTCGGCGATCAACGCAACAGGGGCCGCCGTACAGAGCAGTGCCGTGGCAATTTTCTTCAACATCAGGTTTCGTCGCTCCAGTGTCGTCAATGCTTGCGGAAGGTGATGTTCGCCGTTGCCACGTTCGTTGGAACATGTTGCGCAGGCACGATTGGCGTGGCTAACAGGTTAACCGCAAATTGTCTCCGGCCGCGAAGCAATTGAACTCCTAGTTGTTTTTCAATGGATATCCACATGGCGCGTTTATAGCAACATGGCCGATTCTGCATTTTATTAACATTTCCTGCACCTGACCCAAGGTTATGCCTGAACTGCCAAATCGTCGATCCAAAGCGTAATCGGGTGGAAATACAGGCGTCCTGGCGGCATCTCGATGCCTCGCTGACCCGCATTGCTGTTGCCCTCTGGCAACATATCCGCCAACGCACCCCTGCTGTTCGAGCGGCGGTACATCCGGTCAGGTCACCCTGCAACTACGATAGCTGGGGAGTCGCTGTTCCCCTACTCGCCGATGGTCAGCAGGATCGGATCACCATCATCCTTGCTGACCTGCACAAAACTGTCGCCGATGGCCAATATCGTCCACTGCCCCAGCTGCCCCCCGGCATCAACCCTATAAAGTTCACTACTGCCGGAAATGCGGACAAGCGCGATCTGGGTTCCATCCTCACCCAAGATCCCCACCAGAGACAGCGTGCGTTCGGGCGCTGCCGGGGCCGGGGCGGGTGCGGCAACCTCCACCGGACGGCGCGTTGCGTGAAAAAGGGGGCGTTCCGTTGTCACGGGGATCAGTTCGGACAGTTGCTGCACCCCGTCGGCGACCCGGCTGCCAACTGTATCGGTCGGCGTGCGCGTCTGGGTCACGGTCTGCGGCGTATTGGGTACCCAGATCCACGCCGCAAGACCACAGAAGCCTGCAAAGATCAGGATACCGGGCAAGTTGCCAAGCTGTGATGTCGGATTTCTGCCGCTCATCTGCCCGTCATCCCGTAAAGCTGGGCCTGAAACGCGACACGCCGTTCCGGATCGCTGCGAGAGGTGCGCGCCCGGCGCAGATTGAGCTGTTCAACGACCACCATTGGTTCAAGCGCGACCAGCCCATGCAGGAATTCGCCTAAGCGCGCCTCTGGCGCGACGCCGTTCAGGGTGAGGTTAAGCCTGACAAGATTGTCGATCTGTTCGATTTCGTCGGTGCGGATGACCTCGATCTGGATGCCGAAATTTTCTGCCAGTTCCTGCAAGGTGGTTTGCAGTGCGGCTTGCGCCAGTTGCGGCGTGTCACCCTGATAGAACGCCTCTGCCCCCAGGCCGCTGGCAGGGCTGTCGGCCAAGGCCTGTGCGCGTGCGATGGTGGTTTTCATGTCGCCGATCGCGGCCCGACTGCCGGATGTGCCGGACCAGAACAGCACCCCCGCCAAGGCAATGATTGCTGCCAGCCCATAGCCGGCCACATAGACCATCCTGCGGGGCGCCGCCGGTTTTGCGAAACGAAAATCGCTCATGATCCGGCCTCAACCAATGTGGCCGCGATCCGAAACCGTTCAAGCGACTGGGCATTGTCGCGGGTGACAGGGGAGGCAAAACGGATGTCGGTCAGTTCTGGCAGGGTTGCCAGAAGCCGTGTGATTTCCGCCGCAGATGGCCCAAAACCGATCAGCGTGACGGTATCATCCTCGATCACCAGCTGATCAAGCCAGACGCCATCAGGTAGAAGCTGGCTGAGAATGCCGGTCAGTGCGGTTTTGTAGGTGGATTGCGTGATGGCCCGGTCAAGGCTGCGCAATCCGGCGGAGGCTTGGGCCTGCGCGCTGATGGTTGCGCGCGCGGCGTCCACCTGCCCGCTGAGCCGTGATTGCGTGAGCCCATTTTGTATCGTCAGCGCGAGAGCCGAAAGGCAAAAGACCAGCGCGCCCAGCACGCTGAGCTTTAGCGTGGCGGGCAGTTTTTTCAGCAGCCCTTTCGGATCCGTATTCGCCGCTTTTGTGCCCGCCCAGGACGGGTAGGCCGCGAAATGCGTGTCCTTGGCCTCGCGACGGACGGCCCCGATTGGCAGGTCATGTTCGGACAAAAGCGCGAGAAGCTTTTCCACCGGTTCTTTCAGGGTGACCGCCGCACGTGCCTGCCAGCGATGGTCGGGCAGCTCTTCTGCCACCCAGAACCACAGCGAAGCGCCTTCGTTGAAAGGGGACCGGAACTGAATTTCATTGTCGATGATCTGCCGCAGTTCGGGTAGCAACCCGTCGGGCAGTTTGAATTTCAGGTCGATGCAGCTGTTATCGGCAAAGACCAGATCAATCGGCGCATTCCCTGTTTTTTGTGCCAGATGGGTGATGTTCTCCGTAGTCATTTCGACCTCACCCGGTTTTTCAGGGCGGCGAAACACCGGCGGACCATCTCCGATTTCGACATAGAACTCGGAACGGGGCTGCGCAAATGCAGGCGGCGCGGCAAGTTCTGCCGCGCCTTGAAGTGCGAGATTGCGAAATCTGTTTAGTCTTTGCCCAAGCGGCGCACTCGCCCGGGCAAACATGCGACCACTGGTCTTGTCCGCCACGCTGTTCCTATCCGTTCCTCAATGATCGCCCCCATTTTTGGCAGATCAGTCGGACTGATCAGGCAGACGCTCCTCGGAACAGAGAGTAGTCTTCAAACGTATGATTCGGGAAGATGGTCGAGATCAGTTGTTGGTCCATTCCCATATGCCGGACCATGATTTCCCCGACGATATTACGGTAGCTGGTCAGCGTGGGCAGCCAGTTCCGATCAACAACGGTGTCGTCAATGGTCGACACATCCGCGGCAACCGCCTGCTGGGTTGGGCCGCCAAAGGCGAACCATGTTCCACCTTGCCCGTGGTCGGTGCCGAAGCTGCCATTCTGTTTCTTGGTCCGGCCAAATTCGCTGCCCGTTAGCACAACGATGTTCTGCATCTCTGCGCCCATGTCACGGTAGAAGGTCACAAAGTCATTGGCGCCCCGCACCATCCGACTGTGATAGCCCTTGTCCTGATTGGTGAACGGATCGCCATTGTCAGCAATCTGGTTGGAATGCGTATCCCAGCCGATGTTCCAGTCAAGCGCGGCCACTTCGAGTGGCACGCCTGCCTTGAGCAGTTGCGCGCAAAGTTGCAGCCCGCGCCCGAGGTCGCTGTTGCTGTATTGAAGCCCATCAGCATTGGGGACGTAATCGACGCCTGCGGCCTGCACCTCGGCAATCGTGTCGAGCATGACAAGCTGGTTTTCACGGATTTCCATCTCTGTCCCGGTCAGGTCCACATCATGGGAGGAGATTTCGCGCATGATCTCGGTCAGCCGGTTGTCGGCACAATCGGTGCCAGAGCAGAAATCCCGGTTGACCAGGTTGTAGTCGCTGCCCCGATTGACCGCTGCGACCTTAATCTCGCCGCGAATTTCTGTGCTGATCGAGGACTTGCCTGCCACCATCCCACGCAGAGGGTGGTCTGTGCCCGGCACGTTTTGCATGTAGCGGTTGAGGTAACCGTCAATCAGATTGTTGCGTGCCCCGGTGCCGATCCAGCGCTGACAGTCAAAATGAGACCGGTTTGCACCGGCAAAGGACGTCGCAGGCGCCACCATCATGTTCCCGGTTTCCCAGATTTCCGAATGCAGCAAGGCCAGGTTGGGGTTCATGCCGCGCATACCACTTGCCGCCGGGCCGAGGTCAATTGCGCTGCTGCTGTCGCCATTGGGTGGCGCAATCGCCAGTTCCGGGCGGTAATCGTAATAGAAGTTGTCGCCGTAGAGCGGGAACAGGTGAAGCCCGTCAGCGCCGCCCCGCATGAAGACCTTGATGAAGGTCTTGCCGCCGGCCTCTTGGGCGAAGGTGAATTTGGGGGCACCTGCCGTCCCGGCCATGGCCGCAGCCGCCGTGAGGGATTTGATAAAGTCTCTGCGCGTTTTCATAGTGTCTTACTCCATACCCTTTGGTCGGACTGGCAATTACTGCAGTTGGAAGCTTGGCGTGACCACGATCATGCCCATGGCCCGGCGCAATGCCCGCGTTTCATCATTGCCCGGTGTCCGGGGTTCAAAGATGCCGTCGGACCCTTTGAGCGCCTCAAGCACGGCGTCGAATTCTTCTTCCGAGAACCGGTCGGCTGTGGCCACGGTCAGCATGTAGCTGGCAACCTCTTCGGCGGATTCGAGGCCTGCGTCATTGATGCCATCCATCAGGTCAAGCCCGTAGCGGTCAGGATCGCGGGTGATTTCGGTCATCTTGCGATAAGCCGCGATCATCGAGGCCGAGTTGTTCCATGCTGTCGCGACCTCTGGCAGACCGGTTGGGAGTGGGAAGCGAACCGGATCCATGCCCGCGTCTTCGAAGACCTGATTGAACCCGCGATAGAACCGTTCCACCTGTTCGGTGCTGCCGCTTGGCGTGGCCCCAAAGGCGCGGATCGACGAAATCGCGTATTCGACAGGGGTTTTGCCCTTTGAGCGCTGATATTCGACGTTCTGACGGTAGGTCGGATCAAGCAGGATCGCACGCAGCATGGGTGCGATTTCGCCCCCGGTGCTTTCCCATGCCGCTGCACAGGCCTGTGTGAGGTTGGCAGGCGGATTGTCGGCTACAAGCAGTCGGACGATCTTGCCGCAGATACGGGTACGTGTCATCGGATGCTGGGCCAGGATCGAGACCAACTCTTCGCCTTCCTGGACACCTTCTTCACCAGAGCGTCCGTCGATGGTGATGCCAAGGAATGGAATGGTCTTGTCGTCCACATCATGCCGGTCCGGGAAGAACTCGAACTCGTATTCTGATGCAACACCTTCTGCATTGGGGTTGGTGCGGCGGTAGGCCCAGCCGGTGAAGATCCGCGATACGGCGATCACATCTTCTGGGCCGTAACCTGCATCGACGCCAACGGTCGACAATTCCATGATCTCGCGACCGTAGTTTTCGTTGATCCGGCCACGACGGTTCTGGTCGTTGTCCAGATATTGCGACATCAGCGGGCTGCGCGCGCTGTAAAGCAGCATGTCTTCAAAGTTGCCAAGCGCGTTCTGGCGGAAGAATTCCCGGTCGTCGATGTTCTGCTGGAACATGTCGGTGTCTTTGGTGACCGCGTGGAAATGGTTCATCCAGAACTGGCCCATGACCTCTTGCAGCTGCTTTTGGCTGAACGCGGCGCGCGAAATCTCGTAGGCCATGATCGACCGCAGCATTTCGCCGCCATTTCTGGTGTTCGGCTTGAGCAGACGCTGGGGTTGCGTCGATTCAAAACCCCGATCATCTACCGTGGCCGGGCTGAGCTGTTCTTCGACATAAGCCTCAAACCCGATGCCGCGGATGCGGGCATAAAGTGCGGGCGTCGGACCGAATGCCATACGGGAGAGCGCTTGGGTCGCTCCGTCCGTTGGTGCCACACCGGTTACGGTGTAGTTGACAGGCGCTGAAGCGACTTCGGCTACTGAACTGGATCCACCCGTCAGCGTAACAGTTACTTCTGCGCCTTGTGCGAAGTCTTCTTCAAAAAGCCGGACTGCAAATTGACCAGTCTCCGGCCCGACGTCCACAGTTGTGGTGCGATCCGAGGGCGAAACGACCACATTTACTATGTCATATACAGAGCTATCCATCACCGCCCCAAACAGGGTCCCACCGGTATTGGCGACCTGCCCTGCCGCATTACCTGCCGCTGTCAGTTCGACCGCGCTGGTCAGCGTCACATTGGCCGGTGGGGTCAGCGGCGAGATCACGACGCTGTCCATTGGTGGCGGTGGCGGTGGCGGTGGGGGAGGTGGCGGTGGAGGCGGCGGTGGGTTCGGGTTACCGGGGTTGCGGGACGAACCGCCATTGCCACTGCCCAATGCTGCCGGGACCATCGGTACCGATCCGATCGACCCCAAACGCCCGATAGAAGATGCCAATGCACCCCGCTGCATTGTCTGCCCATTGCCTGATGGCGCCAATACGGATGCGGTTTGTGTGCTGACCGTTGCTGGTGCCTTGGCCGCAGCTGATGCCGAGGCGACCTGTTGTACCCTGGAAGATCCGCCCCCGATTGAGAACGGGGTTGTCGCGGTTGCCGTTGTTGTGGCCGGTGTGCTGTTGGTGATCGGCGCCGCAGCTGGATCAATTGCCGCGCGGGATGCCGCGATGGTCGCGGCCTCTGTCGCCTCGAGTGCCGCAGTTTGTGAGATGATCGACTGCGGATCACTGCCGACAGGGCTGACCGTGATCTGGCCCAGAAGCGGATGGTCGGCGGTGACGCCCGTCAGTTCGATCGCGTGATCACCGGCTTGAAGGGTGATAATGCCGGTGATCGGTTGCCCAACTTCCTGCAGCCGTTCGCCAGTGGCATCAACAATCACCTGACCGTCAATCTTGATTTGCACGCCGGAATTGGCAGGCGCATGGAAGGCAAATGTGCCAGCGGCAGGGAGTGTCCATTTGCGCAGAAGACTATTGGCTTCGGTGGCGCCTGACGCCACTTTCGTCACCTCTGTCACGGTCACTGATGAAACATTTGCCTGCGTTTCGGCTGATGCCATCGACATCAGCGCCACTGTTGCGGCAGTCGAAACTAGCCAAGAAGCTACCTTGTAATTCGTCATACTGTCCCCCGGTTGGAACGTTGCGTTGACAGATTGCCTATGGGTCAACCGTTAACCTGTCAAAAGCCCGTGATGCCGCCCGCCATTCTGAGCCTGTTTCCGCCAATGCCTCAAACAACACTTGGAACAATCAAGCAGATATGCGTCGCATTACCGCTAGTTTGGGGAACAGTGCGCCACAGTTCTGACAGATTTCCGAACATTCAATTGCGAGTCAGGGCCGATCGGTTTATTCCGGCACATGCTTATCTGGGTGGGCGACTTAGGATGGCAGGCACATGGCACGCGTATTAACGGTTCATCTGGACGATATTGAGATCCCCGCCCGCTTTCTGCAGGACGGCACATTGGCGGCCAATGATGTGATCAAGGCCCGCCAGATCAGTTCGTCCACTGGCCAGCCAGTGCGCGTTGTGCTGGACCGTCTTGGTATCGTGTCCCAAAGTGCCTGGGCTGAAACGGTTGCAGAAACCAACAATTTACCCCTGATAAAGCTGGATGATTTCCCAGAACGCCTGCCAAGCGATGACCGCCTGTCGCTGGACTATATGAAACGGAACAGTGTGGCGTTGCTGTCGATCTCGGACGCTGGCCGCCCCCGAATTGCCATGGCCAATCCGATGGCCCAGCAGGTCCGCCAGGCGCTGCGCATGATCTTTGGCGATGACATTGATTTTGCCGTATCGACCGATCGCGATATCGAGGCGGCCCTGGCCCGGAGCGAGGCCGCCGCCGCCGAATCAGATACGGCTGATCAGCCAAGTGCTGACGTCATCATGCTGTCGGACGGTGATCTGGACACCGACAAGCTGATGGAACTGGCCAATAATGCGCCGACCGTCAAATATCTGGATACGCTGTTTTCCAAAGCCGTGGAGAGCGGAGCCACGGACATTCATATCGAAAATCTGGAAAGCGGCCCGCGCGTCCGTCTGCGTGTTGACGGTATTCTGGTCGAGTCCCCGGCTGTTGAACGCCACCTTTATGAAGGTGTCGTGTCCCGCCTGAAAATTTTGGCCGGTATGGATATCAGTGAGCGTCGTCTGCCGCAGGATGGCCGCATCCGCCAGAAATCCGCCGGTCGGTCGATTGATATCCGTGTGGCCAGCGCGCCCACTGTGCATGGTGAGACGCTGGTGCTGCGTTTGCTAGATAACAGCCAGCATCTGGCCCGGCTTGATCGTCTGGCCCTGCCTGCCCTGGCCCGTGATCGGTTGATGACGGCACTGGATCAGCCCAATGGGTTGATTCTGGTGACTGGCCCGACCGGTAGCGGCAAGACCACAACGCTGCACGCCGCACTTGCTGAGTTGAACGAGACAGGTCGCAAGATCATCACGATCGAAAACCCGGTTGAGATCCAGACGCCGGGCCTGATCCAGATTGATATCAAACCGGACCTCGGCTGGACCTTTGCCAGCGCGCTGCGGTCGGTTCTGCGCCATGACCCCGATGTGCTGATGGTGGGTGAGATCAGGGATGCGGAAACGGCGGAGCTTGCTGTGCGGGCGGCGCTGACCGGTCACCTTGTGTTGTCGACCCTTCATACAAATCGCGCGTCCGAGGCTGTTTTGCGCCTCGCTGATATGGGCGTGCCGGATTATCTGCTGAAATCCGTCTTGCGGTTGGTGGGCGCGCAGCGGCTGGTACGCACCTTGTGCGAACACTGTTCTGAGCCAATCGATCTGACCGTCAATGAAAGCTACGCATCGCTGGCCGCAACTTTCTTTGAGGCCGATCCTGCGCTGGGTCATCCCGACAAATGGGCCCCGCATGTGGCCAAGGGCTGCAAGCATTGTAACAACACCGGCTATTCCGGCCGCATGGCATTGTTTGAGATGATGAATGAAAGCGAAGCACTGGCGGCTGCGTCAGGCCAGAAGCCCCGCTATCGCAATATGGGCCTTGAAGGGCTGGGCCTGTTCACCCGTGGTCAGACGACATTGAACGAGTTGGTCCGCGTCTTCGGCGCCGGCGAATTCTGGGTCTGACCATGCCGGATACGGCTGCGACCGTTCTGTTTGATTATACCGCACGTGACGGCGAAGGACTGCGCAAGAAAGGTCAGATCGCGGCCAGAGACAGTGCGCACGCGACCCAAAAGCTGCGTGCCGAGGGGCTATATCCGATTGAGATTGCGGCGTCGAAGCCGAAGGAACCGGTTGCCGCCAAGCGGAGCGGCAAGGTCGGCCGCCTGACCCAACGCCAGAAAGTGGCGGTGATTTCGCGGCTGGCTAAGCTGACCGGCAGTCAGATCAATCTGGACCGTGCCTTGTCGATCATGGCGGAAGGCGATGATGGCTCCATTTCAGCATCCGCCGCAGCGCTGCGCATGCATATGCGCGAAGGCGGTGGGTTTATGGACGGGCTGCGCACGCATCTGGGCTTGGAGGATGCCGCAACCCTTGCGCTGGTGCGCGGGGCGGAGATTTCGGGTGATCTGTCAGAGGCGCTGGCGACTGCCGCCGGTATTCTGGAACAGCGGCTGATGCTGGTCCGCCGCATCATGACCGGATTGCTTTATCCCGGCCTGTTGCTGGTCGTTGCCCTGATTTCGGTGGGGCTGATCATGATCGCCATCATCCCCCAATTCCGCCCGCTGGTTGAGGATCGGATGGATATGATCCCTGTGCTGGGGCGGGCGATCTTTGCCATTTCGGCTGCGCTGAGTGCGATCTGGCCGCTTATCGTGACGGCCTTGCTGTTTGGTGGCTTTGCCCTGTGGCTGCTGCATCGTCGTGGCAAGGCCTTGCCCATCCTGTCAGCGGCGACATCCCGCCTACCCTTGGTGCGTGATGTCATTGGCCGCAATCAGGTCATGATTGTCCTGCACATCCTGGGTGCACTGCTGCGCCGCGAGGTGATCCTGAGTGAAGCCTTGCGCGTTGTGGCCGAAACCGCACCCAGTGGCCGTGTCAAAAGTGCCTTGAAAAAGGTATCATCCGAGGTGGAAACAGGTGCAGCATTGTCAACGGCCTTTACGGGGGCGAATATCATGCCGTCCGCTGCCGTGGAGATGGTGCGGATTGGTGAAGAGACGGGCGATCTGTCCGGTATGATCGAACGGGCGGCGGAAGAAATGCGCGAGGCTGCCGACCGTGACCTGGAACGTTTCCTCGCGCTATTCCAACCCGCATTGATCATCATTGTGGGACTACTTGTAGGGGTCAGCCTTTATGCGCTTTTCTCGGCCATTGTGTCTGTCAATTCGATCTCGTTCTAGGCGCAGAACGCGCCACACTGTCGGCTTTTCGCTGGTCGAGATGCTGGTCGCTGTTGCCATCGTGGGCCTGTTGGTGGGGCTTGTTGGCCCTGCGGCGATGCGTGCCTTGCAGGGGTCGCGTGTTGACACGACTGAGGCGCAGATCAATCAGTTGCGCGCCGCGGTTGATATATTCTCGATTGATACGGGCCGTGTCCCGAATGAGGCTGAGGGATTGACCGCCCTTGTCAGCGATACCGGCAGCATTGCGGGATGGAACGGCCCTTATACCCGTGATGGTGCGCTGCCCACCGATGCCTGGGGCAATCCGTTTATCTACAAGTTTGAGGATGGTCAGGTGCAGATCATATCGCTGGGGGCGGATGGCCAGCCCGGTGGAACGGGGCGCAATGCGGATATCTCTGGCTAGACGCCGCAATGCGCGCGGCCTTGCCACGGTTGAGGTGCTGGTCGCTGTCGCCATCGTGCTGATGGTGGGTGCCATCGGTATCGTAAGTTTTGGCGGTACGGCGCGCGGCGAACTTCGCACCGAGGCCGCAGATATGGGGCTGTTTTTGCAGCAGACCCGATTGCGGGCGCTGGAACTGGGTCGCCCCGTTGAGGTGATCCTGTCGGCCAGTGACCGCACATTGCTGGCGGGCGGTGCCACGCATGTCATCGCACGAGGCATTACCATCGAGCCTGATGAGGCCCGGCTGATCCTGGAGCCGTCGGGCGGATCGGAGGGGTTGATTGTCACGCTGAGTAAGGATGATCATTCCGCGACGGTGACGTTGGATTGGCTGACCGGCCGGGTGGAGGTCCAATGATCCGCCGTGGCCGCATGCGGGGCTTTACCCTGATCGAAAGTCTTGTCGCACTGGCCATCGCGGCCCTGATCATCAATGGATTTTACAGTGCGCTGTCCACGGGCAGCTTGCTGGACCGCCGGACCAGCGCGCAGGCCGAAAAGGTTTTGCTGGCCACCAATGTGATAGATCGTGTTGGTATCGATCTGCCCTTGCGCATTGGTACGGTCGAAACCGGCACGCAGAACGGGTTGCAGTGGGAACTGATCATCGGGGCGACCCCCACAGCTGATATGCAATTGGGCGAGGTTTATCCCAATGAGCTGATCTTTGTCTCGGTGTCCGTGACTGACCCGACGGAGACGACAACGCCGGTTGTCCTGCGATCCATTCGTTATGCGCAGTCGCCATTATGATGCGCCGTCGTCAGAAAACGGCTGGCTTTGTCATGGCCGAGGCGCTGGTGGCACTGGCGATTGCCGCAATGACCCTTGCCCTGCTGACAGGGGCAAGTTGGGGGTTGCGGCTGGCGTCAGAGCGCCGTGCCGCCGCAGTGGAAACAAGTGCCGCCGACTGGCTGGCGGCCCGTCGCGCGCTGGTTGGCTGGGCCTCTGGCGTGACGGCTGCCAGCGTTGAGGCGACAGATGCCCGCTTTATCGGAACGAGTACCACCGCACGCATGGTGGTCGAACCGGTCGGGTCTGGTCGTACGCCCGCATTTGTCGGTGAGTTGCGGGTTGAAGCGATTTCAGACAGCACATATGCCCTGATCGCCGCCCGCCATTTCGGGCAGATCGACGCCCGCATCGCATCGGACGACCCACAGGAAACGGAAGTCGTCCGTGCGAATGAACCGATCCGCATCCTGTATCTGCTACCGCGCGATGGCGCGAGTGTTGGCGACACCTGGCGCTATGAGACCGGTAGCGGTGGTGATGATGGCCTGCCCGCTGCCATCGCGATTGAGGTTGGCGACGCGCGCATGCTGACGGCCCGGATTTTCGCAACAGTCAGCACATCCTGTCTGGCCGCACTGGGACCCGGCGGGCTGGAGGATGACCGGTGCGATCTGAGATGAAGATAAACCGCAGAACACACGGGCAGCGCGGTTATGTTCTGATCACGGTTATGTGGATCGGGCTGGCCTTGTTGCTGGCCGTCTCGGCCTTTCTGTCCACCGCGCGACAGGAGGCATTGAATGTCAGTGCCGAGGTCGGTGCCGCCCGCGCGCTGGAACTGGCACGCAGCGGTGTGAATGTCGCCATGGCGGATCTGGGTCGTATCGACCCTGACCAGGTGCGCAGCCCGGTGGATGGCACGCCAATCACCCTGCAAATGGCCGAAGGGCGCGTCACCTATCGCATTATCGATGAGGCGGGCAAGATCGACATCCTGCAGGCCCCGTCGCAAGTGCTGACCCCGGCCCTTGTCCGGATTGGTGAGGTTGAGGGGATCGATGCATTTGACGCGGTCACCGTTGCGGACGCGTTGGCCGGTTTTGCGCAACAACCCGATGGCACTATCGGGTCGGTCTACACAGCCCTGATCCGCGCGGGGTTCAATGGTGACACAGCGGCTGCCGCAAGCCGGTATCTGACGACCCTGAACTTTTCCGCGCAGGTGAACCCGCGCACCGCATCGCGCACGGTATTGGAATCCATCCCCGGTTTGGGCCCAAGCGATGTGGAGGAAATCTTGGTGCGTCGGTCGACCGGACGCCCGATGCCGCGGCTTGGCAGCGCCGTCGCCTGGCTGGTAGAGGGCAGCGGCCCGGTTTACACGATAGAGGCCGAAGCGCAGCTGACGACGGGTGCCCGCGGAACCCTGCAGGCGCAGGTGGCCCAGCGCGGCCTGTCATTTCGGGGTGGTCTGATGCGCTATGAAATCCTGTCGGTTCGGCAGATCCGATAGCGATGGAAGGCGGCGCATGGATAGCAGCGGCGGCTGTGCTGGCCATGTGCCTTGCAGTCGCGTTTGGGCCGGTGCGTCTGACATGCCGCGCGGCGTTGCGTAAGGTCATGCCGCCCGATGCGATACGCGGCTGGCAATACCCCGTGACCCATGGTCTGCAGGCCGGGCTGGTGCTGACGGTGGTCTTTGCAGCACTGCTTGGCGGACCGGATGCCGCGGTGTTGGCCGCTGTTGTGGGCCTGCTTGTGCTGCTGGCGGTTCTTGATCTGGCGTGGCGGTGGTTGCCTTTTGTCTGGACGATACCGCTATTGGCTTTGGGTGTCGTGGTGGCATGGGCCACGGATTCCTGGGCGCACGCCGCATCAGGTGCCGCGATTGGCGGTGGTATTCTGCTCGGCTTGCAACTGTTTTTCCGGTTCTGGCGCGGTGTCGAGGCGCTCGGGACGGGCGACATCTGGTTGGCTGCGGGACTTGGTGCGCTGACCGGACCACAGCAGATTTCGCTGATTTTGGGCATCGCGGCGATCACCGGTCTGACTGCGGAGGTGCTTGGAAAAATACAGCGATCCGGCTCTGACAGGCGCAGAATGGGCGTTGCATATGGAGCACATATGTGCGCGGCCTATATTATTGTCTTTCCTTTTTAGGCGTTTACGGGCCAAACTTGTGCCAATAATGCAAAAATGCAGGGCGCACCGGGGGTACATCCGGGCGCAGACGATTGAGGCAGATGATGAACAAGTTTATGCTTTGCGTGGCTGCGGCTGCGCTTTTGACGGGTTGTGATGACCTGATCTCTCGTGATGAAAATGCGCCCACTGCCTTGGAAAGTTGGCGTGCCCGCACCATTCTTGGTGGCGGCGATGGCCAAGCCGGTCAGCGGCGTGAAGGCCGTGTGACTGACGGCCAATTGGTGCAGGCGGGCGATGGCACGATCTATCCCGGTCGCCAGCCGTTGTTCCGCGACAGCGATTTTGTGAACAGTTCCGGCGAACGCACCGTGTCGTTGAACCTGGTCGATGTCACCATCGCAGAGGCCGCAGCCGCCATTCTGGGTGAGCTTTTGCGCGAAAACTATGTGCTTGATCCCAACGTGCAGGGGACAGTGAACATCCGCTCCAGCCAGCCGATCAGCCGCACCACGGCCATTGAGGTCTTTGAACTGGCGCTGAAGCAGAACAATGCCGCACTGGTCCGCCGTGGCGACACCTTTGCCATCGTGCCGCTGTCCGGTGATCTGAGCATCGGTGCATCTGTGGGCCGTGATGTACCGATGGGTTATTCGCTGCGGGTGATCCCGCTGCGTCATATCGGGGCGCAGGAAATGGCCACGATCCTGCAACCATTTGCAGGTGCCAACATCGTGGGCATCGATGCCCAGCGTAACATCATCGTTCTTGCCGGCACATCTGCCGATCAGCGCGCGTGGCAGGACACGATCACCAGCTTTGACGTCAACTGGCTGGCCAACCGGTCTGTTGGTGTGTTCCCGATCCGGGGGCGTTCGGCCCAGTCTATTGTGAACGGTCTTGAACTGGTCGTTGAGACCGATGAAAGCTTTGAACCCATCGTGGTGTTCGAGGTGATCCCCGAAAACAATTCCATCCTGGCCGTCGCCAAGACGCCCAGCGCGCTGGAGAATGTCGCCGTCTGGATCCGCCGTTTGACCCAAGAGGGTCTGAACGACGCGCAGGTCTATTCCTATGACATGAAATATGCGCGTGCGGCCGATATCGCCCCCACCCTGTCGCAAATTCTGGGGATCGAGGTCGAAACCGGCCCGTCTGCCGATGCGGAGGTGGTGAGTGCCAGCTTTGATGGGGGCGGTTTTGATCAGAACACGAACGCAACCCGGATTGTGGCGAGCGAAGCAACCAACACTTTGCTGATCCATGGCACGCATGATGAATATCAACGCGTTCTGGGTATGTTGCACAGGCTGGACGTGCCACCGCGCCAAGTATTGGTTGAAGCGACCATCGTCGAAGTGTCGCTGAATGACGAGCTGCGCTATGGTGTGCAGTATTTCTTTGAGGATGGCGGGGATACTTATGGTTTGACCCGTTCGAATGCCAGCACTGGCATCGCGGCTGAGGTCCCCGGTTTCAGCGCAGTCTTTGACGTGGCCAGCCCATCGGTGATTATTGATGCGCTGGATGATGTGACGACCGTGAATGTCGTCTCGTCCCCCAATCTGATGATCCTGAACAACGAATCCGCCCGCCTTGTGGTTGGGGATCAGGTGCCGATTTCTGTGCAGACCGCGCAGGATGCAAACAACAATCCGGAGGTCTTTGTCTCTACCGTTGAGTTCCGCGATACCGGCGTGATCTTTGAGGTCACACCGCGCATCAACTCGTCTGGCTCTGTCGTGCTAAACATCCAGCAAGAGGTCAGCACAATCGGTGAAACCGATGCCTCGACCGGCAACCCGATCATTTCGCAGCGTACGATCTCAAGTTCGGTCGCTGTGGATAGTGGTGAGACGATTGCATTGGGTGGTTTGTTCGAGGATCGCAGCACCAGCGGCAGCGCCGGTGTTCCGGGGCTGGCGCGCCAGCCGATCATTGGTGCCCTGTTTGGGCGTCAGTCGCGGACACGAGACCAGACCGAACTGCTGATCCTGATCACGCCGCGCATCGTCAACAATGCGGTCGATACCCGCCGCATCACGCGCAGCCTGCGTGATCGGATGGAGAATATCCGCCTTGACGATGCATCGCTGAGCAACGCGGTGAATGTGCCCCGGCTGCAGACGCAGAATTCGGCCGGTATCTCATCCCGGGCGGCAACGCCTGCGGCAGGTGGCGGAATACAAGCGGATGTGCGTGCGGCCTTGGAGGTTGCGACCCAAGCGGCCCCGGCTGGCGGGACGCATTTTGCCTATCTGGGTGCCTTCGGGTCAGAAGAGGCCGCCCGTCGCCACTGGGCGAGTGTATCGCAAGGCAATGCAAGTGCCCTGGCCGGTCTGACGCCGCGCTTTTCAGCAAGCGGGTCGCTTGTCAGTGTGGCGGTTGGTCCGGTGAGCGATTCCCGTGCAACGCAGATCTGTGTGCAGATCCGATCGGATTGCTACACGACCAAGGCCACGAACTAGGGCGCCCGGATCACGAAAATTATGAGAGAGGCCGATCCGGCCTCTCTTTTTTTTGTCTTCGACACATCTAATTGAAACACTGCAACATTGTTTTGCGCTATGGCCATGCAAAGTGAAGATGACAGGTGTGGACCCTTGCGATTTCTTATTTTGGTCATGGTTATTCTGGCGGCGTTGCCTGCAACCGCGCAATCCGTCACGCCGCGCGAAGGCTGGGTCGTCATGGCGACCGATAAAGGCTTTGACGATCTGCTGGACGACTTGAAAGTAGCGGTGCGCGAAAACGGTCTGGCCGTTGTCACACAGGCGGGCCCGACCGGTGCCGCCCGGGCGCGAGGTATCACGATCCCTGAAAATCGCGTGGTTGGCGTGTTCAATAACATCTACGCGGTTCGTATTCTGGAGGCTTCGGTTCCTGCAATGATTGAGGCACCTGTGCGGTTCTACCTGACCGAAGAACCCGACGGCACGGCGACCCTATCGTACAAACAGCCCAGCTTTGTCTTTCAGCCCTATGCGCTGGACGCCACCGCAGACCTGATGGTAGCTGCGGAAGAGTTAGATGCCGTCTTTGACGCCATCGCCACCGCTGCCACCCGCTGACACCACACCGACAGGGACACGATATGCAGGAAACACTTCGCGCAGCCGATATTCTGGCGCGCCGTTTATATGCGGCCGGGTGCCGGTTTGCCTTTGGGATGCCGGGGGGTGAAGTGCTGACCCTGATTGATGCGCTGGAAAAGGCGGGCATTCGCTTTGTACTGACCAAGCATGAAAATGCCGCCGGTTTCATGGCCGAAGGGGTGCATCACGTCGATGGTGCCCCGGCCATTCTGGTCGCCACGGTCGGGCCAGGGGCCATGAACGGCGTCAATGTGATCGCCAATGCCGAGCAGGATCGCGTGCCACTGATCGTGCTGACCGGTTGTGTTGATGCCGCAGAGGCAGAAACCTATACCCATCAGGTGCTAGATCATCGCAAGGTTTTTGAGCCGATCACCAAGGCCACATTCACGCTGAATGCCGAGGCCTGTGGCGTGATCGCCGACAAGGCCGTGGGTATCGCCACCGAGGGCCGGGCCGGGCCGGTGCATATTGATGTCCCCATTTCCGTAGCCGACGCCCCTGCCCACCCGCTGCACGTCGGCCGGGTGACGGCAAGCCCGGTTGCCCCCAGTGGTGCGGACCTTGTGACCGCCCGCACGTGGCTGGCAGAGGCGCAGCGTCCGGTCATTGTCGCTGGTCTGGATGTGCTTAAGGACGGGGCAGAGGATGCCTTGCGCAATTTTGCCGATACATTCCATGTGCCGGTCATCACCACCTACAAAGCCAAGGGCGTTCTGCCAGAGGATCATGCGCTCGCCCTTGGTGGGGCGGGCCTGTCGCCGCTGGCGGATGGTCATCTATTGCCGTTTCTGGGTCAGGCGGACCTGATCCTGTTGGTAGGTTATGACCCGATTGAGATGCGCACGGGCTGGCAGAATGCCTGGGACCCGACGGCGCAGCGGGTAATCGATATCCATGCGGTCCCAAACCACCACTACATGCATCAGGCGGGGCTGAGCTTTATCGCCGATACCGGTGCGACCTTGGTTGCATTGGGTGCGGATGTTGCCCCACGCGAGACATGGGCTGACGGCCAGATTTCCTCGTTGAAGGACCAGTTGGCGCAGGCCTTTCCGGTGGATGAGGACTGGGGTCCGGGGGCTGTCATTGATACCTGCCGCACAGTCCTGCCGCCCGAAACGATTGCGACTGTCGATAGCGGGGCGCATCGTATTCTGCTGTCGCAAATGTGGACCTGCCCTGCCCCGCGCACATTGCTGCAATCATCGGGCCTATGCACCATGGGATGTGCCGTGCCACTGGCGATGGGGGCCAAGATCGCGGCACCCGACCGCCCTGTCGTCAGCTTTTCTGGTGATGCGGGCCTGTTGATGGTCGCGGGCGAGTTGGCGACGGCGGCAGAACTGGGGCAGAACACGATATTTGTTGTCTTTGTCGATGCCTCGCTTGCCTTGATCGAATTGAAGCAGCGCCAGAGGCAGATGGACAATACAGGCGTCGATTTCGGCACGCATGACTACGCCGCAATTGCCCGCGCGTTTGGCGGCAATGGTGTGACGGTCCGTGACCGCGCAGGTTTGTCCAACGCATTGGAAGAGGCCTTGCAGGCTGATAGTTTCACCCTGATTGCGGCCGAAATTGACCGCCAAGCCTATGACGGACGGATTTGATATGGGACCGCTGGATGGTGTTCGTGTACTGGATCTGAGCCGTATTCTGGCCGGGCCGACCTGCACCCAGTTGCTGGGCGATCTGGGGGCAGAGATCATCAAGATCGAGAACCCCAATGGCGGGGATGACACGCGCACATGGGGGCCGCCCTTTGTCACCGGCAAGGATGGACAGCCTACTGATCTGTCGTCTTATTTCCTCTGTGCCAACCGCAATAAACTATCGGTGGCTGTTGATATTGCGACAGATGAGGGGCAGGAAACCATCCGCCAACTGGCCGCGCAATCCGATATTGTGATCGAGAATTTCAAGCCGGGCGGATTGGCGAAATACGGGCTGGATGCCGCCACGCTCTGCGCGGCTGATCCCGCACTGATCTATTGTTCAATCTCGGGTTATGGCCAGACTGGGCCGAATGCCCACAAGCCCGGCTATGATCTGATGGCGCAGGGATATGGCGGGATCATGTCGCTGACGGGTGAGCCGGATGGCCAGCCGATGAAGGTGGGGGTCGGCATCGCCGATGTGATGTGCGGGATGTATGCGAGCGTTGGCATTCTGGCGGCGTTGCGGCACCGCGATCAGACCGGCGAAGGACAGCATATCGACCTGTCACTGGTCGATAGCCAGATTGCCTGGCTGATCAACGAGGGCACCAGTCATCTGACGACCGGCAAGCGCCCGATCCGGCGTGGCAACGGGCACCCAAATATCGCGCCCTATCAGGTTTTCGCCACAGCTGACGGCCATGTCATCGTGGCGGTGGGCAATGACAGCCAGTTCCGCCGCTTTTGTGGATTTCTGGGGCTTGATACGCTGCCGGATGATCCACGATTTGCAACAAACAGCGCCCGGTTGAACAACCGCGAGGCGTTGATTGATGCGCTGGTGCCGCCGCTGGCTGCATTGGAAATAGATGACGTGATTGAAGGACTGGAAGGGTGCGGCGTGCCGGTGGGCCCAGTTCAGACACTTGATCAGGTCTTTGCCTCTGATCAGGTCGCGGCAAGGGAGATGGCCGTGACCGTTGCTTGCGATGATGCCGATACCGGGGCTGTGCGTTTGATCGGCAATCCGCTGAAATTTTCAGCAACCCCGGTCACTTATCGGCGGGCACCGCCCGGCCTTGGGCAGGATACTGCCGAGGTTTTGCGACGGTTGAAAATAAAGCCCTGATAAGAAACGTTAATCTTCTTTGAAACACTTATGACAGGTTCGTCAATCACGGGTCTGTGTGGTGTGTCTTTCACGAGAGGCTGTTACCGACATTGGGACACAGGAGAGATTGGCACATGATGCAGGATATTTTCGGGCAGGATACGACGATTTCGAACGCGCAGGCCTTGGAAAGCTGGAATCGGACGCAGCTTGCGTTTCTTGCACATGGCGCCACGACGCCGACTCATCTTGGTGAAACGCTGACGGCTGAGCCGCAGTTTGCCCTTGGTCATGCTGTCAAGGCGATGTTCTATATCCTGCTGGGCCGCAAGGAGCTGTTGGCGACAGCGCAAGAGGCGTTTGAGGCCGCAGAGGCAGCGAATAGTGCCATGCCCGCCAGCAAGCGAGAGGCCTATTTCCTGAACGCCTTGCGCGACTGGATGATGGGCCAGCCAAAAGCCGCCCTGCGCCATTTTGAGGCCGCAGTAGCCGACAACCCAACAGATACGCTGGCCATGAAACTGGATCATGCCCTGCGTTTTGTTCTGGGTGACAATATTGGCATGCGGCGCATGGTCGAAC
This sequence comes from Yoonia sp. SDW83-1, assembly GCF_046762885.1. NCBI lineage: Bacteria > Pseudomonadati > Pseudomonadota > Alphaproteobacteria > Rhodobacterales > Paracoccaceae > Yoonia > Yoonia sp. SDW83-1. The sequence continues at coordinate 193,688 of NZ_JBKQXO010000001.1, forward strand.
AGGTCCTGCCAGCTTACTCCAATACGCATCCCGGATACGGATATCTGCTGGGCTGCCATGCCTTCACACTGGAAGAAACCGGCGAATACAACCGCGCCCAGATCGCCGGGCGCGAGGGCCTTTTGCTGGCCCCTGATGATGCCTGGGGGCTGCACGCGGTGGCGCATGTCCATGACATGACAGCTGATGCAGCCGGTGGGATCAAGTGGTTGTCCGGGCGTGAAGAGGCTTGGGCCCATTGCAACAATTTCCGTTACCATGTGTGGTGGCACAAGGCGCTGATGCATCTTGATCTGGGTGAGGTTGATGTGGTGCTGGACCTTTACGATCAGCAGATCCGCAAGGACAAGACGGATGATTATCGCGACATCTCGAACGCCACATCCCTGCTGAGTCGTCTGGAGCTGGATGGTATTGATGTAGGGTACCGGTGGGAAGAACTGGCTGATCTGTCTGCCAACCGGACCGAGGATGGTTGCCTGATCTTTGCTGACCTGCACTATCTGCTGGCCCTTGTGGGTGATCAGCGGCACAGCGCGATTACTACGATGATGGGGCGTCTGCACCGCGATGCCAAGGAAAGCCGGACGGACATGCAAAAGGCGATGGCCGTCCCGGGACTTGCCGCAGCGATCGGGCTGGAGGCCTTTGGTGAGGCCAAGTTCGAAACCGCGTTTATCAATCTCGCACGGGCCAATGCCGATCTGCAGGGGGCCGGCGGCAGCCATGCCCAGCGCGATGTATTTGAACGTCTGACCATCGATAGCGGCATTCGCGCCGGTTTCCTTGATGAGGCCGAAGCCGTGCTGGCCAAACGCACAAAGCTGCGCAACGGACGTATTGACGGCTATGCCGCCGCGCGGCAGAAGCTGATCGCTGATGGGCGGCGTGCGGCGGGTGATGCAGCGCGGGTTGCCGCATCCTGAGGTGCGACCAACAGTTGGTAGAGTTGAAAAGACGTCACATATGACTGCATCTGGCGCGCTCCCTACACAGACCATCCGCGATCCGCGACTTGATTTCTATCGCGGGTTGGCGATGTTCATCATCCTGATGGCGCACACGCCTGGCAATTGGTGGAACCAGTGGATCCCGGCCCGGTTTGGCCTGTCTGACGCGGCCGAAATCTTTGTTTTTTGTTCGGGCATGGCATCTGCCGTTGCCTTTGGCCGTACATATCAGCGGCGCGGCTGGGTTTTGGGCACAGCGCGCATCGGATTTCGCGTCTGGCAGATATACTGGGCCCATATCGCCACGTTCCTGCTGACCGCCATGGCGCTGGCCGCATTCGATACCAATGGCGATTTTGACAAATCCTATATCGGTTCGCTGAACCTTGGGCGGTTCTTCAACGAGACACCTGAGCAGTTGGTGGGTTTGTTCACGCTGACCTATGTGCCGAACTTCTTCGATATCCTGCCCATGTATATGATGATCCTGGTGATGGTTCCCATTGTCATGGCACTGGCCAAGATCAATCTGTGGCTTGTGGCCGTGTTTGTGGGTGTGGTCTGGTTTCTGGGTCAGGGCGCATTGCTGGACTGGCTTGGCATCGGCTGGCTGCAGATCAGTTTACCTGCCGAACCCTGGTCCGACCGTGAGTGGTTTTTCAATCCCTTCACCTGGCAACTTGTCTTTTTCACTGGCTTTGGTTTGATGAGCGGCTGGATCTCGGCTCCGCCCATCAATCTTTGGATGATTGTTCTGGTGGCTGCTGTTCTGGTCGGCGGTTTCATGGTCTCAACCGTGGCTGTCCGTGAACTGGGTTTTGATTGGGTGAACCCGTGGCGTGCCGAGAACCGGATGTGGATTTCAAAGACCGATGAAGGTCTGCTGCGCTACATTCATTTTCTGGCAGTGGCCTATTTTGGCTGGGCCATTGCTGGCCCGCAAGGCCGCTACATCGTGGCAACGGGCAAGTCGATCCTGGCCCGGTTGTGGCGCGGGATCGTGACCTTGATCACCAAGGTTGGGCAGCAATCGCTGGCTGTATTCCTGACCACGGTCGTGTTGTCGCGCATTCTGGGTTTCGTGATTGATCAGACCGGCAGTGACCCGCTGCCGATTGCGATGGTCAATGTCGCGGGCTTTGCCATCATCCTTGCAACGGCCTATGCCGCAGCCTGGTTCAAGGGCCAGCCTTGGAGAGGAGCCGCCAAAGCATGATGGATCGCCGTACAGTTCTGGCCCTGATGGCCGCTGCGACATTGCCTGTGGGACCCGCGCGCGCGCAGCAGACGCAAGCCTTTTCGCGTGATTGGCTGATCCAGCATGCCCGACAGAAATCGCAGGAAAACTATATCGCCCGCCCCCTGATCCCCGAGGGTTGGCGCACGCTGGATTATGATCTGTTCCAGCATATCTGGTTCAACGAGAAAAAGGCGATCTGGAACGGTACGGACCGTCCGCTGAAGCTGGACCTGTTCACGGCTGGGCTGTACGTGGAGCGCCCCACAACCATACATCTGGTCGAGGATGGTGAGGCGCGTGCCTTGCCCTATGATCTTTCGCTTTTTGATACGACCGCCGATTTTCCCGATCTGCCGGTTGATGACACGATGGGTTATGCGGGCCTGCGGATGCGGGCGGAACTGAAGCAGCCGGGTATTTTTGAGGAATTTGTAGTCTTTCAAGGGGCAAGCTATTTCCGCGCCATCGGAAACGGTCAGGCCTATGGGATTTCAGCCCGTGGTCTCGCCTTGCGCACGGCTGATCCGGCGGGTGAGGAGTTTCCCGATTTCACCGATTTCTGGGTGGAGGCACCGGAACCGGGTGCGACGTCATTCGTGGTTCATGCCCTGCTCGACAGCCCATCGGTGACGGGGGCCTATCAGTTCATCATCACCCATGGTGACACGACCCGGATGCAAGTGGCCGCCACGCTTTTTCCGCGCGTTGATTTGACCCATGTGGGCCTTGGTGCGCTGACCTCGATGTTCCTGTTTGATGAAACCAACCGTCATCGCTTTGACGACTTTCGCCCAGCGGTTCATGACAGCGAAGGCCTGCTGATCGTCAATGGTAACGGAGAGCGTATCTGGCGCCCGCTGGCCAACCCTAAGAACGTGGAGATCAGTGCGTTTATCGACAAGGATCCGCAGGGTTTCGGCCTGATGCAGCGGGACCGCGACCCCGAAAGCTTTGCCGATCTTGAGGCGCATTACGAGGCGCGCCCCTCACTCTGGATCACGCCGGGCGATAACTGGGGGGAAGGCGCCGTCGAGCTGATCGAGATCCCGGCTGATCGTGAGATTTACGACAATATCGTTGCTTATTGGCGGCCCCGCACCCCGATGATTGCAGGCGAGCGTCAGGATTTCGCCTACCAGATGGAATGGGGCAGCGACCCCGATGGGCTGCCCGATGTGGCCCGGGTCATCAACACCCGCGTGGGCAAGGGGTTCGACCAGATCAAGACGGTGTTTGCCATCGACTTTGCCCCCCATCCTGACCTTGAGGGGCCCTTTGATGACTTGACCGTCATTTTGCGTGGTTCAGCAGGCGAGGTGTCGCCGTCGGTTCTGCAGCATAACCCGGGAACGGGTGGCTTACGTCTCAATTTCAGCATTCTGCCCGGTGATGCGAAGCTGGTTGAACTGCGCGCACAAATCCTCAAGGACGGGCAGCGATTGACAGAAGTGTGGTTGTATCGATGGACGGCATGACCCGCCCGCATATGATGCCGCCAGAGGTTCCGCTGGCGCGCCCGATCCAGATGCTGGACAGGCCGCACCGCGATCTTTCGGCACCCGGAGCCATGGATCGCCGCGCCACGCGCTGGTGGCGTGTGTTGGCCTTTGGTCCGGCTGTTCTGGTCACCGGTATCGTCGTGTCGATGATCGTGGACTGGTTTGCGATGGCGGGGCTTTACCCGCTTGAATATGCTATCATTGGATTGATCACGGTCACATTTTTCTGGATCGCCCTGTCGCTTTCCACAACGCTTGTGGGGATCAGCAGCCTGTTTCTGGGGCACGCCCGGCAGACCACCCAAACACCACTACCATCGCAGAAGGTGGCGTTGCTGGTGCCTGTTTATAATGAGGTTCCAGCGGATGTATTCGGCAATGCCGCTGCCATGATGCTGGCGCTGGCCGAAAATGGCGGTGCGCATGATTATGCGCTGTTTATCCTGTCGGACACCCAGAATGCCGCTGCGGCAGAGGTAGAGGAACGTGCGTTTTTCAACCTGCGATCACGCCTTCCGGTTGGCACGCAGGTCTATTACCGCCGCAGGGCCGTGAACACCGACCGCAAGGTCGGCAATCTGGCGGATTGGGTGGAACGCTGGGGTGGCGGTTATCAGGCGATGCTGGTGTTGGATGCCGACAGCCTGATGAGTGGCGATGCCATCGTCGCCCTGACGGATGCGTTGGCGGCTGATCCCGCCGCCGGTCTGATCCAGTCTTTCCCCACGATCTTTGGTGCGCGCACTGTTTTTGCCCGTGTTCAGCAGTTCTCAAACCGGGTCTATGGCGCGCCTCTGGCAGAGGGGCTGAGCCGATGGACCGATCAGGAAGGCAACTACTGGGGACACAATGCGATTATTCGCACCCGCGCCTTTGCATCCTGTGCTGGTCTGCCACGCATGCGGTCGCGACGCGGCGAGGGCGAGCTGATTCTGAGCCATGATTTTGTTGAGGCTGGTCTGCTGCGCCGCGCCGGTTGGGCGGTGCGGTTTCTGCCGCGTGTCCAAGGCAGCTATGAAGAGGTGCCCGCCACGCTGATTGATTATATCCTGCGCGATCGCCGCTGGTGTCAGGGCAACCTGCAGCATCTGAGCCTGCTGTCATCCCGCGGGTTTCACGCCATGTCGCGGTTTCATCTGGTCAGCGGGGCCATGGGATATCTGATGTCCCCCGCTTGGTTCACCCTGCTGATCATCTGGGCCCTTGTCGGGAACGGGGAACAGGACAATGTGGTCAAGTATTTCAGCGGGTTTGATGCGCAGGTGAACTGGCCGTCGATGACGACCGGGAACAGCCTGATGATCCTGGCTTTCATGTATGCGATGCTGTTGGCCCCCAAGGTGCTTGGTGCTGGCGTCATTCACAAGGCCGGGTTGCGGTTGAGCGACCTTGGCGGGTTCTGGCAGTTTCTGACATCGCTGTCGCTGGAGATCGTCCTGTCCATCGCTTACGCCCCGGTTTTGATGGTGCAGCAGACCAAGGCGGTGGTGATGAAATTCCTGGGCCAGCGTCAAAGCTGGCTGCCGCAGAACCGGCGTGGCGGTCATTACGCCTTGGCCACAATGGCCAAGTTTCATTGGTTCGAGACTGTGCTGGGGTTCGGCGCACTTTTCGGGATGTCGCAAGGGTTGGTGACATTGTGGCTTTTGCCCATCGCGCTGAGCCTGGCGGGGGCGATCCCGCTGTCTGCGCTCAGCGGTGTGGACCTGTCGGCCCGTCGCTGGTCGGCCCGCCATATGGGCACGCCAGAGGGCTTAAATGCGCCGCCGATCATTCGCCGTGCCATGGTTGAGCGTCGCCATGCCGCGCGGGCATTGGAAGCCTCAAGCCATATTGCTGCGGAGTAGGACTGGGTTTAGTTGTCCGTCACAACCGGCAAGCCCCGGGCAAGCCATCCGGGACCGGCGGCTGACCCAAGCATCCCTTCAGGCACGTCGATGATTTGGGTGAACCCTGCTTCGGTCAGCCGATTGGCAAGCCGCGAAGACCGCACGCCGCGCGCGCAGATCAAGGCAATCGGCGCATCCCTGTCGCCGCCCGTCAGCTTTGCCAATTCGTCGACAAAATCGGCGCGGCGCAGATCAAGCCGGTGCGCGCCCTCTCCGCTACCTGTTGCGGACCATTCGTCGGGCCGCCGGATATCGATCAGCGTGATGTCGCCTACCAATGCGGCGGCGTGTGCCTCTGGCGCTGACAGTGTGCCACCTTGGACCTGTTGTGCCAGCAGGCTGTAAAACAGATTTGGATTTGCGATACCTGCAACCGTCACGGCGCCTATGGTCAGGCCGCCGCCGATGAATATCCGTCGCGAAACGCGCATTGGTGGGTCCGCTCCTGATCGGGTGACGCATCTGTGCTGCCAATCTCATCACAGGGTCAGTATCGGAGCAATACACGTTGGCTTGATATTTCCCGTCCGAGCGGTTGGGTATATCGCACCGCTGGCGTATCTTTATGTTGAAAGACAGATCATCCCTTGCAAACGTCGGCCTTTTGGTATGATCAACGCAATGTCACCGCTTGCATGAGAGGATCCGCCATTGTCCAGAATTCGCCCCGAAGACCTGCGTTCTCGTCAGTGGTTTAATAATCCCGATAATCCGGAAATGACCGCACTGTATCTGGAGCGGTATCTGAATTACGGCCTGACCCGGGAAGAGTTGCAGTCTGGCAAGCCGATCATTGCCATTGCCCAGACTGGCAGCGATCTGAGTCCCTGCAACCGCCATCATATTGAACTGGCCAAGCGGGTGCGCGACGGGATTATTGCTGCGGGCGGCGTGCCTTTGGAAATGCCGGTGCATCCCATTCAGGAAACCGGCAAACGCCCGACCGCCAGTCTGGATCGCAATCTGGCTTACCTGGGGTTGGTTGAAACGCTGTTTGGCTATCCGGTTGACGGCGTGGTCCTGACGATTGGTTGTGACAAGACGACACCGGCCCTTTTGATGGCGGCAGCGACGGTCAACATCCCGGCCATCGCCTTGTCAGTCGGTCCCATGCTGAATGGCTGGTTTGAAGGTGAACGCGCCGGGTCGGGCACCGTGATCTGGAAGGCCCGCGAAAGACTGGCAGCAGGCGAGATCACCGATGCCCAGTTCATGGAAATCGCTGCCGCCTCTGCCCCGTCCGTGGGCTATTGCAACACCATGGGCACCGCCACGACGATGAATTCGCTGGCCGAGGGATTGGGGATGCAATTGCCGGGTGCTGCCGCGATTCCGGCCCCCTACCGGGAACGGGGGCAGATCAGCTATGAAACCGGCAAGCGCATTGTCGATATGGTGTGGGAGGATCTGCGCCCATCCGACATCATGACCCGCGCCGCGTTTGAAAATGCGATTGTGATCAACTCTGCCCTTGGCGGATCGACCAATGCGCCGATCCATCTCAATGCGGTTGCCCGCCATCTGGGTGTGCCGCTGGACAATGACGATTGGCAAAAGCTGGGGCATGACATCCCGCTGCTGGTCAATCTGCAACCCGCCGGCAAATATCTGGGTGAGGATTTTCACCGGGCCGGCGGGGTTCCCGCCGTGGTGAACGCGCTGCTGGATGCGGACCTGCTGCCGCACCCGGATGCCATCACGGCCAATGGGAAGGGGATGGGCGAGAACTGCGCCACCACCGGTTCGACAAATGACGATGTGATCAAGTCCGTTGCTGATCCGCTGAAGGTTGCCGCTGGCTTCGTCAACCTCAAGGGCAATCTGTTCGACAGTGCGATCATGAAAACCAGCGTGATCAGCCCCGCCTTTCGCAAGACCTATCTGTCCAACCCGGACGATCCGGAGGCCTTTGAAGGCCGCGCTGTCGTTTTTGACGGACCAGAGGACTATCATCACCGCATTGATGACCCGGCTGAGAATATCGACGAAAACTGTATTCTGGTGATGCGCGGCGCCGGACCCAAAGGGTATCCCGGCGCGGCAGAGGTCGTGAATATGCGTGCGCCGTCATACCTGTTGAAAAAGGGTGTTCAGGCGCTGCCTTGCATCGGCGACGGGCGTCAATCCGGCACCTCCGGATCGCCATCAATCCTGAACGCCTCGCCCGAGGCTGCGGATAATGGCGGGCTAGCGGTGCTGCAGACCGGTGACAGGGTGCGCATCGACCTGAAGGCTTGCACGGCGAATATCCTGATATCGGACACCGAATTGCAGGCGAGGAAAGACGCATTGATGGCCGCTGGTGGATATCCGATCCCTGCCAGCCAGTCACCGTGGCAGCAGTATTTCCGGGGCATGGTCCAGCCGCTGAGCGAGGGCATGACCTTGCGCGATGCGCCTGATTACAAAGATATCGCCCGCAAACATATGCCGCGCGACAATCACTAGGCGCTGTCGGACTTATAGGTTGTGCGGGATGTGGGCTGTCGCTTCGATCTCAAGCAAGGCGTCATCTTCGATCAGCCCGGCGACGACCAGCATCGACATCGCCGGGAAATGGCGGCCCAGCACGCGGCGGTAAACCTCGCCCACCTCGCGCTGGCGTTGCAGATATTCTGTCTTGTCGATGATAAACCAGGTCAGGCGCGTGATATCCTCGATCCGGCCGCCAGCCTTTTCTACAACGGCCACGATATTACGCAGCGCCTGTTCCATTTGCCCAATGAAATCATGCGACTGAAACACCTGATCCACGTCCCACCCGATCTGACCGCCGATATAGAGCGTCCCGTCCAGCGCCAGGACTCCGTTGGCATAGCCCTTGGCCGGAGCCCATCCGTCCGGCTGGATGATCTGGTTTGTCATGGCGTGCTCCGAAGATAGGGGGTGAAGGCCGCGCGCATGTCGTCGGGCCAGTTTTGCGGGCGGCCCTGGCTGTTGGTCAGCACAAGGGTCGAGCGCGACACGAACCGCTGCTGATCTCCGCAATGGGCGATACATTCAAGGCCAAGGCTGGTTCTGCCCACCTGTGTGACGCCCAGCGCCAGATTAAGTTGGTCGCCATGGCGGCTGGGCGCGGTAAAGCGGGTTTCGATCTGCGCAGTGGGCACGGCGGCCTGCGGATGGAGGTGTTCGAAGGGAAATCCGAGCCGGTCGAAAAACGCCTCGATACAATCATTGATGATCTCGAAATAGCGCGGGTAGAACACGATCCCGGCAGGGTCGCAGTGTTTGAATAGAATCTTCTGGGGAAAGGTGAAATCCAACCAGTCACCCCTTTGGTTTCAGCAGATAGCGTTGGATCTTGCCTGTCGCCGTCTTGGGCAGCGCTGCGACGAAACGGACGTCGCGCGGATATTTGTAAGGCGCGATGGTGGCCTTCACATGGTCCTGCAGCATCTTCGCTGTGTCTGCGGTGGCTTCGCCATCAGCCAGAACCACATGGGCCTGCACGATCATCCCACGCTCTTCATCCGGCACGCCGATCACCGCGCATTCCGCCACCGCCGGGTGCGACAGCAGCGCCGCCTCGACCTCTGGCCCGGCGATGTTGTAGCCAGACGAGACGATCATGTCGTCATTTCGCGCGGCGAAATGCAGATAGCCGTCATCGTCCATGACAAAGGCATCGCCGGTCACGTTCCAGCCGTCGATCACATAATCGGTTTGGCGCGTGTCTTTCAGATAACGGCAGCCGGTGGGGCCGCGCACCGCGAGGCGGCCGACCTGACCGGCGGGCAGTTCCGCACCGTCCGCCCCGATGACCTTGGCCTCGTATCCGGTCACGGCGCGGCCCGTGCAGGCCGGCCGGTGATCATCGAAGCGGTTGGAGATGAAAATATGCAGCATTTCGGTCGCGCCAATCCCGTCCAGCAGCGGCTTGCCTGTCTTGGCGATCCAGTCGGCATAGACAGGCGCGGGCAGCGTTTCGCCGGCGGACACCGCCGCGCGCAGACTGCTGAGGTCGGCGCCTTCTTCCATCGCCGCCAGCATGGCGCGGTAGGCAGTGGGCGCGGTGAAGCAGATCGTTGCTTTGTATTTCTGGATGATCTCGATCATGTTGGGCGGTGAGGCGTTTTCCAGCAGCGTCGCGGTCGCCCCGAACCGCAGGGGGAACAGCGCCAGACCACCCAGCCCGAAGGTGAAGGCGAGCGGCGGTGAGCCCACAAAGACATCATCCGGCGTGACGCCCAGCACTTCCTTGGCATAGCCGTCGGCGATGATCATCAGGTCGCGGTGGAAATGCATCGTGGCCTTGGGCGACCCCGTCGTGCCGGATGTAAAGCCAAGAAGCGCCACATCGTCGCGCCCTGTTTTCGCAGCCTCGAACCGGACCGGTTTTTCCAGCGCGAGCCGGTCAAGATCGGCATCGTGATTGGATGTCCCGTCAAAGCCGACGACGTGCCGCAGGTATCGGCTGTCCGCCGCACAGGCCGCCATTTCGTCCATCAGCCGCGTATCGCAGAGCGCATGGCTAACCTCGGCCTTGTCGATGATCTGGCCTAGTTCCGCCGCGCGCAGCATCGGCATGGTGTTCACCACCACAGCCCCGGCCTTGGTCGCGGCCAGCCAGCAGGCCACCATGGCAGGGTTGTTGGCGGACCGGATCAGCACACGGTTGCCGGGCTGCACGCCCAGATCCTCGACCAGCACATGCGCCAGCCGGTTGGTCCAGTCGGCAAGTTCCTTGTAGGTGCGCCTGCGTCCGTTGCCGATCAGGGCGGTATGGTCACCGAACCCTTTGGCGACCATCGCATCGGTGAGTTCGACCGCCGCATTCAACTGTTCGGGATAGTCAAATCCGTCCAGCAGGAAGTCCGGCCATTGATCCGGGGGCGGCAGGTTGTCGCGTGTAAAGGTATCTGTGTGGATGCTGGCCGTTAACATCGCTGCACCTCCGTCATTGTCCCATGGTCTGGCGGGCGATGATCACCCGTTGCACGTCTGACGCGCCTTCGTAAATCCGTAGCGCCCTGATTTCCCGGTAGAGTCGTTCGACAGTCTCACCCGACCGCACCCCGTCGCCGCCATGCAATTGCACGGCCCGGTCGATCACCTTTTGCGCCTGATCGGTGGCAAAGAGTTTGGCCATCGCCGCCTCGCGCGTGATCCTTGGCGCACCGCTATCCTTGGCCCAGGCTGCCCGGTAGATCAGCAGCGCACTGGCGTCGATATCGACGGCCATGTCGGCGATATGGCCTTGGACCATTTGGAGGTCAGACAATGGTGCACCGCCGATATGTCTGGTTTTGATCCGCGACAGCGCCTCGTCCAGCGCCCGCCGAGCAAAGCCAAGGGCCGCAGCCCCGACGCTGGGGCGAAACACATCCAGCACCGACATCGCGATCTTGAAGCCTGCACCGCTGGCCCCGATCATGGCATCGTGCGGCACGCGGCAATCGGTGAAGCGCAACGTGGCCAGCGGGTGTGGCGCAATGGTGTCGATCCGGGCCGCGATGTCGAAACCTGGCAATCCGGCAGGTACGATGAAGGCCGACAACCCGCGCGCGCCCGGTGCATCGCCTGTCCGCGCAAAGACGGTGTAGACATCCGCAATCCCGCCATTGCTGATCCATGTCTTTTCACCGTTCAGCACATAGCTGTCGCCGTCTGGTGTGGCGGTCATGGTGGAATTGGCAACATCCGATCCCGATTGCGGTTCGGTCAGGGCAAAGGCGGAAATCGCCTTGCCCGCGCGGATGCGGGGGAGCCATTCGTGCTGTTGCGCCGGGCTGCCGAACAGCGATATGGCCCCGGTGCCAAGCCCCTGCATTGCAAAGGCGAAATCGGCGAGGCCATCGTGCCGGGCGAGCGTTTCGCGGATCAGGCACAGCGTTCTGACATCCAGCGCGCCGGTCCCATCGGGGTCGATGGCCGCATGGTGCAGCCAGCCGCCATCGCCCAAGGCCGCAACCAGCGCCCTGCAAGCCGCATCGGTGTCGCTGTGGTCAATGTCGTTCAGGTTGTCGGCACACCATGTTTCGAGTTGTTCGGCCAGTTCCCGGTGCCGATCATCGAAAAAGGGCCAGTCAAGAAAGGATCTATCTGCCATCAATCGCCCTCAAATACCGGTTTTTCCTTGGCGACGAATGCGTCATAAGCGCGTTTGAAATCGGCCGTCTGCATGCAGATCGCCTGCGCTTGCGCCTCGGCCTCGATCGCCTGCTCGATGGACATCGACCATTCCTGCGCAAGCATCGTCTTGGTCATCATATGCCCGAAATTCGGTCCGGCGGTCAGGCGGGCGGCCAGTGCCGCAGCCTCCTGATCCAAGGTATCTGCCGCCACAACCCTGTTGTAAAAACCCCATGCGCGGCCTTCGTCGGCGGACATCGACCGCCCGGTATAAAGCAATTCCGCCGCCCGTCCCTGCCCGATGATCCGCGGCAGGATCGCACAGGCCCCCATGTCGCAGCCTGCCAGCCCGACACGGGTAAAGAGAAACGCGGTCTTTGCCTCTGGCGTCGCAATCCGCAGATCGGACGCCATGGCGATAATCGCACCGGCCCCGACACAGACACCGTCAATGGCTGCGATCATCGGTTTGCCGCAATTCACGATGGCCTTGACCAGATCGCCGGTCATCCGGGTGAAGGCCAACAGTTCCTTCATCGTCATCTTCGTCAGTGGGCCGATGATGTCATGCACGTCGCCGCCAGAGCTGAAGTTTCCGCCGTTCGACGCAAAGACGACAGTCTGCACGTCATCGGCATAATGCAGATCGCGGAACCAGTCGCGCAGTTCGGCATAGCTTTCAAAGGTCAGGGGGTTCTTGCGCTCTGGCCGGTCAAGTGCGACGGTCGCGATCCCGTCTGCGATGTCACATTTGAAGTGCTGAACGTCGGTACGCATCGTCAATCCCTTCCGGTTTGCAGGCCATGTTGCAGATGTTCCAGCCGCTGGCCGATATCCTGCGCCTCTGACGCGGTGAAATCGCTGAACATCGCGTTCACCCAGGCCTCGTGCGCGGCAGCTTGCCTTGCGAATTCTTCCTGCCCGCGCCGTGTCAGCCGCACGAGCGATGCACGGCGGTCGCCCGGAACAGCGATGCGCACCAGCAGGCCATCATCGGACAAACGGTCCACGATTCCTGTGACATTGCCGTTTGATACCCGCAGGACGCTGGAAAGCTCGCTCATCTTCAGGCCGTTCTCATAGCGTGACAGGGCCGCCATGACATCAAAGCGCGGCAGGGTCGTGCCAAACTCCGCGCGGAAATTCTCGCGCAATGTCGTCTCGATTCCGCGGCTGGCCTTGAGAAGGCGCAGCCACAGCCGCAGCCGTTCTTTTGATGGTGTGCTGTCGGCGGATGTTGCGCGCTCGGCCATCAGATTTCCCCGCCAGAGATGCTGAGCGCGTGACCGTTTACCGACCGCGCTGCATCAGAACAGAGCCAAAGCACAGTTTCGGCAACTTCGTCGGTCTGGATGAACCGGCGCTGCGGGTTGCCCTTTGTCAGGGATTTGGCGGCGTCTTCTTCGGTCATGCCGGTCTTGCTGACGATATTGGCGATGGACCGGTCCAGCATCGGTGTTTCGATGAAACCGGGGCAGACCGCGTTGACGGTGATCCCGGTCGCAGCCAGTTCGATGGCCAAGGCGCGTGTGAGGCCCACAACGCCGTGCTTGGCGGCGCAATAACCGGATACGTAAGGATAGCCCTTCAGCCCGGCGGTGGAGGCGATGGCGATCATCCGGCCGCCACCAGCGGCTTTCATATCCGGCAGTGCCTCTTGCCAGACGTTGAAGACGCCAGTCAGGTTCACGTCCAGCATTGCGGTCAGATCGTCGGGCGTCATCTTGGCGAACGGTACGCTGTGTGCGGCACCGGCATTGGCGACGACCACGTCGATAGGGCCATTATCGGCCCTCGCGGCGTCAAACGCCCGTTTCACCGCATCGCGATCCGTCACATCGCAAACCTGATAGGGCAAATCCTGCGATTGCAGCGAACCTTCCGACCGGCCCATGATGGTGACGGTGTAGCCCGCCTTCGCCAAGCGCTGCGCCGTATCTGCCCCCACGCCCGTTCCGCCGCCTGTGACAATCGCATGGGTCATACTTTGTCCGCCATTTCTGCATCACGGTCGGCCAGCCGCCATGCCTGATCGCGGCCTGCCTCGTAAGGACGCGGCCAGTTTTCCTGCCGGTCACCCAGTTGCGTCGCTGCGTGAAGCGTCCAGTAGGGATCGGCAAGATGGGGTCGCGCGAGGCACACCAGATCGGCCCGGCCCGCCATCAGGATCGAGTTGACGTGATCCGCCTCGTAGATATTGCCGACCGCCATTGTTCCGATCCCCGCTTCGTTCCGGATACGGTCAGAAAACGGAGTCTGGAACATGCGCCCGTAGATCGGTTTCGCATCGGTTGAGGTTTGTCCGGCGGAGACGTCGATGATGTCTGCCCCTGCCTCTGCAAACATCCTGGCGATCATCACCGCATCGTCGGGCGTGATACCATCATCGCCGCACCAGTCATTGGCCGATATGCGCACGGACATCGGTTTGGCCGCAGGCCAGACTGCGCGCATGGCCCGAAACACCTCAAGCGGGTAGCGCATCCGGTTTTCAAGGTTTCCGCCGTATTCGTCCGTGCGAATGTTGGACAGCGGCGAAATGAAGGACGAGATCAGATAACCATGTGCTGCGTGCAGTTCGATCATGTCAAAGCCTGCCCGGTCGGCCATTTGGGCGGACGCCACGAACTGAGCAGTGATCGCGTCCATATCGGCGCGATCCATCGCCTTTGGCGCCGCATTATCTGCCGACCACGGAGTGTCAGAAGCCGAGAGCAACGGCCAGTTGCCATCGGCCAAAGGCTGATCCATCCCTTCCCAGCCGATACGGGTGGAGCCCTTGCGCCCGGAATGGCCGATCTGGCAGCAGGTTTTGGCCTCTGTTTCGGTGTGGATGAAATGGTTAAGGCGCGCCCATGCCGCCTCATGCGCAGGATCATAAAGCCCGGGGCATCCGGGTGTGATGCGCCCCGTGGCCGAAACGCATGTCATTTCGGTAAACACCAGGCCGGCGCCGCCCTTGGCCCGTTCGCCATAATGGATCAGATGCCAGTCGGTCGGGCAGCCATCGACGGCCTTGTATTGGGCCATGGGCGACACAACGATCCGGTTTTTCAATTCCATCTCGCGCAGTTTCAACGGCGCAAACATCGGTGGACGCGGCTGCCCCTCGACCGTGGCGCCGGCCTGTTCCATGAACCATCGTTCAGCCGAAGCCAGCCATGTCGGGTCTCGTTCCCGCAGGTTTTCGTGGCTGATCCGCTGTGACCGTGTCAGCATCGAATAGTTCAGCTGGATCGGATCAAGGTCCAGATAGCGCTCCACATCCTCGAACCACTCGACCGAGTTGCGGGCCGCCGATTGCAGGCGCAGCACCTCAAGGCGGCGCTTTTCCTCGTACTCAGCAAAAGCCTTTGGGATGGAGGTCGCGTTTGTCAGGCTGTCGGCCAGCGCAATCGCGCTTTCCAGCGCCAGCTTGGTGCCCGACCCGATGGAAAAATGCGCGGTCGCCGCCGCATCGCCCAGAAGCACCACGTTCTTGTGGCTCCAAGTCTTGCACAGAACACGGGGGAACCTGATCCAGGCGGAGCCGCGAATGTGGTTGGCATTGGTCATCAGCCCGTGACCGCCAAGATAGTCGCGAAAGATATCCTCGCAGATCGCGATGGTTTCCTGCTGGCTTTTCTCGCCAAAGCCGTAGGCGTCGAATGTGTCCTGACCGCATTCCACGATGAATGTCGCGGTCTGGTCATCGAACTGATAGGCGTGGACCCAGATCCAGCCCTTGTCGGTTTTTTCGAAGATAAACGTGAACGCATCATCGAATTTCTGATGCGTCCCCAGCCAGACAAACTGGCATTTGCGGACATCGATATCGGGCTCAAAAGCCTCCGCAAACTCCTTTCGTGTTTTCGAATTCAGCCCGTCGCAGGCGACAACAACATCAAAGTCATTCATGTAGTCGGAGGCTGCACCGACCTCGGTTCCAAACCGCAGATCAACACCCAGTTCGGCCGCCCGTTTTTGCAGGATCAACAGCAGGCGTTTGCGCCCGATCCCGCAAAAGCCATGGCCGCTCGACACCAGCCGTTGCCCCTGATGATGCAGGGCGATGTCATCCCAATATGCAAAATGCGTGCGGATTTCGGCGGCGCTGACGGGATCGTTGGCGGCAAGATTATCCAGCGTCTCATCCGACAGGACGACGCCCCAGCCGAACGTGTCATCGGGTTTGTTTCGCTCGAACACCGTCACGTCCGCGTCGGGCATCCGCAGCTTTGTCGAGATCGCAAAGTAGAGGCCCGCAGGACCGCCACCAAGGCATGCAATACGCATCCGATTGCCCTTTTTGCCGGGTATCTTCACGCAGCGTAAGCGCGCGTCTCCGAAATTTCAAGCATCAATATTTTATATATAAAATATAATCCACCCTCTAACGCCACTGCGTCGCGCGCCGCTCCACCGCGTTAATCAGCGTCCATTCGATGAGCAGGATGAACACCACAAAGCTGAGAGCATAGGCCATCACATAGCCGATCTCGAACAGCTGGAAGTAAAGGTGGATCTGAAAGCCGACCCCATCGCTGCGGCCCAGAAACTCGACCACCAGAACGATTTTCCAGATGATCGCCAGACCGTTGCGCATGCTGGAGGCGATGAATGGCCAGAGTTGGGGCAGCACAACGTGGCGGAACCGGGCGCCCCAGCCCATCTGGAATGATCGTGCCATCTCGCTCAGCTTGGGGTCAAGGGCGTGGGTGCCTTCGCGGATGGTGACAGCGACCATGGCGGTTTTATTCAAGGCGACAGCCGTGATCGCCGCCACCTCGTTCAGGCCGATCCAGAGGTAGCATAGGACGATCACCACCAGCGCGGGGATGTTGAGGAATACGACCAGCCACGCCCCAAACCAGCGGTTTAGCCCGTCATTCAGCCCCATCGCAATCCCGATAATCATGCCCAGCACCATCGCCAGCCCGAACGCTGCCGCGACGCGCAGGATTGTCGCGATCATGTGGCGGGCCAATGCGCCTGATGCGGCCTCGGCCTGAATGATGTTCCAGACCTGCGACGGATTGGGCAATACAGTCGGATCCGCCCGGAGCCATGCCAGAACCACCCAGAAACACACGAGACCGATCAGCGACAGGATCGCGATAACGAAGTTCATTTGTGGTTTCGTCGCCGTCATGCCGCCACCCTGTCACGAAATAGCGGCGGGCCCCAATGGCAAAATACGGGCTTCATACCTAAGTCGCATAGGACGCGCCGCGCGGCCCGCGTAGGATCACGATTATGCGTCTCGCCCATCTGCTGATCAGCTGTCTGTGGACACTCGCCCTTTTCATTGCCAGCGCTGTCGCAGCAGCGGCTGAACCCTTGGGTCGAGAGGTGCTGGAGCCCTATATCGTCCCCCCGATGTCGCTGGGCGAACAACTGAATGATCAGGGCGTGTGGGAGCTGTTGAATTCAGGCGGCGCACATGCGGGATATGTGTTCGAGACAGAGCCGATGGCCCCCCTGCCCGGCTTTTCCGGTGCCTCCATCAACATGCTTGTTGTGCTTGACCTTGATGGCCGGTTTCTGGACGTCAAACTGATCTCTCACAACGAGCCGATCTTTGTGTCGGGGCTGGGCGAGGCCCCGTTTCACAAGTTCTTTGAACAGTATCGCGGACATTCGATCTCGGACAGTCTGGTTGTGGGCAGCCCCTATGGCAGCGGCAGCGACGGGTCCGCGCTGGTCTATCTGGATGGGGTGACCAAGGCGACCGCGTCGGTGCGCATTGCCCATGAAAGTATTCTGGCAGCCGCGCTGAAGGTCGCCCGCGAAAAGATGGGCGGTATCGCGTCGGGACCCGCGGCTTATCCGAACCCCGACTACGTGGAGGATCTGACCTGGACGGATCTGGTCGATCAGGGACTGGTGACACGGACAACAGTCAGCAATGCCGCAATCAACAAGGAATTCGCGGGAACACTTTGGGCGCAAGACGACCCCGAGGCGCAGGCAGACCCAGATGGCACCTATCTCGACTTGTGGGTCGTCGATGTCGGCCCGCAATCCATCGCGCGGGCTGTCCTGTCGCCGGGCAGTTACGAAGAGTTGCAGGATTTCATGGCAATCTCTGACACGGATGAGCCTGTTTTGCTGATCGAGGCAGGGCGTCACGGGTTAATCACCGATGATTTCGTCCGCAACACATCGCCCGACCTGATCAGCGCCGAACAGGGTGGGTTTCCCATCGCGTTCCGGGACGCCGATATCTTTATACAGTTGCATCCTGACCTGCCCGAAGCGTTGCATGATGGCACCGCGTTGATCCTGCGGACTGACCGCAGGCTTGGCTTTGACCCGACAGCAGAATGGACGCTGAAGGTGAAGGCGATCCGCGAACATGGTGTGTTCCAACCAGAGATTGGGTCGGTCACGATTGATACGACCCTATCGACCGATGAACGGTTCTTCTCCCGCCCCGAGGTGATCAAACCCCGCCCAGCATGGCTGGATGCATTGTCGAACAGATCGACCGATCTGATTGTGCTGGGCGTTTTTCTGGCGGCACTGATCGCTGTTCTGGGCCTGCGCCTGAACCGGTTGGCGGGGCACAGGCACTTCACGCCCATCCGCCTTGGTATACTGGCCTTCATGACCGGGTTTATCGGCTGGTGGGGCCAGGGCCAGTTGTCTATTGCCACACCGCTGGCAGTCATCAGAACGGCGGCTGAGGGCGGCAGCTTTGCCTTCCTGCTTTATGATCCATTTTCACTGCTGATCTGGGCGGTCACCATTTTCGGGTTTGTCCTTTGGGGCCGGGGTTTGTTTTGTGGCTGGCTTTGCCCGTTTGGCGCGTTGCAGGAATTTACCCATCATATTGGCCGTACCTTGCGTCTGCCGCAGATCGAACCGTCGGATGCATGGGATGACCGCCTGAAATGGGTGAAATACATCGTGCTCGCCGGTCTGGTGGCGCTCATCTTCACCGCGCCCGCCCGTCTGGACAAGGCAATTGAGGTGGAGCCATTCAAGACCGCCATCACCACATTCTTTATTCGTGAATGGTACTATGTCGCCTATGCCGTGGGCCTATTGCTGCTGTCGATGGTGCTGTTCAAAGGGTTCTGCCGTTACATCTGCCCGCTGGGGGCGGTCATGGCGATTGGTGGGCTGGTCCGGGGCCGGGACTGGATCGCGCGGCGTGTCGAATGCGGGTCACCCTGCCAGCTTTGCAAGGTGAAATGCGACTATAACGCCATCAAGAAGACCGGCGAGATCCAGTATTCGGAATGCTTCCAATGTCTGGATTGCGTGACAATCCATGACAGCGCCGACCAATGCGTTCCGCTGATCCTTGCGGCCAAGCGCGGCCGGGTTTTGCAACAGGTGGCCGCCGAATGATGCTGACGCGCCGCAGATTTCTGACCATCAGTGCGGCCATGGTGGCTGGTCCGGCCTGGGCGACCCCGCAGCGCTGGCAAGGCCGCGCCTTTGGGGCGGATGTCAGCCTGACGATCCGGGGGCCGCGCGATGATGCGGTGGCGGCGATTGATGCCACCCGCCAGATCATTGCCCATGTCGAAAGTCTGTTCAGTCTATATGATCCGGCTTCGGCGCTGTCGGAACTGAACCGAGACGGCACACTGCCACAGCCTGATCCTGATTTTCTGGCGCTGATGCAGGCGGCGGAGCATGGGCATCTTCTGACAGGCGGATTGTTCGATCCCACGATCCAACCTTTATGGCGCGCTTTGGCCGATGGATCGGATCCTGCAGTAGCCAGTACTGCCATTGGTTGGGACCGCGTGCGCTTTGATGCCCAGGAGGTTCAGTTGGACCGGGGTCAGGCGCTGACATTCAACGGGATCGCGCAGGGCTTTGCCACCGATCTGATCACCGCGCAGCTACAGCGGCTGGGAATGACCGAAACGCTCGTGAATATTGGCGAATACCGGGCGATTGGCGGGCCATGGCGGCTGGCCATCAGCGATCCTGTTCATGGAGAATTGGGGACGCGCACGATTGCGCAGGGTGCTATCGCGACATCAAGCCCGACAGCAATGTCGTTGGGCGCGCAGGCCCACATCCTGCATCCGCAGCACCGCGTTCGGTGGTCGACCGTGTCGGTCGAGGCGCAGACCGCAACGCTGGCCGATTGTGTGTCGACGGCCCTTTGTCTTGCGCCACTGGACCAGATCGCCGCCATCCGCGCGACGGAGGGTATTGGGCGGATCACGCTGGTGGATTTCAATGGCGACCTGACGACCCTGTAGCCGATCAGCGTTCCGGGGCCTGAAAGGTCAGACCATAGCTTTCGTAAATCGCAGGAATGCGCCCGTCCTGCAAGGCATAATTGATCGCATCATCAACGGCATAGGAAAGCGGGCGATAGCGAAAGTTGACGGCGACGCCCAAGGTCCATTTGCTGACCGCAAAACCTGCAAGGGGTGGTTGATGCACGTCGCTGCTGTCCGAAAGGCCAAATTCCAACTGCGAAAGCGGACCCATGGCGGCCATCACCTCGCCCTTGTTCAGGGCATCCATGGCATCGGCCATGGTTGGAAAGTGGCGGATATTGCCCGCCAGTTGGCCACCGACAAAAGAGGTCAGATAGAAATCAGCGATGGAATCGTTTTCCACGCCAACGGTGTCATAACGGAAATAGGCGGGGACCGGTTTTTCATCGGGATAGCTGGCCTTGTCATAGGCAATGGCGATGGATTCAGCGGCATATTGGCCAGTGAACACCACCTGTTCAACCCGGCATTTGAACGCGCTGTCATAAGGCACGCGCATCATCACATTCGACACGCGCCCGCCGATCACAGGCCCCTGCCAGATATTGTTGCGCAGATCAGCCTCCAGGTTTTCACCGGCATCGACAAAGTTGAAACGCGCCTCGACCCCCAGATCTTCGGCGATGAGACGGGCAATCTCAATATCGACGCCGCGCGGCTGGCCACCTTCTTCCCAGGAATAAGGCGGGAAGTCCTCGTAAACCGCGAACAGCATGTGGCCTTGGTCCTGGATCTGATCCAGTTCCTGCCCCACGATATCGCGGTCCACATTCTGAGGCCGCGCCTGCGGCGTATAGTCGGCGCAAGGGTCCTGGGCATAGGCCGCGCTGCCAAGAACCAGACCAAACGCAATCAATAATGAGCGTAGCAACAACTGGCGCACCCCTTACTGCGCTGCGGACAATCCAATCGTCAGCGTCTCGGCCGCGGCTTCATAAGCTTCGGGCGTGCCATCTATCAGCCCGGCGGCCCGAAACGCCACGCTGTCAGCCACTGGGGCACCGGATAGCGTCGGAATCTCGACCGCGATTTCGGTCAGGCGCGCCTTGAGCGCATCAGGATCAGCACCAGTGGTATCATCACCATATACGACCAGTTGATCGCGCATCGCCTTCAACTCGTCCGAGAAATCCTGCATCGCATGATCATCGGGCCGCGTTTCGATATAGGTACGAATGGCCCATGCGGCATCCTGGCCCAGCAGATCACCAAATGCAGGCATCTTGGTCACACCATTCTGGGTATAGCCCGTTCGGAACCGCTCCATATACCATTCATCGCCATATTCCTCGGCCTCAAGGAAGCGCAGATCAGGGGCCAAACCACCGGAAATCACTTCAAGACCGTGACAGCGGGCGCAGTTCTGGTTGTAGCCGGAGGCACCCACCTGCACCGCCTTCAGCCAGACCTCTTCACCCACCGCTTCGACGCGGTATGGATTTTCCGTCAACCATTCGTCGCCGGTTTCGGGCAACCCGGCGGTATCCACCGGCTGGGGGTTCACATCACCATGTGCGCTGACCAGCGTTGCCGTTGCTACGACGGCCGCAGCCACAAGGATTTCGCGTAAATTTGGTCTGTGCATCTGCTTAGCCTCCCAGCGGGTCATGTCTGATTTGGCTGATCTTAGGCAGGCCGCAGGGCCGGGCGATATAGGACCTTGGTTGTGTTTGGGCCCGACCAAGACCAAGGTCGTATACGGGCGGCTCGACCGGTTTGTTAACTCTGAAACAATGAGGACGCGTATTTTCCAATTCGCGCTGATCGGCACGTTGTGTGGGGCCATGGCGCATGCCGAGGTGACCCTGAATGTGGGCTATCTTTCGATCTACGAACCACAGCCCCCGACCTTGTCCAACCTTGATCCTGAACCAGAGGATATCGGCCTTGCCGGGGTGCAGACTGGCCTCGATGACAATGCGACGACGGGCCGGTTTATGGGCCACTCCTATGAACTGACCGTGGTTGTTGTCGGCGAAGGCGAAGACCCGCTGCCAGCCGCCGCCGCATTGCTGGCGCAGACGCCTTATTTGATCCTTGATGCGCCGACCGAGCAGCTGCTGGACATTGCCGATTTGCCCGAAGCCGAAGATGCGATGCTGTTCAACACCTCATCCGGCGATCTGTCGCTGCGCGATGCGGCCTGTCGCGGCAACCTGCTGCACAGCCTTCCGTCAGACGCGATGCGGACCGATGCGCTGGCGCAGATCTTTGTCCAACGTCGCTGGAACGATCTGGTGATGATCGCGGGCACCCACCCGCAGGATCTGGCCTTTGCTGAAAGTATGCGGCGTAGCCTGACCAAGTTCGAGCTGGATTTGTCGGGTGAGAAAACATGGGCCTTTGACGCAGATATGCGCCGTGCCGCCGCACAAGAGGTGCCGTTGTTCACGCAAGAGCTTGGTGATTACGATGTGCTGATCGTGGCGGATGAATTACAGGATTTCGGGCGCTACATCCTTTATAACACATGGCAGCCGCGCCCTGTTGCAGGGTCCGAAGGGTTGACTGCGGTCACATGGTCACCGGTCATCGAACAATGGGGGGCGGCCCAATTGCAAAGCCGGTTTGAAGAGGCGCATCAGCGCGACATGACCAGCCAGGACTACGCCGCCTGGGCCGCGATGCGCACATTGGGCGAGGCTGTGACGCGCACCAACAGCAGCGATCCGGGCGTCTTGCGTAACTACATCCTGTCAGATGAATTTGAGCTGGCGGGCTTCAAGGGCCGCCCCCTGACCTATCGCGACTGGAACGGGCAGTTACGCCAACCGATTGCCATCGCCCATCCCCGCGCTTTGGTGGCACAAGCCCCGCTGGACGGGTTCCTGCACCAGACCAACGAACTTGACACGCTCGGGCTCGACCGCCCGGAAAGCACATGTGAGGCCTTTCAATGATCCGACCTGCAACCCTGATCTGTGGTTTGTTAGTATCCCCGGTTTGGGCAGGCGAAATCTGGGTGACCAATGAAAAGGACGACACGGTCTCGATCATCTCGACCGAGACGCTTGAGGTGATCCAGACCTATCCGACCGGCGAACGCCCGCGCGGGATCACGTTTTCCAAGGACTTCAGCCGCGTCTATATCTGCGCGTCCGATAGCGACGCGGTGCAGGTGATGGACCCCAACACCGGTGAAATCCTGCATGATCTGCCATCGGGCGAAGATCCGGAGCAGTTCGTGCTGCACCCAAATGACCGCCATCTTTACATCGCCAACGAGGATGACGCGATCACCACCGTGGTGGACACCGAAACGCGGCGCGTCATCGCCCAGATCGATGTCGGGGTGGAGCCTGAAGGGATGGCCGTTTCGCCCGATGGCAAGATCGCCATCACCACGTCTGAAACGACAAACATGGCCCATTGGATCGACACCGAAACGCAGGAATTGTTCGCCAATACGCTGGTCGACAGCCGCCCGCGTCACGCCGAATTCGTCAAGGACGGCACGCAGCTTTGGGTCAGTTCCGAGATCGGCGGCACGATCACGATCTTTGATGTCGCCGACCAATCCGAGATCGGAAAGATTGATTTTGAAGTGCAGGGCGTTCACCCGGACCGCGTGCAGCCGGTGGGGTTCGAATTTACGGCGGATGAAAAAACCGCCTTTGTGGCACTTGGCCCGTCCAATCATGTGGCTGTAGTGAACGCCGATACGTTCGAGGTTGAGGACTATATCCTGGTAGGCCGTCGGGTCTGGCACATGGACTTCAATGGCGACAAGAGCTTGTTATTTACCACAAATGGGGTGTCGGGCGATGTAACCGTGATCGACGTGGCCTCGCGTACTGCTTTGAAATCAATCAAGGTCGGCCGGTTTCCGTGGGGTGCGGCGTACCGCCCGACAGATTAGGAATGTTCGATATGAGAATTCTTACAACCATTTTGGCGGCGACGGTTTGCATCGCCAGCGGCGCTTCGGCGCAAAATGCGATGTCTTTTGGTGCGGCAGGCCTGCTTTCGGGCAAGAACAAGGAAGACCTGCCGCCTATCATTCTGTCGGCGGGTGAACCGATTTCCTCGGCACCATGGGTCCTCAAATCCGGCACCTATTACGAGTTTGAGATTCTGGGTGACGGCAGTCAGGAACTGGCCCTTGTCGGACCGGAGTTTTTCCGCGCGATCTGGATTGACGAGATTGTCGTCGAAGGGCTGGAAATCCGTCCGCTTGGCCTTGATAGTGTCGAATTCGATGAGGCGGGCGAGATGGAAATCGGTTTCATCGCGATCAAACCCGGCGCATATTACATGAAGATCCCCGGCACGACCGGCGAAACACAACGGATTGAGATCACCATCGAATGACCGGCATTCGCGTCGCACACCTGTCCTACAGCTACGGCGCAAAAACAGCATTGGATGATGTGAGTTTCGAGGTCGCGCGCGGCGCGTTCTGCGCCCTGCTTGGTCCAAATGGTGCTGGCAAATCGACGCTGTTCAACCTACTGACCCGGCTTTTCGTCGCCCCATCGGGGCGGATCGAGATTGCTGGGCATGATCTGCAATCTAACCCCCGGGATGCATTGGCGAAACTGGGGATTGTGTTCCAGCAGACGACTCTGGATCTGGATCTGACCGTGCGGCAGAACCTGTCCTATTTCGCGGCTTTGCACGGGTTGTCGGGGCGTGATCGGGCGCGCCGTATCGACAGCGTGCTTGATCGGTTGGGCATAGCCGACCGAATGAGTGAAAAGGCCCGGACGCTGAATGGCGGGCACAGGCGCCGGACGGAGATTGCCCGCGCCTTGCTGCATGATCCGGCGGTGTTGCTGCTGGATGAGCCGACGGTGGGGCTGGATGCGGCGGCGCGCCGGGATATCACCGATCACGTGCATGGTCTGGCCAGTGATGGGACCACGGTGCTGTGGGCCACGCATCTGGCGGATGAGGTGGCGCCTGATGACCGGCTCGTCGTGCTGCATCAGGCAAAAGTTCTGGCGAACGGATATGCAAAGGAAATCAGCGGCTTGAAGCCTTTGCAACAGGCCTTTCTGGACCTGACGGGCGCTGACGCGTGACCGGATATCTGACAGCGCTGGCCGCCATCGTTACACGAGAGGCGTTGCGGTTTATTCATCAGCGCGAACGCTTTGTCGCCGCGCTTGTGCGCCCGCTGGTGTGGCTGCTGGTTTTTGCTGCAGGCTTTCGTGCGGCATTGGGGCTGTCGATCATTCCGCCCTATCAGACCTATATCACTTACGAGACCTATATCGTACCGGGGCTTTGCGGGATGATCCTGCTGTTCAACGGGATGCAGTCGTCGCTCAGCCTGATCTATGACCGCGAAATGGGGTCGATGAAGCTGCTGCTGACCAGCCCCTTTCCGCGCTGGTGGCTGTTGATGTGCAAGCTGGTTGGGGCCACGGCGATTTCGGTTTTGCAGGTCTACGCGTTCCTCGCCATCGCGGCAGCTTTCGGCATCACGATGCCGCTGCTGGGCTATCTGACTGTGCTGCCTGCGCTGGTCGTCGCCGGGATTATGCTGGGTGCGCTGGGGCTACTTTTATCGAGCTTCATCAAGCAGTTGGAGAATTTCGCGGGGGTCATGAATTTTGTGATTTTCCCGATGTTTTTTATGTCTTCTGCGCTTTATCCGCTATGGAAAATGGCGGAATCGTCCGAGTTGTTGCACGATATCTGCGCGGTCAATCCGTTCACCCATGCGGTCGAATTGATCCGCTTTGCACTCTATGTTGACTTCAACGGACCGGCGCTGGCTTGGACAGTTTTGGCGGCGGTTGTGTTCACTGCGGCGGCCCTTTGGGGCTATAGCCCGGAAGGGTCGGGAATACGTCGCAAGGGCTGACCATTTCTACGACCATAGCCCCGCTGATTTGCGCGACGAAACGTGCTAAGTCACGGATATGAAACATTTTGCCTTATCTGCCGCCCTGCTGTGCACGCCAGCTTTTGCCGAAAATGTCGAGGAGCTGGGCACGCTGAACCCTGACGAAATGTCATGGCAATCCTACGTCCAGAAGGCAGATGAGGGTGAGACCGGGATGGTCATTTGCTCGATGGGCTATGCACTGACCAAATCGGGCGATCATGTATCCGCGCGGACCTTGTTTCAGAACTGTGCTAATGACGGCTATACCGGTGCGATGACCTGGATGAGTCAGTTGGATAACAATGGGTTAGGTGCAGAATACGACCCCGACGCGGCGGCGGAGTGGGATCGCAGGGCAGCGGAAGCCGGCGATCCGGTCGGCAAGTTCAACTATGGTATCAGCCTGATGCGCGGCCATGGCGTTGCCCAGGACGAAGCGCGGGGACGTCAATTGGTGGCGGAGGCCGCAGAGGAAGGATTGCCAATTGCGCAGCGGTTGCAGGCGGCGAATTATGATCTGGATGAGGTGACGCCGGACGCGGATAACTGGAAATACGCGCCGCTGTTCTGAGAGGCCGCGCAACGTTCGGTGCCCTGTGCAGGGTCGCGCAACACCCCGGAATCGCCAGTGACCCGCGAATCGTAGGTTAACGCCTGCAAATCCTAGAAATAACGCTGTCGGCATCGCGTCGGACTTGCGTCGGCAAAACGTCGGACCCCTGGGGCCAGTTTTGCCGGATTAACGTAGCGGGCGGTGGAAAAGTGAATGCGCGGTTTACCTTTTGGGGTGGAACGACGCACGGACGTGCGTGGTGCAAGATTTCTTGAAGCCTTGTGGCGCGGGAACTAGGAGCCGGTCGGAGAATGACTTCACAAGCCTGCCTATATTTGACCACGCACAGGTTGAGCAAAGCGGAAGCCAACCCTGCCTCAATGAACAAATCCACCCATGAGCGGCGGGCAAGGCGTGTTCCCGTGCACGGCGATTATTGTCTTTTCAACATCGCAGACAGCGCTTCGACAAGCATGTGCTCTGTCGTCATTGGCGGCTCGGACTGCGTACAAATCTGATCTTCGTTGTGGAGTATCACAAATCCGTGGATCAGGCTCCAGACGGCATTGATCCGAATGTCGAATCTCGGGTCGCGCTGCGATAGGTCGGGCAAGGTGGCGCGGACGGCCGCATCAAGGAGAAGATAGGCCCGGCGCGATTGACTAGTTGGATCATTTGACTTTGGCGGTGCGGTGTCCTTGTCAAACATCAGGCGCAACATGACCGGATAGGCGATGCCAAACCTCAGATAGGCAACGGCCATTTGGCAAAGGACATCTGTTGGCGAATGCGATGCACCAGCCTTTGCAGCCTCAAGTGCTTCCGAAAGCTCTCGAAACGCATCCGATCTGCACTCTGCCAAGAAGGCGCCGAGCGTCTTGAAGTGATGGACCGGTGCAGCGTGCGACACCTGCGCCTTTCTTGACAACGCTCGCAGTGAGAATCCGCGCAAACCATCAGATTCAAGCATTTCGCGGCCAGCCGCGATCAGCGCATTGCGAAGGTCACCGTGATGATACGGAGCACGCTTGTCAGAGGGTTCAGACATCGGCATGCCCTATCTTAACACCAGACTTGTCATTGACAAGATCGTTTCGGATGCCATAACTTGTCACTGCAAAGATAAGAGGAGTCGATCAATGAAGTTTACGCTGAAAGTCGCCTGCGCCCTGACGTGTCTTGCCGCAGGATCACCCTTGGTGGCGGACACAGCCCAATCCGATCTGATCGGTGTGTGGCAAACCGGCCTGACCGAAGCACAAGCGCCCGGTGGCGGCCCAAGCGCATATCTGCGACAGACAACGGTCTTCACGGATACCTTGCAAGACATCCGCGCCGAGATTTTTGCCGACGCGGACGGTCAGATGCTGATCTTCACATATGCCTCTTCTGGTCCCTACATGCCTGTTGGCGCCTCCGATGTTGTCCCCGGTGCATTGAACCTCGAATTGATCAACGAAACATCGGAAGTGACGATTTATATGGATGTGCCGGATCTGATGGCGGCCGTCGGCATGGGCGACTGTGATCTGATTCTCAATGAGGCCATAAATGTCAGAGACTGTATCTCTGGCCCGCCGTTCCTTGTGACCGACTGCACTGACTTGGATCTAGTCCTGGTGGATCAGGGTGGTTCGCGTCTGCGGTTTGGCGATCAAAGCATTGACCGCTGCATCTCAAGACCGACAGAACTTGACGCGGCGCAGTTCTTTAAGGTCGAGCAATAAAATCGAGTGCATGGCACCCGCATATCTGTTCGGTCGGTTGGTTGTGTCAATTGAGCGAGCGGGCCATTTGACGGTTTGCGGGATCAGGTCCGCGACGGGTTGGTCCGGTCATTGGCGATTGTGGCGGGATCACCGGCGAGGGTGACGATGCGGTCGGCGAGCCGTTCGGCCTCTTCTGCGATGTGGGTTACCAGCACAGTTGTGACCTGATGGCTGTCCCGCAGCCGTGCAAAAAGGTTCATCATTTCGTCGGCCAGTTCGGGGTCGAGCGAGACGAAGGGTTCATCCAGCAGCAGGAGGGCGGGTTTGACCGCAAAGGCCCGCGCGAGCGACAGCCGTCGCTGTTGGCCGAGTGACAGCCTGTTGGGGTACTCATCCGCCCGGTTGCCTAGCCCGACATCGGCAAGCGCCGCATCAGCCTGTGCCGCTGACACGCCGGTTGCGATGGTGATGTTGTCGCGCACGCTGCGCCATGGCAGCAGGGTGGGTTCCTGAAAGACCATGGCGACCTTGCCATTGATCTGGCAGGTCCCGTCAAGGCTGAGCTGCAACCCGGCCAGCACACGAAGAAGGGAGGATTTGCCGATGCCGGACGGTCCCACCAAGGCAAGGGTCTGGCCATGCGGCACGGTCAGACTGATATCTGTCAGGATGGTCTTGCCGCCCAGGGCCAGTGAGAGATGCTGCAGCACCACGATGGGTGCTGCAGTCTGTGCGTCGCCCTCTGCCGTCGCCAGCACCTAGCTGCCGGTGGACAGGAACGTGCCATCAGGCAATGCGGTCGCCTGACCCAGCAATTCCTCGCCTCCCAGTTCATACATCAGTTCCAGCATCCGTCCGGCTGCGGCTTCGTCAATGGGTCCCGGCGCAGGGATCCCTGCGCGGAAACCGGCGACGAGGGCTGCGAATTGCGCATCCGTCTTGGCGTTCATGTTCGGTCGCAGACGCGCCCATTCCGCATCATCGGTGGCGAGCAGGTCCTTGGCCGCGCGGGAGGCGGAGGCCAGACCATTGATCAGGTCGGGGTTGTCGCGCACCATTTCGCCCCGCACCACGTAGCCCAGCAGCGGCGTTTCGGGATCGAGCCCCAGATCGGCGGAGGCGTCGGAGACGTCAATCAGGGTGCGCATGCCTGCGGCTTCCATCTTGGCGGCGAAGTGCCAGAAGTTGATGGCCGCCCCGACCTCGCCCGATGTAGCGGCCCCGAAGATGAGGGGTGGTGCGCCAAAGACCTGCTCGGTCTCGGTCACGAGATCCATATCGTGGTTCTTTTCCGCATAGGCCCGCAGGATCAGCCAGCTTTTGTCCAGCGGCCCGCCAGCGATGCCGATCTTCATGCCTGCAAGGTCGGTCAGATCCTGCGCCGGGCTGTCGCCGGGCACCATGAACCCTCCCACGGCCTTGGAATAGGGGATAAAGACGAAATCCTTGCCAGCCGCACGCTGCCGCGCCACCCAGAGCCAGTCTGAGACGATCACATCCGCCTCACCCCCCTGAAAGGCGACCTTGGCCGCCGCACCGCCAGCCATGCCCTGCACCTCAAGGTTAAAGCCGTTCGCGGTATCGAACTCATGGTGCTTTATCGTGTTCAGTTCCCAGTTGACGGTCCCGAACTCCAGAACCGCCGCGCGCAGTGTGGGCGTATCGGCCAATGCCATGGTTGACAGGCAAATGGCCGCGATTGCAGTGCCAAGTGATTTCATGAATGTCATTGGTGCCTCCCTGTTTGGGATCAGACTAGCAGTATCGCGGGCGACCGGAATAGGACCAAAGGCGGGTGTGCCCTATTCGATCACGATGCGGGGGAGCCAGTGACTGGCCGGGTCGCTTTCATGCAGGTCTTGCGGGCGCAGTGGCCGCAACTCGCCCTTGGGTGGCGGGGCCGAGAGCAGGTCCATATCCATTTCCAGCAGTTCGCCGGTCAGGATGCCGTCATCTTCTGACAGCCGGTAGTAGACCCCGTTCCACATGTTAATCCCGTAATCGGTTGCGTCCTTCCAGACGAACATGAGGTCATATTCCAGATCGGTCAGGTCGGCGGAGATATCGCGGTTGATGTCGTATGGGTACGGGACGTGGCACCAGTGTTTGCCCGGCCCCTCAAGGCATTTGAACGGGCGCATGGACAGGAAATGTCAGTGAAGACATCGCCGTTCATGTTGATTATGTAGGGTCCGGCGTCGGTCAGATCGACTGTCGCAATCGCGATCCGGTCGCCCTGACCGTCCTCGGCATAAACAATGCGGGTGTCGGCCGTTGCGACGGACCCAACGAGGGTGGCCACCAATGCCAGAACAATAACGCGCATGAAAACTCCCCCTGTTGCGCAGACAGGATAACGATGTTTGGCGCGGCGCGCTGCATGACCAAGGTCAGGGGGTCTGACGGGCGGATGCAGGTCACGATTGGCAGATCGAGAGAATGGTCTGTGTCAGAACGTCGGGCCTGGAAAAATATGCCGAATGGCTTGCCTTGATGTCCTCAACCCTGTCGACCCCGACTTTCTCGATGCACTTGTCCTGTAGTTGCGGCGTCACGGCGCGATCTTCGGTCAGGCGGATATAGGCGCGGGGAACCACCCCGTATCTGTCTGCCGACAGTTTCAGCCGGGTCAGTGCCGGACGCAGGGGTTCACGGCAAAGCAGGCTGGATGCGAGCGTCACGTCATCCTCGGAACAATCGTGATAGAGGCCTTCACGATAGATAGCCGGATCGAGCGCGTCCCAGAGACCGGCCTTGCTGACGGTAATATGGGATTGCAACAGCGAGCCTTTGTCCGCCGCAAAGTAGGGCGCTGCCATCCGATTGTGGGGGATCATGAACGCGGCCAGATAGACGACGCGTTTGATCCGGTCAGGGTAGGCTTCCGACACTGCAGAGGCGAGAACACCGTATCGGCTGTGCACGACAATTGTTGTCTGGCAATCCTGCCGCAGGGTCCTGCCGATATGCCGCACCATCGCGTTGAGGCTGACAAGTTGAGACAATCGCCGGTTGGCCCCGCGCCCGAGAAGATCAGGTACACTGACGCTATGCCCTGCCGCTATCAGGCGCGGTGCAATCTTGTGCCAGCACCATGCGCCGTGCCAACTGCCATGGGTCAGAAGAAAATGTTCCATCCCGGTCCCCCTTTTTTCGCCAGGTTTAGGGGGCGGCAATCGCAACCGCATTCCGTTTCTTGCGGATTGTGCCCGGGCGGGGGTCAAGCGCCGGATGGTCGTATGACCAAGGTTCTATATCCCGGTGGGGGCTTTGGGAGAATACTGAACGGGCAAGAGTCTGTCCTGCGGGGCGGGCTTGTTTCGCTTATGAACGGGAGAGGGAGGAGCAATGATGAAACGCTTCGTATTGGCCGCAACGGCTGCATTGATATCGGCAAGCCTGGCGCAGGCTGAAGTGACCGAAGAGATGCTCTTGAATGATACCGCATCCACCGGGGATGTACTGACAAACGGGATGGGGCGACATCTGCAGCGCCACTCTCCACTTGATATTCTAAACCGCGACAATGTGGAAAATCTGGTACCTGCCTGGGCGTTTTCGCTGGGCGGCGAAAAGCAGCGCGGACAGGAAACACAGCCGATCGTTCATGACGGAGTGATGTATATCACCGGGTCCTACAGCCGCCTTTACGCCATTGACGTGAAAACCGGTCGCGAGATCTGGCAGTATGATGCCCGTCTGCCCGAAGGCATCCTGCCCTGCTGCGATGTGGTGAACCGGGGTGCTGCCATCTATGGCGACAACATCTATTTCGGCACATTGGATGCCCGGATAGTGGCCCTGAACAAGGACACTGGCGATGTGGTCTGGAACAAGAAGATCGCTGATTACAAGGCCGGTTACAGCTATACCGCCGCCCCGCTGATCGTGAATGGTCTGATCATTACCGGCAATTCCGGTGGTGAGTTCGGGATTGTCGGCGCGGTCGAAGCCCGCGATGCTGAAACCGGTGATCTGGTCTGGCGCCGCCCCGTGATCGAAGGCCATATGGGTGAGTTGAACGGCGAAGAAAGCACCATGACGGGCGAGCTGAACGCCACGTGGCCCGGTGATATGTGGAAGACCGGTGGCGGAGCCACATGGCTCGGTGGCTCATACGACGCTGATACCGATACGCTGGTGTTCGGCACCGGCAACCCGGCCCCCTGGAACAGCTGGTTGCGCAATGCAGGCACCCCCACCGACGGCAATGCCGGTGATAACCTTTATGCCGCCTCCCGCCTTGGCATCGATCCGTCAAATGGTGAGATCAAATGGCATTTCCAGACCACCCCTCGCGAGGGTTGGGATTATGACGGCGTGAACGAGGTGGTTGCCTATACCGACCGCGACGGCAATGACCGCTTTGCCACCGCTGACCGCAACGGGTTCTTCTACGTGCTGAACCGCGAGGATGGTGCGTTTGTTTCCGCTGTGCCTTTCGTCAAGGATATCAGCTGGGCGGAAGGAATTGATGAGACCGGGCGCCCGATCTTTGTCGAGGATAACCGCCCGGGTGACCCATCTGAGTCCACGGATGGCAACAAGGGTGAGGTGGTCTTTGCCTCGCCATCGTTCCTGGGTGGCAAGAACTGGATGCCGATGGCCCATTCGCCCGTGACCGGTCTGTTCTATGTGCCGTCCAATGAATGGGGCATGGATATCTGGAACGAGCCGATCACCTACAAGCAGGGTGCGGCCTATCTGGGGTCCGGGTTTACCATCAAGCCGAACTATGAGGACCATATCGGCAGCCTGAAGGCGATTGATCCTGACACCGGCGACATCGTCTGGGAGTTCCAGAACCCCGCCCCGCTTTGGGGTGGTGTGATGACTACGGCTGGCGGTCTGGTCTTTACCGGCACACCAGAGGGTGAGTTCATGGCGTTTGACGACCAGACCGGAGAGGTGCTGTGGTCGTTCCAGACCGGTTCCGGGATCGTCGGCCAGCCGATCACCTGGGAACAGGATGGTGAGCAATATGTCACGGTCATTTCCGGCTGGGGTGGTGCTGTGCCGCTCTGGGGTGGCGAGGTCGCGCAGAAGGTGAACTATCTCAATCAGGGTGGTCTACTGTGGACATTCCGGTTGCCGCAGCAGCTTGCGGCGAATTGAGCTGATCGGGCAGACGCCCGTCGGACATGCGTAAGACAAGGCCCCCGAGGAGATCTTCGGGGGCTTTCTTGTTTTTGATCTGTTGGGTTGAATACCAGTTTTCTGCAGATGGAACCGCCCATCAAACAAGGCGCCCGCGACTTTGAGGTGCATTGCATATTGGGCGCCGCGAAGTGGGCTTTTCTTGGTCCTTGTCACAGGGCACAACAGCCCGACGAATTTTCGTTAACAACGCGGGACAGTCTGAGACAATGATTTACGTCTTACTATCTATTGCAGCATTTTACTTTGCTCAAAAATACTTGATTAAAGCTCTTGAGCGTCGACCAAACGCGGGCGGCGGAGCGAAAGAACGTGAGTTGGCTCGTCACGCTGAGATTGCTCGAAGGCACCTTTACTTCGAGCATGTCTTTCGTTTCTTCGGACCCTTGAAAACCGAGAGATATGTATTTGGAAGCCCGTTTTCGGCTATCGATTTCAAATTACTCACATCCTGGGATGCTGCGTGCATTTTCATTGCGCAAAAGATCTGGTGTCGTATTGGGCAGGATGAGAACGCACCTACCAGAGAGGTTTTCGACCGTTTACTGGACACCGTTGCACGGCAACTTCAAGACATCGAAGACTCGGTCGAATTCAGGCAACTGCCAGCGGCTGTTCAAAGCTCACCGGCTCAGCCTCCTGTTCGAGACTACGTATATCGCAGTGGGAACAACGTCCTGCCGCCAATCCCACTTCGTGAGATACAAGACGCATTTTACATGTGCTTTGCGGCGGCAAAGATTATCCAATCGAAATTTGATGAAAAAAACCGCGCGAAGGTGCAATCGCTGGAGAGTATCCCCGGAGTCATAGATGAGTTGGAGAGCTTTTTGCATAAGCGCGAAGACGACGTTGCACTCTTCAAGAAGATTGTGATGCTTGATGGATACGCGCCCGGAAAGGCCCTGACCCCCGCGCAACGGTATTTTCAGCTCGAACAGATTTTTTCGGCTATGGCAGCAATCGAAGCTGACGACGCGCCGATTTCGGTGAAGAGGCAGCACTTCGATAGACTAACGCCTTCGAAAGCCGGACCGCAGTATGTTGTGACTGCCTATATGGCAAAGTATTTTTTTAAGCGGCGCGACGTAACCGATGCAGAACATGCCTATGACATGCTGAAAGCCTTTGACCAGCGCATCAGAACAGATCGAATTGCTGCAGCCAGAGAAACTGATCTA
Organism: Yoonia sp. SDW83-1; assembly: GCF_046762885.1. Taxonomy (NCBI): domain Bacteria; kingdom Pseudomonadati; phylum Pseudomonadota; class Alphaproteobacteria; order Rhodobacterales; family Paracoccaceae; genus Yoonia; species Yoonia sp. SDW83-1. Next base: position 228,011 of record NZ_JBKQXO010000001.1, read on the forward strand.
CAACGGTTCAGCGATATCATGTCGCACTACTCGCACGTAGTACCTAGAAGTGATCAGGACAATCATTTCCTTGACGAAAGGCTGGGTCCTCTGACTGATCACGAAATCTTGGTTCTCGCCGGGCTGGCCAAAATTCCAAACAAATACGAATTTGATAGAGAACCATCTGAAATCGACAAAACCGTTATTCCCTTTGCGCAAGCTGAAGGTCTTGTCGAGGAGTTGGAACGCCAACTGGAATTGGCGACCCGCGAGAGGAAGATGCCAAAAGAAAAGTTGGCGGCCTTACTTGCTGAAAAGATGGAAAAGCGTCTTGAACGTGACCCTCTTTCCGTTGTCCTGCGTCCCCAGGTGCCAATCAGATTTGATGAAATCCCACGCTCTTGGCTGGGTGGACTGCCACACATGCCTGACAGCATAGTGTGGCCACGGGGTGGGGCGAATTCGCTGCCGATGCACTTTGCCGCTCAAATCTGTTGCGCAGATCTGCCCGAAGAGTTGTGGTGTGGTCACGGTCCGCGTGAAGGCTGGTTGCTGTTGTTCATCGACGGGTACCGAATGGGCAATTATGATGGTTTTGACGGAGATTATCCGGACGGCTGGTCCAAGGTTATCCATATTGATGAACTGGGTCCGGAACGATCGCCGCCGGATGATATTCTGGGCGTCAGTGATCCACACTATGCCGGAGCAGATTACGATGACGCCCTTGATGAGACGGACATTCCGACCATCTGGCGAAAATGGCCGATTGATATCGTGCCTCAAAAGATCGAACTGGAGCCGGGCAAGGTTGTTTCTTTTGTGAGCCGGTCTTTCGCTCTGAAATCAACAACCGGCAAAGAACTGTACGGCGTCGACGATAGTGAAATTTCAGACAGGCTGATCCCGGAAGAATGTCCGCCACTGACTTGGGGTGGTGCCTTGAGTTTCACCAAATGTGCGATCAAGGAGCAAAGACGACACGCAAATGCGACTTATCTGGATAAATCTACCGAATTGCGGACCACGCCGGGATGGACGGCGCCCCTGATTTCCGGACTTGAAGAAGACCTGCGGGTCCAGAAAGCACAGCTGGACCAGGCCAAGAGGCGACTATCAAAAGCAATCGAGGAGCAATCCGGAAGAGAGCAATACCTGCGAGACGACATTCGCTCGCGATCGGAACGGATCGTTCGGCAAGAAGAAACGCTTGCTTTGCTGCTTCAAAATACCGAGGAGCTTCCCGAGCGCGCGTTGTCCGAAAAAATTACACATGATGCCGAGACACATGCGGCATGGTGGGCGGAACAAGCTGGTAAGCTGGACGATTTGCTTAATAAGATACAGGCGCGTGACCAGTATGCGTATATCTCGACAGATGAATGGGCGCACCTATATGCCCAGCTCTCCGGCATTCGGCGCTCGTTTCTGCGTATCGGTGTTTCAAAAGATGGGGGCCTTGGCGGCGCACATCTGATCGAAAGCAACGTGGTTAGTCGAGCCTGGCCTGAATCCGTTGTCCGGCAGCATTACCTGGATGTTTATGCGCACAGCTCAGCAACGCGCGATTTGATCCCGAAAGAGACGCAAGAAATTGTCGCAAAGATCGTCCGCGAGGTAAGATGGGGACGACCGCACCGAATGGGAGGACTGGCCGACCCCTTGCAAAACGACATGGGACCGGATGATCCACCGCTGCTGTTCCAGATCGCAAGCGACGATACGCTGAACTGGATGTGGGGTGACGCGGGCGCGATTTTTATCCACACGACCGAGCAAGAATTGGCAGATCGCGAATTCAGCGTATTCGCGAATATGGAATGCCACTAGCGGACAAGAACACTTCGCAGCGCATTTAAGCAATGAGAAGCGGGCACATGACGTCATTGGATGGATTTAAGGTGCTGAGGAACGGTCAGTTGCGCTGCTAGAAGGCGGTTATCACAGGCCCGAAACATCCATCAGCACCCTGCTCTCTTTCTGCCCAGCCTCTCAATGCCGCCCCCTCCTCCACTCTAAGACCTTTGGCGGATTGGCCTGAAATGCCAAGGCTTGTTATACAGAGTTATGGCCACTCTGGAACAGACCACGCAAACGCCGCTTTCTCCCGATACACCCAAGGGTTGGGCGCTGATTATTGATGATCATCCGCTGTTTTGTGACGCGCTTGAGTTGACGCTGCGCGCGCTGGACAACTTCAAGGAAGTCGTAACCGCCCCCTGCATGGAGGATGGTCTGCGTATTCTGGAGGAGAAGAAGGCCCCGGCGCTGATCCTGCTTGACCTCAATCTTCCGGATGTCAGTGGCCTTGATGGCCTGATCCGTATCAAGCGCTGTGCTGAGGAATGTCCTGTCGTCATTGTCTCATCTGTCACCGACAATGCCACGATCAATGGAGCCATTGCCGCGGGCGCGTCAGGCTTTGTGCCCAAGCATTCGGGCCGCGCCGTTTTCAAGGAGGCGCTGGCCGAGATCGCCAACAAGGGTGTTTACAAGCCTGCGGGCTTTGTCGAGCCTGCGGCGACAAGTGATCAGGCGCAGGCCTTGTCGCGCCTGTCGTCGCTGACCAATCAGCAGGGCCGCATCCTTGAGCTGATTTGCGAGGGCAAGCTGAACAAGCAGATCGCTTATGATCTGTCCATCGCCGAGGGCACTGTGAAAGCCCATGTGACCGCCATTATGCGCAAGCTGGGCGTGCAAAGACGGACCCAGGCGGTGTTGGTCGCGCAAGAGGCGCGCTTTTTTAACGTCTTGCCAAGTTCGAAATAGTCATCCTATCCTCTCCTTCCGGGGGGAAGATATCAAATGACCGCAGACCTTTCGTGTCGCGAAAGTTTGCTTTGCAGGGCGCAGGTGCGGTGTTCGACAACGCACCCGGTTGAGGCGTTGCGCGAGGATCTGGGTGACAGGCCCCTGTCACTGCTGGCGCTTTTCGTCACACCGCAGATCAGTTTCGATGCCGTCGTGCAGGAGGCAGAGCGGCTTTATCCTGACACCGATGTGGTTGCGTGTACCACTGCCGGCGAGATCGGGCAGGACGGCTATGATGAGGGGTTGATTGTCGCGGTCGGGTTTCCGCAGTCCGATTTCGCCTCGACATCTTTGGCTATTCGGGACCTTGATCAGTTTCAGGCGGCGTTTGAGATGGACCGAATTGCGCAGGAGCGTGTGGCGCTTCTTGAACGCAGTGCTGATATGGAGGCCGGCTTTGCCTTTCTGATGATTGACGGGCTGTCCTTGCGCGAGGATACGGTTACCGCCAGCATATCCCCGGCCTTGCGTGATATGCCGCTCTTTGGTGCGTCTGCCGGGGACGGGGCCGCATTCCAGAACACGCTGGTTGCTTTGAACGGTCAGGTTCTGACCAACGGTGCCGTTCTGAACCTGATCCGCAGCCGTCACCGAACCGAGGTCTTCAGCCTCAACCATCTGATCCCGACCGAGACCCAGATGGTTGTGACGGATGCGGACCCGGAACGCCGCATCGTCAAGTCGATCAATGCCGAACCGGCGGCCCGCGAGTATGCCCGCATTGTCGGCAAGGACCCCGATCAGCTGGATCGTTTCACCTTTGCCTCGCACCCGGTTGTGGTACGCATTGGGGGCGATCATCATGTGCGTGCGATCCAACAGGTCAATGAGGCGGGCGAGCTTGTGTTCTTTTCCGCCATCGACGAAGGCATGGTGCTGACCGTGGCAGAGCCGCAGAACATGGCCGCCCATCTGCGCGCAAAAATGGCGATGCTGTCGGAAAAGACGATGTTCACCGATATCATCGGCTGCGATTGTATTCTGCGCCGTATCGAGGCCGAACAGACGCAGATGACGCGGGAGTTGTCGCAGGTTCTGTCGGAATACAATGTGACCGGCTTTTCGACCTATGGCGAACAGATTGGCCCGCTTCACGTCAACCAGACCATGACCGGCGTTGCATTCTATCGCAAGGACGCGGCCAACTGATGTCTATCGTGAACCCCAATGATCCGATTGAGAAGCAGAACCAGAAGCTGCTGGTGATCGCGCAATCGCTGATGCGGCGGGTGGAACAGAAGAATGATCAGTCAGGTCTGGCCTATCAGCAGTTCGAGCGTGCCGCACTTTTGGAGACGCAGGTCAGGCAGCGCACGAAGGAGTTGGAGCGCACGCTAGACCTGCTGCAGGAATCCAACACCCAGCTTGAGCATGCAAATGTCGAGACCGAGGCCGCCCGGTCCAACATTACCGAGGCGCTGGAAACCATCAATGAAGGTTTCGCCCTATTTGATCCCGATGAAAAGCTAGCCCTGTTCAACAGCCGTTTTTGTCGTGACATCGCGGATGTCGCTGACCGGCTGGTCGAGGGGCTGCATTTTGACGACTATGTCAATCTGGTTTCGCGCAGTGAACATCTGGCCATTCCTGACAATGAGACACCTGCGGATTGGGCGGCCAAGCGCCTTTCACGCCATAACCGCGACCATGTTGTATTCAACGTCCGGCTGACCTGGAACCGCTGGCTGCAGATCAGTGAACACCGCACACCCCGTGGCGGTACCGTGATCCTGCAGACCGATGTGACCGACATAATGCGGCTGGAACGCCAGCAGCGCGACAAGATGTTGGACCAGCAGGCCAAGATCTTGCAGGCCACGCTGGACCATCTGAACCAGGGCGTCTGTATCTTTGATCATGACAAGAAGCTGGTGGGCTGGAACAAGACATTTGATCGCATTCTTGCCCTGCCCCCGCAAAGCACGATTCACGGGCTGGAGTTTTCCGCCCTTTTGCATCTGTTGCGCAATGATTTGAAGTTTCACGGCGATTTCGATCATGACCGGCTAGAGACATGGGCCCATCGCCGGTCGCGCCGCCAGCCCATCGCGTTTGAGATCACCCGCAAGGACGTACAGATCCTGAGCGTTTTTGCCCAGGAGATGCCAGATCGAGGTTTCGTCATCAGCTTTACCGATGTCACAGCAGAGCGTGAGGCCGCCCGCGCCCTGTTCGAGATGAATGAAACGCTGGAGCGCCGCGTGATTGAGCGGACAGAGGAATTGGGCGAGGCGCTGGAAGAAGCCGAACGTGCCAATGCCTCCAAGTCGCGGTTCGTGGCCGCGGCCAGTCATGACCTGTTGCAGCCTTTGTCAGCGGCCAAGCTGTTCATGTCCTCACTCGCGGATCGGATGGACGACCCGGAGGCCCTGGGTGTTTTGGGCAAGGCTGAAACCGCACTGATGGGGGTCGAACATATTATCGAGGCGCTGCTTGATATCTCTCGGCTGGATGCAGGCAAGGCGGTGTTTGATATTCAGTCGGTCCCCCTGTCCGCCGTTCTGAAACCGCTACGCGATGAATTGACACCGATGGCACTGGCCAAGGGGCTGGACCTGCAAATCATCGATTCCAGCCTGAGCGTGATCAGTGATCCCGGTTATCTGCGCCGCATCTTGCAAAATCTAATCGCCAATGCGGTCAAGTACACGACCACCGGCCGCGTGATCGTTGGGGCGCGCCGCAATGGCGGGTCGGCCCGGATCGAGGTGTGGGATACGGGCCCCGGTATTGCAGAAGACGACCGGCAGACGATTTTTCAGGAGTTTGCCAGGCTGGACCGCCACACGAATAGTGACGGGCTGGGTCTGGGCCTTGCGATTGTGGAACGCGCGGCCAAGGGGCTGGGTCACGATCTGAGCCTGTGGTCCAGCGTGGGCCAGGGCAGTTGCTTTTCGCTCAATACGCGTATCGCACCGGAAATGCGCCCCGCCACCAAGGCCAGCCCGCAGTTGCAAAGTGACTGGAGCAATGCGCTGGACGGTATGATCGTTCTTCTGGTCGAGAATGACATGCAGGTGGCCCATGCCCTGTCGCTGATGATCGAGAACCATGGTGCAGAGGTTCTGCTGGCCCACAGCGCGCGGGAAGCGAAGGATTTGCTGGGTGAAATCCAGTTGGTCCCAGATGTTCTGTTGCTTGATTATCAGCTGGGGGCGGGGGCGCATGGGCTGTCCCTGTATGATGATATCCGCGAGACATATGGCCCTGTTCCAACCGCCATCATCTCGGCTGATCGGAGCATGGAGTTGCAGCACGACTGCGGGGCGCTTGGCTTGCGTCTGCTGGCCAAGCCCATCGACAAGGAAAAACTGCTGGGCTTTCTTGCGGCGACCGACGTTGGCGCGGTGCAAACGCTGACGCCGAGGGCAGGATGACAGCTGCCGCCCAATGCGATCTTTTCTGCCTTCGGGCATTCGACCAAATCTCTTGTAACGAATCCCTTCGTGTCATTTAGTTCCTGGCGGGGGACGAACTGATTGACAGATAAGACAATTATCGTTGTGGGGGCCGGGATTGTCGGCGTGGCGACGGCGCTGTGGCTGCAGCGCGATGGCTTTGATGTCACCCTTGTGGATCGCGAAGGACCGGCGGCGGGCACCTCCTATGGCAATGCCGGTATTCTTGCGGCGGGGTCGATTGTGCCGGTCAGTGTGCCGGGCCTTTGGCGCAAGGCACCGGGGCTTTTGTTTGATCCCAACCAGCCGCTGTTTTTGAAATGGCGCTATCTGCCCCGCCTACTGCCGTTTTTGCGCCAGTATCTGGGTCAGGCCCGCAATGTGGATCATATCGCTGCCGCGCTGTTTACGCTGTTGCATGATGCGGTCGATCAGCATCACGCGCTGGCGGGTGGCACGGATGCCGCCGCCTATCTGAGCGATGACGACTGGATTTACGGCTATCCGGACCGCGCCGCCTATGAAGCCGACAGCTATGGCTGGGAAGTTCGCCGTAACCATGGCGTTCGGTTCGAGGAGATGACAGCGGATATGCTGGCCGCCCATGACCCCGCGCTGGCCGGACGGTTCGGGTTTGGTGTGCGTTTGTTGCAGCATGGCCGGATCAGCGATCCGGGGGCTTATGTCACCGCACTTGCCGCCCTTTTCGCCGCTGAGGGCGGCACGATCCGGCAGGCCACCGTGACCGACATGATCCTGTCGGACGGGCAATGTTCCGGGCTTCAGACGGATCAGGGTGTGCTGCGTGCGGGTCAATATGTTCTGACGCTTGGCGCGTGGTCCTGTCCGCTGGCGCGCAAGCTGGGGATTACCGTCCCGATGGAATCGGAACGCGGCTATCACATCGAGTTCGTGAACCCGTCGATCAGTTTCCGGAATACGATCATGGTGGCGGCGGGCAAGTTCGGCATGAACAGCATGGACGGCCGGTTGCGCTGTGCCGGTGTCGTGGAATTCGGCGGGCTTGATGCGCCGCCCTCTGCCGCGCCGTTTGCGCTGCTGCGCCGGCAGGTGGCGGCCTTGTTTCCCGGACTGACATATGATCGGGTGGATGAATGGATGGGGCACAGGCCCAGCACGGCAGACTCGCTGCCCGTGATCGGACGCGCACCTAAGGCAGAGAATGTGCTGCTGGGCTATGGCCATCAGCATGTTGGCCTGACGGGTGGCCCCAAGACGGGGCGTTGGCTGGCCGCGCTGGCCAGCGGGACGCCCCCAAACACCGATCTAGGGGCCTATGCCCCCAATCGCACGACCCGGAGATAACCCGGGCATGACACACAAACGGAGAGGACGAATAATGATGTTAAGAACATTGCTGGCGACGTCGGTCGCAACGCTTGCCCTGACGGGTACTACATCGGCTGAAAACTGGGATATGCCGATGGCCTATCCGGCCAACAACTATCACACGGAAAACGCCCAGATGTTTGTAGATGCGGTCCGTGAGTGCACGAATGGAGAGCTGGAAATCACCATCCATGCCGGTGGTTCGCTGTTCAAGGGGGACGAGATCAAGCGCGCTGTGCAGGTGGGCGAGGCCCAGATTGGCGAGCGTCTGTTGTCGGCCCACGCAAACGAGAACGCGGTGTTTGGATATGATTCCGTTCCATTCCTTGCCACATCGTTCGAGGCGTCCGATGCCCTGCGCGATGCTGCCCGCCCGACGTTGAATGCGCTGTTGAACGAACAGAACATGACCCTGCTCTATTCCGTGCCATGGCCGCCGCAGGGCCTGTATTTTGCGCAGGAGGTCAACAACCTGGCTGATGCGGAAGGTCTGAAGTTTCGGGCTTACAATGCCGCGACGGCGCGTGTGGCCGAACTGGCTGGCATGGTGCCGACCCAGATCGAGGCGGCAGAGTTGAAGCAGGCGCTGGCTACGGGAGTTGTGCAGGCGTTTATCTCCTCCGGCTCGACCGGGGTGGATGAAAAGGTGTGGGAGGACCTGACCAATTTCTACGATGCCAAGGCGTGGTTGCCCCGCAATTCGATCTTTGTGAACAATGATGCGTTCAATGCGCTTCCTGCCGCATCGCAGGAATGTCTGATGACCCATGCCGCCGAGGCCGAGGCGCGCGGGTCGGCCAAGGCGGCAGAACTGGCTGGCGGGTTCCTGGCAACACTGGCTGACAACGGGTTGACCGTGTCGGAGCCGGGCGAGGAATTGGCCAATGATCTGGCTGAAATCGGCGTGACCATGACGGCTGAATGGCTGGAACAGGCAGGCGAGGCGGGCAACTCCATCGTCGACGCCTATTCGAACTAGGTTGACAGTTGGCCCCTGCTGATGCGGGGGCCTCTTCTTCATTTCATAGACGACAAGAAGGAGCCAGCCGTGCGCAGCCTGCTGGACGGACTTTATAAAACCTCTGGCATGGCTGCGGCGATTGCCCTGATCGCAATTCTGGCACTTGTGACGGCCCAAATGGTTGCCCGTTGGGCCGGGCAGATTTTCCCGGGTGGCGCGCAATATGCAGGCTATGCGATGGCGGCAACATCGTTTCTGGCGATGGCCTATACCTTCAATCATAATGCCCATATCCGCGTCGCGCTGTTCGTGTCCAAATCCGGGCGCTATCGCCGTGCGGTTGAGATCTGGTGCTATACACTGGCCAGCCTGTCAGCCCTGTTTCTGGCATGGTACGCGGTCAAGGCGACCCTGCTGTCGGCCCGGATCAACGATATTTCGCAAGGGCAGGACGCGACACCACTATGGATTCCCCAGACATTCATGGCGATTGGGGCAGTTATCTTTGCCATTGCTGTTGTCGATAATCTGCTGCGCCTGGTTTTGACTAATTATCAGGGCGTAGACGCGCATGAGGACCCGATTGACTGGGCCGCCGCCTTGCTGGGGTCCCACACCAGCCGCGCGATCATGGTAGGGGTCGTCCTGCTGGTGGTCTATGCCGGGGTGCAGGCGATGACTGGGTTTGACCGCGATGCGGTTGCGCTGAAGATCGGGATCTTCCTGTTCGTGATGTTCTTTCTGCTGGGCACCGGGATCTGGGTCGGGTTGGCCCTGATGGGTGTCGCCTATATCGGGATGGTCGGGTTCACAACGCGCAATCCCGGCAATGCGATGATCATCACGGTCTGGACGAGTGCGAGCAGTTGGACACTGACCGCCCTGCCCTTGTTTATCTGGATGGGCGAGGTGCTGTACCGGACCCGCCTGTCAGAGGATATGTTCAAAGGGCTGGCCCCGTGGCTGGCGCGTATTCCGGGCGGGTTGCTGCATACAAATGTCGTCGGCTGCACGGTGTTTGCCGCTGTGTCCGGATCGTCGGCGGCGACCCTGACGACAGTAGGCAAAATGTCGATCCCGGAATTGCAGAAACGCGGCTATCCGGAGTTCATGACCGTGGGCACGCTGGCAGGGGCGGCGACGCTGGGTCTGATGATTCCGCCATCGCTGACGCTGATCGTCTATGGTGTGACGGTCAAGGAGAGCATTACCAAGCTGTTCATGGCGGGTGTCCTGCCGGGGCTGGTGCTGGCGGCGATGTTTATGGCCTACATCGTGGCGTGGTACTATCTGCGTCCGGGCGAACGGCCTGAGCCGGAACCGCGTATTGGCTTTGCCGCGGCGTTGAAGAATTCGACATTGCTGATCCCTGTGATTGCACTGGTCGTTGTGGTGATCGGGTCGATGTATACCGGCTATGCCACCCCGACCGAGGCGGCGGCGTTTGGCGTGATCGGCGCGCTGATCCTCGCCGCGCTGCAAGGATCGCTGAACTGGGATACGTTCATGGACAGCCTGCTGGGCGCCACGCGCACCAGTGCGATGATCGCGTTGATCCTGATGGGGGCTGCGTTTTTGTCGCTGTCCATGGGATTCACCGGGTTGCCGCGCGCTTTGGCCGCCTGGATTGCCACGTTCAATCTGTCACCGGTGGCCCTGATCGCCGCCCTGACCGTGTTCTACATCATCATCGGTATGTTTCTGGATGGGATATCGGCGGTCGTCCTGACCATGGCGATTATTGAGCCGATGATCCGGGCGGCAGGCATCGACCTAATCTGGTTCGGCATCTTCATCGTTGTGGTGGTCGAAATGGCCCAGATCACCCCGCCCATCGGGTTCAACCTGTTTGTTCTGCAATCCATGACCAAACACGACATCACATATATCGCCAAGGCCGCCCTACCGATGTTCGGGATCATGGTGCTGATGGTGGGCGTTCTGGTGGTGTTTCCGGGGCTGGCTACGTGGCTGCCAGAGCAGTTGCTGACCCGATGACCGGGTTCATCGGGGTGCTGATGCTGGACACCGCGTTTGAGCGGGTGGTGGGGGATGCAGGTAATCCCGAAAGCTACCACCGCCCTGCCCGACTGCGCGTTGTGGAGAATGCCGGCAGCCCCGAGATTGTCCGCGATGGGTTGCCCGACCCTGACCTGATCTCCGCGTTCTGTCTGGCCGCGCAGGAGTTGCAGGCGGCGGGGGCGGTTGCCATCACCTCCACCTGCGGGTTTCTGATCAGTGTGCAGGACAGGATTGCGGCGGCGGTCACTGTTCCGGTGATAGTGTCCGCCCTGTCGCTGTTTCCGCTGATCCGTGCCGCCCATGGCAACAGGCCCGTGGGGATCTTGACCGCATCGCGCCAGCAGCTTGGGCCAAAGGCATTGGGGGCCGCAGGGGTCGTGCCGGATCAGGTCAGGATTGCCGGGATGGAAGATTGCCCGGCCTTTGCGCAGGCGATCCTTGTGCCGAAATCGGACCAGCCGGCCAGAATTGACCGGCAGGGGATTGCGGATGCTGCAGTGGCGCGTGCCTTGATGTTGTGTGACGAGACCCCCGATCTGGGGGCCATCCTGCTGGAATGCGGGAACCTGCCGCCTTATGCGGATGCCATCAGTGCCGCAACGGGCAGGCAGGTTTATTCCATCCTTGATGCGGCGCGGCTGATCGCGCCGTGACCCCGGATTGACCCCGGCCGGCCCATCAGCCAATTGTGGGACGAAGAGAAGGAAAACCAGCGATGATCATCGGCCATATCGGCGCACGTGCGGGCAGCAAGGGTGTGCCCAACAAGAATTTTCGGATGCTGCATGGCAAGCATCTGATCGACTGGTCGCTGGATCAGCTTTTTGCGACTGAACGGGTGGATCATGTGGTTGTGTCCACGGATTCAGAGCAGATGTATGAACATGCGATCAAGCGGGGCTGTCTTGATATCGGTCTGCGTCCTGCGGAACTGGCCACGGATACGGCGGCCAAGTGGCATGTCTGGCAGCATGCCTTGTGCGAGGTGGAAAAGCAGACGGGCCCTGCGACTGCATTTCTGGACCTTGATTGCACATCGCCGCTGCGCTTGCCTGAGGATATCGAGGCCGGGCTGGACCTGTTCGCGCGCGCCGCGCCGGATATGGTCATGTCCTGCTGTGAAAGCCGCAAGAACCCATATTTTAACATGCTCGAAACCGATGAGACCGGCGCGCTGCATGTGTCAAAACCGCTGCCGCATGGGGTTGTCGCCCGGCAGCAGGCGCCGATGGTTTATGACCATGTGGGGTTGGTTTACGTGGTCAAGCCGGATTACCTGCGCAGCGCGCAAAGCCTGTTTGAAGGGCATGTGATCCCGCTGGTCGTGCCGAATGAACGGGGGCTGGACGTGGACAGCCCGTTTGACTGGGACGTGATCGAGTATCTTCTAGGCAAGCAGATTGCCGAAGGGCTGCGCGATCCAGCCTAGCGCCAGCCTTGCCAGAACCACAATGCGTTCTGCTTGGCTCTGAAGCTCTTGGTCAGTGCATCGGGATCGTATTCCGTCCTGATCCACTCATCAATCGCGATGGGTGAATGGGCGATGCGGGCGGCATAGACATCGAGGAAATGATCGAGGATGCCAGTTTCGCTGCGGCGGATATGAATGTAGCGGAAACTCAGTTGCTTTTGGGCGACCTCCAGCGGGGTGTCTTCATAGAGCATCAGGTAGATCGCTGCAGCCAAACCAGTACGGTCGGCGCCCGATTTACAATGCATCAGAAACGGCCGTTCGATTGTCTCAAAAGCATCAAGCAGCCGGGTCAGTTCATCAACCGTCGGCGCGCGCCGGGCGGCCATCTGGGTTGTCACCAGGTTCAGCCCCAGCGCCTCGCAGCTTTCAACCTCAAACAGGTAATGCGGCTGCGTGGCCGGGCCGCGCAGATTGAGCACGGTCTTGATCCCCATCGCGGCATACCGTTCGAATCGTTTGTGATCAGGGTGGTTGGACCTGTAGGCGCCCGGCGCGAATTCTTCGAAGTTATGCCAGTTCTTGCGCAGGATCCCGTGATCCAGCCAGTTCAAGTGCCATGTGGATTTCCGGCGCTCTGCCGGGTTGGTGATGTCATGGCCAAAGGAATTGCGCCAGGCGCGTTCCTTTTCTTCCAAAACTTGAAGCACTCTTCGGATCATCGCGGCCTGACCATACACGTTTCCCTGTCACTTGGCCCATCATGCACCGTATTGCAATGGTACGGGGCCAATTGCTCCGCCGCGTCAAACCACATAGATATCCATCAACACTGGATGCAGGAGTAGCAGGATGAAGATCGCAGGACGCGAGATCGGGCCGACACACCCGCCGCTTGTCATTGCCGAGATCGGGATCAACCATGGCGGTGATCTGAATGTGGCCAAGGAGATGGCGCGTCTGGCCGCCGGCGCGGGCTGCGAAATGATCAAGCATCAAACCCACATTATCGAAGACGAGATGACTGAAGAGGCCAAATCGATCTTTCCGCCCAATGCCGATGTGTCGATCTGGGATGTGATGGCCGCCTGTGCGCTGTCGCTGGAGGATGAGGCAGAGCTGAAGCGATACACCGAAAGTCTTGGCATGATCTGGATATCGACCCCGTTTTCGCGGGCGGCGGCCGATTTTCTGAATGACCTGGACGTGCCTGCCTTCAAGATCGGATCGGGCGAGGCTGATAACCTGCCCCTGATCCGCCACATCGCCCGGATGGGCAAACCGGTGATCATGTCGACGGGCATGCAGAGTATCGAGACGATCCGGGCGTCCGTCGATATTCTGGATCAGGCGGGGATTGAATATGCGCTGCTGGAATGTACCAATCTTTACCCCTCGCCGCCCGAAATTGTGTCTTTGCAGGGGGTGACTGACCTGAAGGCGGCGTTTCCTGATGCCGTTGTCGGGTTTTCGGACCATTCCATCGGGCCTGAAATGGCGCTGGCGTCGGTCGCGCTGGGGGCCTGTATTCTGGAGCGGCACTATACCGATACCCGCTATCGCAAGGGTCCCGATATCATCAATTCCATGGACCCGTCAGAACTGCGCCACATCATCGACCGGTCGCGCGAAATTCACACGGCCTTGATGAACCCCAAGCAACGGACAACCGCCGAAGAAGATGTCTACCGCTTCGCCCGGGCGTCAGTTGTGGCCGACAAGGACTTGCCCGCAGGTCATGTCATTGGCGAAGCCGACATCTGGGCACGCCGCCCTGGATCGGGCGAAATTGCGGGGTATGATTTTGACAAGGTGGTGGGGAAGACGCTGACGCGCGCTGTCACGCGCAATACGCAGTTGAAGTGGGGCGATCTCGCGTGAGCTTTGACAAAAGAAAGCTGAAACGTGAGTTGAAGCGACCGGTCGATCAGCTTCGGGCGGCACTGCTTTACCCGTTCGAGATTTACTGGAAATACGCCCACGATCGCGACTTCCGCACCAATATCAGGATGACAAATGGAGAACAGCCCGTCGACCGGAAGGTGGCTATTTATCTGATTTATCAGCCAAAAAAGCTTGCCGAGTCCACCCTGGTCACTTGTGAGCATCTGCAGCGACACGGATATGCGGTTCTTTTGGTGTCGAACACGGCGCTTTCCGAAGAATCCAAACAACGGCTCAAACCCGTGATATGGAAGATCATGGAAAGGCCGAATTTCGGGTATGATTTCGGCGGCTATCGTGACGGCGTGAGATTCATTCAGGACAGCGATCTGTCGCTGGATGCGATGGTGATCCTGAACGATAGCATGTGGTGGCCGGTGTTTGAAAATGACACGACGCTGGCCCGCATGGAAAGATCTCAGCACGATCTAATGGGAATGATCATCCGGCCATTTGGCAAGCGGCGAAAGGCGATGGCTGAACGCCCGCAGCACCTGCAATCCTACTTCTATTGGTTCAATGCAAAGGCCATTTCATCAAAAGCGTTTCGAGATTTCTGGGATCGTTATCTGCCGTCCAGTTTCAAGTATAATGCCATCCGTCGAGGTGAATTGAAATTCACCGAGGCGATGAAATCTGGTGGACTGTCAATCGGAACGCTTATCCGTTTCGATGATTTTTTTGACGCTTTACGCCAAAAGCCCAGCGATTATCTGAACAAGCTACTCGGTTATGCTGCCTACAAAAATGCGGCGCAAACGGAGCAATCGCACGCATTGCAAGACGCAGCGACAAAAGATGATGTGTGGCGTGAAAATGTGTTTGAGTTCATCAATCATGTCGAAGCCACAAGCGAGTTTCATATGTCTTTTCAGGTCAACTGTATGGATTTACTTGGGCTTAATCACACCAAGCGCTCTTCAGGTGAACCAAAGGACTCGCCACACCATGTGGCCCGCGATCAGTTTCTTAAAGCGGTTGAAAATGCTGACCTTCCGGGTCCAATCCCGTTGGTCTTGGCCGAGATTGAAGAACGACACCGGATCGGTGCACAGGCCGTAGGGCGCTAAGCGATGCGCGAGCGCCTTGATACTATTCCGATCTACCTGATCAATCTCGAACGTTCGGAAAAGCGCCGCGCCACGATGCAAAACCGCCTTGATGCCCTGGGTTTTCAGCACCACTGGTTCAGGGCGCGCGATGGGCGGGCGGATTGGGAGAAACTTGCTGACACCGTCGATATTCCGGCCTTTGAACGCAATACCGGTCGCAAGGTCATGAAAGCGGAAATCGGGACATTCCATTCGCATTTGGGCGTCTGGCAGGCCTTTCTTGAGACCGGCCAGGACGTGGCACTGGTTTTGGAAGACGATGTGGTTTTTCATGATAACTTTGTTGATGCGGTGAACGCTGCACTTGCGCAGAAGGACCGTTGGGACTTTCTCAAACTCAACAAGATAAGGGCGCAGTATCCCACACAACGCGGAGAGATCGGCTCTTACACGCTGAACGCCTATGTCGGGTCAGCAACTGGCCTTGGGGCTTATCTCATTACCCGCGCGTTGGCCGAACGTCTGCTTCCCCGGATGCTTCCGATCACCCGGCCTATCGACCACGAGCTTGATCGCATTTTTGTTCACCGGTTCCGGCACTACGGGTTGGAGCCATTTCCCAGCCATGTCGATGACGGCAATGAAAGCACGATTACAGGGACCGGGTTTTCCGAAGTTCGCAAATTCCCGAAATGGAAGCGATTGCCGAACTACCTGCTGCGCTTGCGCAATCTGGTTGGTAAGTGGTGGTATCTTCGACGGCACTGAGCGTCGCTGCGCGTTGCACCGTGGCCCGATTGCCATTAACCCGGATGAAACAAACAAGGACAGGGTGCCGTGGCGATTTCCCGCAAACTTCTTTTCGTGACAGGAACCCGCGCTGATTTCGGCAAGCTGGAGCCCCTTGCCATCGCGGCGCGGGATGCCGGGTTCGCGGTCAGTTTCTTCGCCACCGGCATGCATATGCTGGATCGCTATGGCCTGACCAAGCTGGAGGTGCATCGCACCAGTGGTGTGCAGGTGCATGAGTTTCTGAACCAGCGCGAGGGTGATCCGCAGGATATGATCCTGGCCAAGACCGTCATGGGGTTTTCGGATTTCGTGCAGGAACACACCCCTGATCTGGTGATCATCCATGGCGACCGGGTCGAGGCGCTGGCCTGTGCTCTTGTCTGTGCCACCAACTATGTCCGCTGCGCCCATATCGAAGGGGGTGAAGTGTCAGGCACGATTGATGAGATTTACCGCCATTGTAACAGCAAGCTGGCGACCTATCATTTCGTGTCGTCGGAGGATGCGGCCCGCAGGGTGATGTCGCTGGGTGAGGCCAAGAGCCATATTCACGCCATCGGATCGCCTGAACTGGATTTTCATGCCGGTCCGACCGGTGTTTCGCTGGCAGAGGTCAAGGAACGTTATGCGATCCCGTTTGATGATTACGGGATCTGTGTGTTCCACCCTGTCACGTCGGAAGCCGCCACGATGGGCGCGCAGGCGAAGGCTTTGTTTGATGCGCTGGATGCGTCGGGCCGCAGTTTCGTGCTGATCGCCCCCAATAATGATCCGGGGTCAGCGGCGATTTTTGACCGGATCGCGCAGCTTCCGGCGGACCGGTTCCGGGTTCTGCCCTCCATGCGGTTTGCGCATTTTTCGGAACTGATGAAGAACGCATCCGCCATGGTCGGCAATTCGTCGGCGGGCGTGCGCGAGGCCCCGTTCATCGGGATTCCATCGCTTGATATCGGGACCCGCCAGACGAACAGGGCAAAGGCCCCGTCGGTGTTCTTTGCCGACGCCGGAGAGACGCAGAAGATCAGCGATTTCCTGACCCGCGAATGGGGCAAATCCTATCCGCGCCATGATGCTTTTGGCGGGGGCAGTGCCGCGGAAAGGTTCGTGAGCATCCTGCAATCCGAGGCGTTCTGGGACGCGCCGATGCAGAAAACCTTTCACGATGCCGCGGACTGAGATGCAGCGTGGCTGGCTGTTGCGGGCCTATCTGCTGGCAAGCCACGGCTTTCCCCTGATCGCGCCCCGCCTGCTGCGCAAACGTCTGGCGCGCGGCAAGGAAGACCCGGCACGCTGGCGGGAGAAGCTGGGACAAGGGCTGGCGCCGCATCCGGGCCATCCGCTGATCTGGCTGCACGCGGTCGGTCTGGGTGAGGTGTTGTCATTGCGCGGTCTGATTGCGCGTCTGGCCGACAAACATGAAACGGCGTGGTTTCTGGTGACCTCGACCACAGCCGCATCGGCGCAGGTCTTCGCCAGAAACCTGCCGCCCCGCACGATCCACCAGTTTCTGCCGATTGACGCACCGGGTTATCGCCGCCGGTTTCTAGATCATTTTCGCCCTGATCTGGTGGTCTGGGCCGAGCAGGATATCTGGCCGGGTTTTGTCAGCGATCTGGCCGCACGCGGTGTGCCGCAGGCCATTGTCGCGGCCCGGATGAACGAGACGTCGTTCCGGTCGCATCGGCGGGCTGCATCACTGTACCGGGATGTCTATCGGGCGATGGACATGATCACCGCGCAGGATGCCCGGACGGCGGAGCATCTGACGGCGCTGGCCATTCCTGCCACCGTGGCGGTCACCGGATCGCTGAAGCCCGCCGCACCACCGCTAGAATGTGATGCAGAAGAACTGACCGCGCTGACATCCGCGCTGGCGGGCCGGACCGTTTGGGCGGTGGCCCCGTCGCATCCCGCCGATGAGGCGATTGCCATCGCGGCGCATGAGGCGCTTCGCAAATCGGACCCCGGTGCGCTGCTGATCATTGCACCGCGCTTTCCTGACAGGCGGGATGAGATCGCGAAGGGATGTGATCTGGCGGTGACGTTCCGCTCTGATGGCGGCCTGCCTGCGCAGGGCGATGCGGTTTGGGTGTGCGATACGTTTGGCGATCTGGGGCTGGTCTATCGGTTGTGCAAGCTGGTGCTGATTGGCGGGACGTTCAGCGAGATTGAAGGGCATAACCCGTGGGAGGCAGCAATTCTGGGTGTCGCTATCGCTCATGGGCCGCGTGTGGCCAATTTTGCAGATGATTTTGCCGCTCTGGACGAGGCCGAAGCGGCTGCGGAAATCAGTGACGCGAACGATTTACTGACCCTGCTGCAGTCGGACCGGATTGAAGAAATGACGCAAAGCGCCAGAGCCGTGATCGCGCGGGCGAGTGGTCAAACGGACCGGCTGGTCGACGATCTGCTAAAGCTGTTGGAGAACGGTGATGGCTGACAGGTTTCCGACCCCGAAGCTGCGCATCGCCTTGGTAGTCTATGGCATTCTGTGGTGGGTACTGATGCCCGTGATCCTGATCTATCTTTGGAAACGCGGACGAAAGGACCCGCTTTACAGCCAGCATATTGCTGAACGCTTCGGTCGTTACCCTGATCCACGATCGGGTGCTGTGTGGGTTCATGCGGTGTCACTGGGTGAAATGCGGTCCGCCACGCCCTTGATCCGCGCCCTGCTGGCCCGGGGCGAACATGTTGTCACGACCCATTTCACCCCCGCCGGGCGACGCGAGGCGGAACGTGAGTTTGCCAGCGAAATCGCCGAGGGGTCGGTGCGCACCGTCTGGGTACCGTTCGAATATGGATTTGCCTATCGTCGGTTTCTGACCCGCTTTGCCCCGAAATACGGGCTGGTGATGGAAATCGAGATCTGGCCGCGCATGATCATGGCCTGCCGCGCCGCTGGCGTGCCGCTGTTCATGTGCAATGCGCAATATCCGCTGAAGAGCTACAACAAGGACAAAGGCGGGCTGCGCGCCGCGCTGCTGGCCGGTTTCGCGGGTGGTTTTGTGAAATCGCAGGCGCAGAAAGACCGGTTCGCTGCCGCTGGCATGTCGAACATCCATATCACAGGCGAATTGCGGTTTGATCAGCCGATCCCGCAGGCGCATCTGGATGCTGCGGCGCGTGTTCATGCGGACCTGACCAAGGGGCGGCGGACCTTTACCCTGACCAGCGTCGTTGAGGGCGAAGATGAAATCTATATCGATATGATCCGGCAGAGCCCCGATGCCTGTTTCATCTATGTCCCCCGCGCGCCGGAACGGTTTGACGTGGTGGCCGGAATGCTGCGCGATGCCGGTATCGGCTTTGCCCGCAGGTCCGAGATGCTGGGCGCCGATCTGTCACCTGCCGGTCCGCTGCCTGATGTTGACGTCTTGCTGGGCGACAGCATGGGCGAGATGTATTTTTATCTTGGCCTTTGCGATCGGGCGATTGTGGGGGGCGGCTTTGTCACCAAAGGTGCGCATAACGTGATTGAGCCGCTGGCGCTGAAAAAGCCGGTGATCGTCGGGCCGCATATCTGGACAATCGAATATCCCGCGACAGAGGCGATTGCGGCGGGGGTCTGTCAGCTTGTCCAGACACCGGCGGGATTGCATCGGGCCGTCAACGACCCGGTTCCGGTCACCGAAGATCAGATCACGGCGTTTTATGATGATCATGCGGGCGGGGTCGCGCGGACGCTGGAAGCCATCGCGCAGGCCTTGCCGCGTTAGCCGCCGATATCTTCCGGGCCGACGGCGGTTGCCTTGATGATGGCGAAGATCTGCTGGCCTTCCGCCAGTTCCATCAGTTTGGCGCTTCTGCGGGTCACGCGGGCCAGCAACTGGTCATTGCCTGCCCGAAGGCCGACCGCCACGCCCGGACCGCGCCCCTGTTCGATGGCTGTGATCGTCACGGGCAGCACGTTCAGCGCGCTGATGCCTTTGGGCGCCTCCCGCGCGAGGATCACGTCCTGCGCGGGGATCCGCAGCCGCACCTTTTGGCCCAACCGCCCCAGATTGCCAGGCAGGACGATGCGCCCGCCGGAAAAGGCAACCTCTGTCAGGCCGTCATCCAGCAGACGCCCGGCGACCTTGGCGATGATGACCGAACCGGCGTCGCGGACCCCAAGCAACGGCACGGCATCAGGGCGCGCCAGAACGTCGCCTGCCGGGCCGGATGCGACGACGCTTCCCCGCTCAAGCACGACGAGGGTGCTGGCAAGGCGCGCGACCTCTGACATGTCGTGGCCGACATAGAGGATAGGCACCTGCACCTCGTCCCGCAGCCGTTCGATGTAAGGCAGGATTTCGGCCTTGCGTGGTGCGTCGAGTGCCGCAAGCGGTTCGTCCATCAGCAGTATCTGCGGATCGGACATCAGGGCGCGGCCCAGCGCCACCCGCTGGCGTTCGCCGCCCGACAGACCCGCCGGACGCCGCTGCAACAGATCGCCAAGACCCAGTACATCGATCACCCGCGTCGCATCGTGGTCGCCGCCATAGGTCAGGTTGCGTTGCACGTTCATATGGGGAAACAGCCGCGCGTCCTGGAAGACATAACCGACGCGACGCTTTTGCGGGGCCAGGTTTTGCCGGGTCTGGCTGTCGAACAGGACCTGATCACCGACGGCGATTCGCCCTGCATCGGGCCGCAGCAGGCCCGCCACGGCATTGACCAAGGATGTCTTGCCCGACCCGGATCGCCCGAAAATCGCGGTCACGCCTGCGGGTGCCGTGACATCCACATCAAGGGTGAAATCGCCCAGCCGCTTTGTGATCCGGACCTGCAGCATCAGCGCCCCACCTGCCGGGCCATGCGTCGCGCGAGCCATTCGGATATCAGCAGCGCGCCCATAGCCAGAATGACGGAGACGATCACGAGACCGACCACGGCCGGTTCACCGCCCGGCACCTGCAGCAGCCCGTAGATGGCAGATGGAATTGTTTGCGTTTGACCGGGGATCGCGGCGACAAAGGTGATCGTTGCACCAAACTCGCCCAGCGCCTTGGCAAAACCGAGGATGGCGCCGGCCAGAACACCCGGCAGGATCAGGGGCAAGGTAACCGTGCTGAAAATCCGCCAGCGTGAGGCGCCGAGGGTTGATGCGGCCTCTTCCAGCCCTTGATCGACAGCCTCGATCGCGAGCCGGATCGCGCGGACCATCAGGGGGAAGGCCATGATTGCGGCGGCGAGCGCGGCCCCGGTCCAGCGGAATGCCAGTGTGATCCCGAATGTATCATTGAGAAACCCGCCAATAGGGCCGGTCTGACCGAACAGAACCAGCAGCAGATAGCCGGTGACCACAGGCGGCAGAACCAGCGGCATGTGGACCAGCCCGTTCAGCAATTGCCGCCCCGGAAACCGTTTGCGCGCCAGCAGATAGGCGACAGCAACCGCTACGGGCAGCGCGCAGATCGTGGCGACCACGGCCACCCGCAGGGACAGCCAGATCGCGGTCCATTCCGCAGGGCCGAGGCTTTCCATCATTGCGTCAGGTCCTGTGGCGGCAGAAATCCCGCGGCGGCAAATTGGGCGCGCCCGGCGGGCGAGGACATATGGGCCAGAAACGCGCCTGCCTCTGCCTTGTCCGATGTCACGGCGCCGAGGTAGCGGATGGGCGGATGGCTGTCGGCGGGAAAGGTCGCCACGATGCGGACCGCTTCGCTAACCCTAGCGTCGGTGGCGTAGACGATGCCCAGCGGCGTCTGTTCGCGGATCACCAGCGTCAGGGCGGCGCGGACGTTGTCAACTTCGGCGAGCCTGTCCGCGAATGCGGGCCAGAGGTTGAGCGATGTCAGTGCTGCCTTGGCGTAGATGCCTGCGGGCACTGCCTCGGTCAGGCCAACGGCGATGCGGCCGCTCCCCAATGCATTACCGATGCCGTCCCCGGTCAGGGGAACGTCAGACGCTTCATTTGTCCCGATCAGCACCAACCGGTTGCTGGCCAGATCGACGATCCCGTCCGCACTGATCCGTCCGGATGTGACAAGTGCCTGCATCCATTCATCATTGGCCAGCACAACGACATCCGCCGGTGCACCCAAGGTTAGTTGACGCGCTAGCGTGCCGCTGCCGCCGTAGGACAGAGTGACGTCACCGAAATCTGCGGCCATCGCATCCAGTGGTTCTTTCAGGCTTGCGGCTGCAAAAACCACGACCTCCGCGTTGGTGGCGGTCGCTAATATCAGCCAGAAAACAAAAGTGAAAATGCGCGCCTTCATGCGGCGACTATCCGGCGGTTAGGCGGTCATGGCAAGGGTCAGACCCATGCCCTTGCGCGTGCAATCAGGGCATCGGCGCGTTGCCGCACATCCGCATTGATCGGACCGTTATGCGGCACATCGCGCAAGGTCGCGATCCAGTGCGGCTGCGGCTGGCGCGCCCGCTTCGGGCCGTCCCAACGCAAGGCGCGCAACACATCCTGTGCAGCGTCTGGCAGTGTGTCGGGGATCTGGGCTCCGGTCAGGGTGGCCCAGACACCGGTCCAGAGCCTGCCGACCGACCACGGGTTATAGCCGCCACCGCCCAGCACCAGATAGCGCGAGGTGAGCGTGCCCAAAGCGGCAACAATCGCCCAATGGGCATTGTTGGACAGGGTCAGGCGCGATTGTGGATCTTCGGCCACCGCATCGGCCCCGCATTGCAAGACGATGGCATCTGGCCGGAACCCGGCGACAAGCGGCAGGATCACCTGATCGCGGATCAGCGCCATGTCATCATCGTGCAGGCCGGGCGGTACGGGCAGGTTATAGACTTGGCCCACACCGCGATCCGTCAGTGCGCCGGTGCGCGGCCATCGGTTCTGCTCATGCACTGAAATCAGCAGCGTGTCGGGATCGTCGGCAAAGGCATGTTCCACCCCGTCCGGGTGATGGGCGTCGATATCGACATAGGCGATGCGGCGCGCGCCATTGCGGCGCAGTGACTGGATCGCAAGCACCGGATCGTTCAGGTAACAAAACCCGTTCGCCCGGTCGGGCAGCCCGTGATGGGTGCCGCCCGCCGGGGTGTAGATGACACCGCCCTTGGCAAGCAGTTCGCCGGCCAGCATGGCCGCACCGGCTGAGGTGGCGGGACGGCGATACATCTCTGCAAAGATAGGGTTGGATGGTGTGCCGAGGCCGTGCCTTTCGCGGACATGATCGGTCACGGCTTGCGCGTCTTCAGCGGCCTGCAGGGCGGCGACATATTCCGGCGTGTGAAACCCATGCAACGCAATAGGCTTGGCACGGGGGCTGTTGACGAACTGCGCAGACGGCAACCACCCCATCGCGCGGGCCAGATCCATCACGGTCGATACGCGCGGGACACGCAATGGGTGCCACGCGCCATAGCTCGAATGACGGTAGATCTCGGACCCGATAAATCGCGGCAGGGGGGTTGCCGGGCCTCGTGACGCGTGAATAACTGCAGACATGTCAGGGATGTAACCCAATTTACGATCGGAACCATGGCGAAATCACCGGCACAACAGCTTCCCCTCAAATTTCGGACCGGGCGGAAAACCGATGTGCGGGCGCAGTTTGCGGCACTTTGCTGGCGGATCAAGAACGATCAGTTGCAGATCTGCCTTGTGACCAGTCGCAACAGCCAGCGCTGGATCCTGCCGAAGGGCTGGCCGATGCACAAACAGACACCGGCCCTGGCCGCCGCGACCGAAGCAATGGAAGAGGCCGGGGTCAGCGGCGATGCCATTGATCACTGTGTCGGGGTCTATACCTATAGCAAGCCGCTCAAGGTTGATGGGGCGCCGATTGTCGTGATGGTCTATCCGGTGCATGTCCTTCATGTTCACAGCAAGTGGCCGGAAAAACACCAGCGGCGGCGCAAGTGGTTCAGCGCGAAAAAGGCGGCAAAAAAGCTGTCGGAACCCCAGCTGAAACACATCGTCGCCACCTTTGCCCCGCATAAGTTGCGTAAGTAGGCAAAACTTGCATGGGTCGCGAAAACCCCTATTTAACGGTCCAGATGTACAGGTACCAAGGCCATGATCCGTTTTCACCTCAAATGCGACCAGAACCACGCCTTTGAAAGCTGGTTTCAGTCCGGCGCCGCGTTCGACAAGCTGGTGGCAGCAGGTATGATCAATTGCACCTCCTGCGGATCGACGGCGGTGACGAAATCCGTCATGGCGCCGTCGGTCAGCACATCGTCGGACATCACGGTGCCCAAAAGAACTGAGACCGCATTGGCCGAGCTTCGCAAGCAGGTCGAGGCGAATTCCGACTATGTCGGCACCTCTTTTGCGAAAGAGGCGCGTGATATGCATGATGGTATCGTGCCGGAACGTCCCATCTATGGTGAGGCCAAGCTGGACGATGCCAAGAAACTGGTTGATGACGGTATTCCCGTCATGCCGCTGCCATTCGTGCCGCGCAAGAAAACGAACTGATCCCAGACAAGGGGAAGCATAGATGACGATCCTGATTACAGGGGCCAGTCGTGGCATCGGCAAGGCCCTGTTCGATGGTTATGCTGACGCGGGCGCAACTGTTATCGGCACGCACCGGCAACCGGATGCAGGGGCAATGCGTGAACTGGATGTGGCCGACCCTGCGTCGCATGCCCGGCTGGCCGCATCGTTGGGCGACACGGCGATTGACCTTCTGATCTGCAATGCGGGGATCTATCCTGATAAGGGGCAATCGCTGGATAGGGGCTATCCTGCCGACATGTGGGCGCAGGGGTTTGCCACTAATGTGACCGGTGTCTTTATGAGCATCCAGCATCTACTGCCGCATCTGCGTCGCGCGGGTAGCGCCAAAATCGCCATTATTTCCTCGCAGATGGCCTCGGACACGCACGCGCCGGGTGGCAGCTATATCTATCGGGCCAGCAAGGCGGCGGCGCTGAACCTTGGCCGGAACCTTGCCACTGATCTGGCGCCGGAGGGGATCAGCGTTGGCGTCTATCACCCCGGCTGGGTGCGCACGGATATGGGCGGCGCATCCGCCGCGATCAGCACAGAGCAAAGCGCGCGCGGGTTGATGGACCGATTTGCCGCACTTGGCCCCGAAACGACCGGCTGTTTCGAAACCTGGGACGGTCAGGCGCACCCCTACTAACCGATTGCCCTTCGCCCCCGGCCTCTTTAAAGGGAACGCCGACCAAGTACCTCGTTTCCTTAGGAAGACTGATGCCGACGCTTGTGATGAAATTTGGGGGCACATCTGTTGCCAATCTCGACCGGATCGCACGCGCGGCAAAGCGTGTGGCCGTTGAGGTGGCCAACGGGTATGACGTGATCGTCATCGTCTCGGCCATGTCGGGCAAGACCAACGAGTTGGTGGGCTGGGTTGAGGAAACATCGCCCCTGTATGACGCACGCGAATATGATGCGATCGTGTCGTCTGGTGAAAACGTAACCGCCGGATTGATGGCGCTGCGGCTGCAGGAAATGGATATTCCGGCCCGCAGCTGGCAGGGCTGGCAGGTGCCGGTCATGACCACATCCGCCCATTCCAGCGCCCGGATCGAGGATATCCCGACGGATAATATCACCGCCAAATTCGGTGAAGGGATGAAGGTCGCCGTTGTCGCGGGCTTTCAGGGGATCAGCCCCGAAGGCCGGATCACAACGCTGGGGCGCGGTGGGTCTGACACGACCGCAGTGGCCTTTGCTGCCGCCTTTGGTGCCGAACGCTGTGATATCTACACTGATGTCGACGGTGTCTATACCACGGATCCGCGCATCACATCCAAAGCACGCAAGCTGGACCGGATTGCGTTTGAGGAAATGCTGGAACTGGCGTCCCTTGGCGCAAAGGTCCTGCAGACACGGTCGGTTGAACTGGCAATGCGCTACAAGGTGCGCCTGCGGGTGCTGTCATCATTCGAAGAACCATCGGACAGCGCCGGAACGCTTGTCTGCGATGAGGAGGAAATCATGGAATCCAACGTTGTCGCCGGTGTCGCCTATTCCCGTGATGAGGCCAAGATGACCCTGATCTCGGTTGCGGACCGGCCCGGCATTGCCGCCGCCATCTTTGGCCCGCTGTCAGATGCAGGGGTCAATGTGGACATGATCGTGCAGAATATCTCGGAAGAGGGACGCACGGATATGACGTTTTCCTGCCCCACCGATCAGGTGCTGCGCGCTGAAAAAGCCATGCAGGACGCGAAAGCAAGCGGCGAGATCAACTTTCACGATCTGGTCGCCGATGAAGGCGTCGCCAAGGTTTCCGTTGTTGGCATCGGCATGCGCAGCCACACGGGTGTTGCCGCCAAGATGTTCAAGGTACTCTCGGCTGAGGGTATCAACATCAAGGTCATTACAACCTCTGAGATAAAAATTTCCGTCCTGATTGACAGAAAATACATGGAACTTGCTGTGCAAGCCCTTCATGATGCTTTCGAATTGGAAAAGGCAGGCTAACCCGTCTCACAGGGTGGTCTGCTCAAAGGGGGCTTATGCCACATCGGTTGGAAACGGAAAGCCGCAAGCTGCTTGGCCGCTTGCGCGAGGCGTTGGCAGCGGACAACGAAGGTCAGGCGCGGCTTGATTCGGTTGTGAACCTGATCGCCAATTCGATGCAGACCGAGGTCTGTTCGATCTACCTGTTTCGCGATACCGAAACGCTAGAGCTGTGCGCCACCAAAGGACTGGAGCGCGAGGCGGTTCACCAGACACGGATGCGATTGGGCGAGGGTCTTGTCGGCCGCACTGCCAAAAGTCGCAGTGTGATCAACACCGCGGACGCCCCCGCCGAAAAAGGGTTCCGCTACATGCCGGAAACCGGCGAGGAACGGTTTTCGTCGTTCTGCGGCGTACCGATCCAGCGCCTCGGGGATGTGCTTGGCGTGCTGGTGGTCCAATCAAAGGCCGCGCGCAAGTTTACCCCTGATGAGGTCTATGCCCTCGAAATCGTCGCCATGGTCATTGCTGAAATGACCGAACTTGGCGCGTTTGTTGGCGAAGGGGCTGCTTTGTCTGCCCGTCACCAGCAGCCCGTAATGCTGCGTGGCTCCGTCGCGCAGGAAGGTGCCAGCGAGGGCAAGGTGTTCCTGCATGAACCCCGCGTGGTGGTCACAAACCCGATTTCGGACGATCCTGAAAAGGAGAATGACCGGCTTTATGCCGCGATTGAGGAACTGCGCAAGGCGGTCGACAATATGCTCGTCGGGGCCCGGTCGGCGGATACGGATCAGATTCAGGTTCTTGAAGCGTATCGCATGTTTGCCAATTCAGACGGCTGGCTGCGCCGCATGAAGGCCGATGTCGAAAACGGCCTTTCCGCCGAAGCTGCGGTTGAAAAGGAACAGTCGCTGGCCCGTGCCCGGCTATCGAAATCCGCTGACCCTTACATGCGCGAGCGCCTGCATGACCTTGATGACCTGTCCAACCGTCTGTTGCGGATCCTCACCGGTCAGGGGGCCGACGCCAAGGCTGATATGCCCGACAACCCGATCCTTGTGGCGCGCAATATCGGCCCCGGCGAATTGCTGGAATACGGCAAAAAGCTGAAAGGCATCGTGCTTGAAGAAGGCTCTGTCGGGAGCCACGCGACCATTGTTGCCCGCGCCTGGGCGATCCCGCTGGTCATCAATGCCAAGGGGGTTGTCCGTGAGGCGCTGAACGGTGACCCGATCCTTGTGGACGGCGAACAGGGCATCGCCCATTTGCGACCTGACGATACCGTTCATGCTGCGTTTCGTGACAAACTGGCGATGCAGACCCGCGCGCAGGAACGCTATGCCTCGATCCGTGATCTGCCGGCGGAAACGAAATGCGGTAATGTCATATCGCTGCAGATGAATGCTGGCCTGATTGCTGATCTGCCGTCGCTGGCCGGGTCGGGTGCTGAAGGGGTTGGCCTGTTCCGCACAGAACTGCAATTCCTGATCCGCAACCAGATGCCCAAACGGGCCGAGCTTTCCGCGCTTTATTCGCGTGTCGTAAATGCCGCTGCGGGCAAGCGTGTGGCGTTCCGGACACTGGATATCGGGTCCGACAAGGTCCTGCCCTATATGAAGCCCAATGACGAACCGAACCCGGCCATGGGCTGGCGTGCGATACGGGTGGGCCTCGACAAACCGGGTGTCTTGCGCATGCAATTGCAGGCCTTGCTGCGCGCCGCGAATGGCGGACCACTTGCTGTGATGTTCCCGTTCATTACCCAGATCCGTGAATTCCGCGATGCCAAGGCCGAGATGGACAAAGCCATCGCAAGGGAAAAAATTCTGGGGCACCCCCTGCCGTCCAGCCTAGAGGTTGGGGCAATGCTGGAAACGCCATCGCTGGCTTTTGCGCCCGATGCTTTTTTTGATGAGGTGGATTTCGTCTCGATCGGTGGCAATGACCTGAAACAGTTCTTCTTTGCCGCAGACCGCGAAAATGAACGGGTGCGCAAGCGTTACGACACGCTTGATGTCAGTTTCCTGTCTTTCATCGAGCGGGTGATCAAACGCTGCGAGATCCACAACACGCCGCTTTCCTTCTGCGGCGAGGATGCCGGTCGCCCGGTCGAGGCACTTTGCTTTGCCGCGCTTGGCCTGCGCAGCCTGTCGATGCGCCCTGCCTCCATCGGGCCGGTGAAGCATCTGTTGCGCCGGGTCGATCTGTCAGAGGTCAAAGCCGTGATGGACGAGGCCATTGCCAATGGCGATCAGTCCGTGCGGCGGGCCGTGGCCGATTGGCTGGTCTATCAGGTCTGAGGCAGATCAACGGCGGCGAGGACGCGGTGAAATTCGTCAATCACCGCTTTCTCATCATGATTGCGCACCATCTGGCGCAGACCGAAATGCACATGGGCAATCGAGACATAGTAATCGAGAAAGGCATAATTTGTACCTGCACCCGCAGCGGCGCCCAGAACCGGCACCGTCTGCGTGGCGAGCTTTTGCGATAGCACTGCCGCGAATTTCGGGGCCACCTTGCTGATCAGCTTGTTCACTGCCACGCCCGAAAGGCTCAACCGCGCGCCGACAAAAGACGTATCGACCCCGTCATCATCTGACCCGGGGCCACCGGCCCCAAAGACTGCCAGGCATTCCAAGCGCGTCTCTTCTGACAGTGGGTCTTCGCCGTATTCCGCAGCCACGCTTTGAACCGCACGGAAAATCAGCGTTGTGGCCACGGGCAGTTCCGCAATCGCTGTGGGCAAGCCGCCAAAGCCGCCGACCGCACCCGATACCGTGCCCATGACCTTATGCGCGCGATCCGATGCGATCCTTTGGCCCATACCATCGCGTGATTTCGCGGCCACGTCATAGCTTTGGCGTAAGGCCCTGCGCGCCACGTCGTTCAATTGCAGCCGGACCTTTTGAGGCAGCAGTTTCAGGCCATCCTCGACCTGACCACCAACAAAGTTGACGGCCTGCATAAGGATACCCTTGGCCTTGCGTTGCCTGCGGGCAATTTCGGCAATCTGCTCGCGGGCCTCTGGTGACAAGGCGCGTGATGCTTCGGGTGTATCGTTTTTTTCGACAATAATATCAGGTTCGCTCATGTCCCTAAGATGGGGTCAGCCTGTCGAATTGCAATCACTGGCCTTGCAAACCGGGCCGTGTACCCCGTCCCACGCCGCGTCTTTCAGTGCCAGACCCAGGACCCGGTCCGGGTTGGTGGGGGGTGGCATTTCGACACCGTCAAGCCGCTGAAACCCGAAACGCTGATAGTAAGGCGCGTCACCCACCAGCAACACGCGCGGCCAGCCCAGATCGCTGGCCGCTTCTATGATCTTGTAGATCAGCAAGGCCGCGATCCCTTCGCCTTGCCGCGTCGGGTGAACAGCGATGGGACCCAGCAGAATGGTCGCCTGATTGGCCACCTTCACAGGCCAGCAGCGGACCACCCCGGCCAGCACATCTTCGCCATCACGCGCCGTCCAGCAAAGCTCGGCAATGGGCGGCACGTCCTCTCGCAGCCGGTAGGATGACAATGCGGTCCGCCCCGGCGCAAAGCACAGGTCATAAAGCGCCTCGACCTCCCACCAGTCATCTGGCGTTTCCCTGGCCAATTGGATGGATATTCGCTGCATTTATCTTTCGTCTGGCCAAGGGCTTGGCGCCACGCTACCCCTTGGCAAACCTGACGAAAAGGCTGCTTGATGTTTTACAAACCCGAAAATGGTCACGGATTGCCGCATAACCCGTTCAACGCTGTCGTCTCGCCCCGCCCGATTGGCTGGATTGCGACGCGCGGCGCAGACGGGCAGGACAATCTGGCACCCTATTCATTCTTCAACGCGGTAGCCTACGTTCCCCCGCAGGTCATGTTCGCATCAACCAGTGCGAAGCCGGACCGGGGTGATACCAAGGATAGTGTGGCCAACATCCGCGACACGGGTGTGTTTGCGGTCAATATCGTCGAATATGCGGCCCGCGAGATCATGAACCAGACCTCAGGCCCATGGGAGCGTGAAACGGATGAATTTGCGCTGGCCGGCGTCGAAAAGGCAAAGTGTGAAACGATCAACTGCCCGCGCGTCGCAAACACCCCCGCGACGCTGGAATGCAAGCTGACACAAATCGTTCAGCTGCCGGGTGAGGCAAATTTTGCCGTGTTTGGTGAGGTCACAGGTGTGCATCTGCGCGATGATTGCCTTGTCGATGGCAAGTTTGACGTGACGACCTACAACCCTCTCACCCGGCTTGGCTACCGCGATTATTCGGTCATCCGCGAGGTTTTCAGCCTAAACCGCCCCGATGACAGGCCCTAGTCACTGAACTGAAAATTCAGCCGTGCATCACCGCGATAATCGGTGGGCCGGTCGGGGTTGCGGAATGGGCTGCCACCAGGCGACGCCTCGTGCTGCAGGAAGCTGTTAAAGACGATTGCAATACTCATCAACACACCAGTACCCTGCATGCCGGTGCGTTCCATGGCTGGCTGGATGCGATTGAGGATATGCCAAGCCGGGTTTGCCATGCGGTTGGTCAAGCGAAAACTGCGATGTGCTGAATCGTCCACCCACATCAAATTGCTACTGCGAAACGAAAACGACAGAATGATATCACCGCCTGCCTGCATCATCGTACAGGCATCGCGGAAATGGTGAAGCTGTTGAATATCGCTCATCGCGGTCAATGCGCGCTCGAGCCCGGATGTATTCACCTCGGCATCTGCGGCTGCAATTGCCGCGTGCGCACGACTGGGTGCTGTCATGACGCTGGCCATATTTGCCATCTCGAAAACCTCGCCGACGCTGATACTTGTGCGCCGATACTCAAAACCACCGCTTCCCACGGCAAACAGGCGAATAGGCATATAAAGATCCTTTTTACTAATGCCGCGATATTAGCAAAAAAACCGACAACGGTAAATCGACTGAGCTTTTTGCCCGCTTACGTCCCTATGACAAGTACGGCGGTATATCCGGCATAGGCCAGCACCATCAGAACGCCTGCCAGTCGGGTGATACGACCAAAGGCCAGCATGATCGCAGCCGGGGCCAATGCCGCACCTACAAGCATCCAAAGGCTGAGCCCTTGCATATCGGCAGGCACGTCAAGCGGATGCACCACAGCCGTGATCCCCAGAATGCCCAACACGTTGAAGATGTTGGAACCGACGACGTTGCCAACGGCGATGTCACCCTGCCCCTTGCGGGCCGCAATGACCGAGGTGACGAGTTCAGGCAACGACGTACCGACAGCCACAACCGTCAGACCGATGACAGCGTTCGACACATTGAAGGCCGCCGCGATAGCACTCGCCCCATCGACCAGCAGCTTTGCCCCGATCAGCACACCGACAAGACCGGCGAGAAAGAAGCCAAAGCCATACCAGACCGGCTTTTTCTCGGTCGGGATATCGGCGACCGGCTCCACCTGTCCCTGCCGCAGCGTCGTAAACAGATAGATCGCCAACAGGATTACGCAGACCAGCCCGGCGATCCGACCGACCTGCCCCATCAGCATCAGACCGGCGCACAAAACGGTCACGCCAATCATGATCCAGCCATCCCGGCCAATGACGGCACCGGCTACAACAGGGGCGATCACCGCAGAAAGACCCAGGATCAGCAGGATATTGGCGATATTGCTGCCCACCACATTGCCCAGCGCGATGCCGGGCAAACCATCAAAGGCGGCGATCAGGCTGGTCATCAATTCCGGCACCGAGGTCCCGAAACCGACCAGCGTCAGGCCAATCACCAGCGGGGAAAGCCCGGCGCGCATGGCTACGGCCACAGAGCCGCGCACCAGCGCATCGCCACCAAGGACCAGCGCGGTCAGGCCGCCAAGAACGAAAAGGATATCAACCAGCATGGATGATCCATCCGGGGCCAGAAACTGCAACGATCTGCCGCGCCGCTGGCCTGCCGGACGCGCACGGGATTTATGATGTCACAGAGACCGTTTCAAGGGTTCAGTGGCCCCCGATAATCCCGGTTTTTACGCTATAGTCCACGGCCAGCGCATAGTCGGGATCATCGTCACTATCGATCATCAAATGCCCGGCTTTCGACAAAAGCTGATGGCAGTCACGACTGAGGTGGCGCAACTGAATCACCTTGCCTGCGTCTTCGTATCGCTGGGCCACCGCCTCGATTGCCTGCAAGGCCGATTGGTCGGCGACACGGCTGGCCGCAAAGTCGACGATCACCACATCCGGGTCGCTTTCCACATCGAAGATTTCCATGAACCCGTCAGCAGAACCAAAGAACAGCGGCCCCTGGATTTCATAAACCTGTGCACCCGCCTCTGTCCGGCTTTCACGCTTGATCGCGTGGATGCGGGTTGCGTTGCTCCAAGCATAGGCGAGGGCCGAGACGATCACACCAACGACCACCGCCGTTGCAAGGTCGGTCGCCACCGTCACGATGGTCACAAGGATCGTCACAAATGCATCCGTGCGCGGCACCTTGCGCAGGATACGCAAGGAGTTCCATGCAAACGTCCCGATCACCACCATGAACATCACGCCCACAAGTGCGGCCAGCGGGATTTGACCGATCAACCCGCTTGCAAACAGAATGAAGGCCAAAAGAAACAGCGCCGCCGCAACGCCCGCCACGCGGGTGCGCCCGCCGGATTTTACGTTGATCATCGACTGGCCGATCATGGCACAACCGCCCATGCCGCCAAAGAACCCGGTGACCGTATTGGCCGCGCCTTGGGCCAGGCATTCCTGGCTCGCCCCGCCACGCTTGCCCGTCATCTCACCCACAAGGTTCAGGGTCAGCAGGCTTTCGATCAGACCAATGGCGGCGAGGATCAGGGCATAGGGCAGAATGATCTCAAACGTCTCCCAATTCAGCGGGACCATGGGAACATGGAAGGGAGGCAAGCCACCCTCAATGCTCGCCAAATCAGCGACGAGCGGTGTATCCAGACCAAAGCCGATCACGATGGCGGCCACGATGCCGATCCCGGCAAGCGGGGCGGGGATGACATTGGTGATCTTGGGCATCACCCAGATGATCAGCATGGTCAGCCCGGTCAGCCCCAGCATCAGGTAAAGTGGGATGCCCGTCAGCCAATCGCCATTGGCCATCCCATGCCCGCCACCACCATGGGCCGTGCCGGGCACCTGAAACTGGCCCAGTTGGGCCAGGAAAATCACAATCGCCAGACCGTTCACAAAGCCAAGCATCACCGGATGCGGCACCAGCCGGATAAACTTGCCCCAGCGCATGATACCCACAAAGATCTGGATCAGTCCCATCAGGACAACGGTCGCAAACAGGTATTCAACCCCATGCTGCGCCACGAGGCTGACCATGACGACCGCCAGCGCACCTGTGGCCCCCGAAATCATCCCCGGACGCCCACCAAACAGCGCGGTGATCAGCCCTACGATAAAGGCGGCATAAAGCCCCACCAGCGGCTCCACCCCCGCGACAAAGGCAAAGGCCACGGCCTCTGGCACCAGCGCCAAGGCGACGGTCAAGCCCGACAGGATTTCCGTCTTCAACTGCGACGGCGTCAGCGGCGCGTCAGGGTCGCGAAGGGAAAGACTGTCGGCGAAACTCGCCAATAATGCGCGGGCCATAGAATGTCCTGTCGATAAAGGGGGTGTTGGCGCCGCCCTAAAGGACGCGAGGACCCTTGTCACCCCTGCAATCGGCCCCGTGACGCAGTGTTGCTGCATCGGCACGGCGCGCGGGGTTCACTTTTCATTCATTCCAATCCAGTGTCCTGCAGGCAGGTTAACACGAGGTAACCCATGAAAACCAAAATCGGAATCATCGGTGGCTCCGGCATTTACAATATGGATGGGCTGCAGGACGCCAAATGGGTCAGTCAAGACAGTCCATGGGGCCAGCCATCTGACAATACCCTGACGGGCGTTCTGGATGGTGTTCCCATGGCCTTCCTGCCCCGGCACGGGCGCGGGCATGTGCATTCACCGACGACGGTCCCCTACCGCGCCAATATCGACGCGATGAAGCGCCTTGGTGTCACTGATATCATCAGCGTCAGCGCCTGCGGATCGTTTCGCGAGGACATGGCGCCGGGTGATTTTGTCATCGTGGATCAGTTCATCGACCGGACCTTCGCCCGCGAAAAATCATTCTTCGGCACCGGCTGTGTGGCCCATGTCAGCGTGGCCCATCCGACCTGCGAACGGCTGTCAGACGCCTGCGAAACCGCTGGACGCGATGCTGGGATCAAGATCCACCGGGGCGGCACGTACCTGGCTATGGAAGGCCCCCAATTCTCATCCCAGGCCGAAAGCAAGCTCTACCGCGAATGGGGCTGTCATGTGATCGGGATGACGAATATGCCTGAGGCAAAACTCGCCCGCGAAGCCGAGATTTGCTATGCCTCTATCGCGATGGTCACCGATTACGACAGTTGGCACCCCGATCATGGGGCTGTCGATGTCAGCGATGTGATCAAAATACTGCAGGGCAACGGGACCAAGGCGCAAGACCTCGTCAGTCGCCTGCCCGCACTTCTCGGGCCAGACCGCGCACCCTGCCCCCATGGCTGCGACCGCGCGCTGGAATACGCCCTGATGACCGCCCCCGACAAACGGGACCCTGCCCTGACCGCAAAACTCGACGCCATCGCCGGCCGCGTTCTTTGAAAGAGTATCCATGAAAACTGTCCAGGACTACATTCGCACCATCCCTGATTTCCCGCATGAGGGGATCATGTTTCGTGATGTCACCACGTTGTTCGGCGATGCGCGCGGTTTCCGTATCGCCATTGATCAGTTGCTGCACCCTTACGCAGGCCAACCGATTGACAAGGTGGTCGGGCTGGAAGCACGCGGTTTCATCCTCGGGGGTGCCATCGCCCACCAGCTTTCGGTCGGCTTTGTACCGATCCGCAAAAAGGGCAAACTGCCCGGCAAAACGATCGAACAAAGCTATACGCTGGAATACGGCGAGGCGATCATGGAGGTTCATGACGACGCCCTGCAAGCGGGCGAAAAGGTGCTGCTGGTCGACGACCTGCTCGCCACCGGCGGCACGGCAGAGGCGGGGATCAAGCTGATCGAACGGATGGGGGCAGAGGTGATCGGCTGCGCCTTCATCATCGACCTGCCCGATCTGGGCGGGCGCAAGAAGCTGGAAGCGTTGGACATGAATGTCCACGCACTGTGCGAATTCGAGGGCGACTGAGACTCCGGCGGGAGTTATTTTGAAAGAAGTCAGGAGATGCGCGCGACCCCGTTGTCCGGTCCAGACTGACCTGGTTGAGGTCCGAACGCCGCGCGACGTCTCCCTTCACGGTCATCAACTCTCCAGCCTGTGCCGCATCACGACCGTCCCAGAACAAGGTTAACATCTTCTTTCTTCCCCAATAACTCTCGCCGGAGGCATCTGTGCTTTCAACACCGCGCAACGGTTGTTCCTCTCACCAAAAATGTCGTGCGCCGCAGGCGCTCCTTTTGGTCAAACTTGGCGCAGAACGGCACCGGGGTTCATAATGCCCAGCGGGTCCAACGCGTCCTTGATCGTGCGCAGCATGGATAGCTTAACGGGGTCGCCATAACGTTCCAGGTCATCCACCTTCAACCGTCCGATCCCGTGTTCGGCGCTCACCGATCCGTCCATTGCGTCCACCAGATCATGTACCACTTCCTTCGCGCGCGGCCGTTCTGCCTCGTAATCCGCGCGGGTCCGCCCAGGCATGGGAAAGATGTTGTAATGCAGGTTGCCGTCGCCCAGATGGCCAAAGCAGTTGATGCGGAATGCCCCCACTTCGGCCAGCGCCTGCTTGCCGCGCTGGATGAATTCGGGGACGGCGCTGAGCGGGACGGAGATATCGTGTGAACTGACCGACCCGATCCGACGGTTCGCCTCTGGAATGCTTTCGCGGATATGCCAGAACGCATCGCGCCGCGCGTGGCTTTGCGCGATGACGCCATCCGTGACCAGATCAGCCTCAAAAGCCGCTTCGAAAAGCCCTTCCAGCGCCGCTTCGGGCGGCAGGCCGGCTGGCAGACCGACGTCGATCAAGACGCACCATTCGGGGATATTGTCAAAGGGCTGTTTCACCTCGGGCCCCACTTCTGCCAAAAAATCAAAGCCTTGCCGATGCATGATCTCAAACGCCGAAACCCCGTCGCCGATCCGCTCACCCGCCAGGGCCAGCAGGTCCAGCGCAGCCGCGGGCGAAGGCACCGCCATCATCGCGGCCCCTACACCAACCGGGCGGGGGGCCAGTTTCAGCGCGGCACCGGTGATGATGCCCAGCGTCCCTTCCGCCCCGATCATCAGGTTGCGCAGATCATAGCCGGTGTTGTCCTTACGCAGTCGCGTCAGCCCATGCCAGACCGACCCGTCCGGGCGCACGACCTCCAGCCCCAGGCATTGCGCGCGGGCATTGCCGTAGCGTAGCACATTCACTCCGCCCGCATTGGTGGACAAGAGCCCGCCGATCCGTGCCGAGCCTTCCGAGGCCAGTGACAGCGGGAACAGACGCCCCAAATCTTCGGCCGCCTTCTGCACATCAGCCAGGATCACGCCTGCGTCACAAACCAGAACGTTTTCAGATGGATAGATATCGCGAATGCGGTTCATCCGCTCCAGTGACAGCACAACCGGCGCGGGGCCGTCCTGCAAAAGTTGCCCGCCGACAAGGCCGGTGCCGCCGCTATAGGGCACGATACCAATCCGCGCGTCGGCGCAAGCTTTCACGACCGCCGCAACGTCCTCAGTCGTGCCGGGGGCGACCACAAGCCCCTGCCCTTCCCAGCGTCCGCGCGGTTCGGTCAGGTAGGGGGCGCTGT
Source organism: Yoonia sp. SDW83-1 (assembly GCF_046762885.1). Classification (NCBI taxonomy): domain Bacteria; kingdom Pseudomonadati; phylum Pseudomonadota; class Alphaproteobacteria; order Rhodobacterales; family Paracoccaceae; genus Yoonia; species Yoonia sp. SDW83-1. The sequence goes on from NZ_JBKQXO010000001.1 coordinate 264,852, forward strand.
CATCCTTGAAGGCGGCGGCGGGCAGCATCGTGCGCAATTGCGCTTCAAAGGCTTCGGTGACGGGGTTGAGCATGTCATGGGTCCTTTCAGCCCATTACATGGGCCAAAAGGCAGGTCAGTCCAACCGGATTCTAAGCAGCTTTCGACGCACCCTCTGCAAGCGCACCGAGCTTGGCATAGGCGATCTCGGGATCGACGGCGCCAAAACCGGCGAAGGTGCCAAAACCGCAGTCCGACCCGGCGATCACGCGATCAGCGCCGACAATTTGGATAAATCTTTCAATACGTTGTGCAACCAACTCCGGATGTTCGACAAAATTTGTTGTCGTATCCACCACACCGGGCACCAAAACCTTACCATCCGGTATATCGCCCGCGCGGTCGCGGAAGACGGTCCATTCGTGGCCGTGGCGGGGGTTGGATGTTTCGAACAGCACGTAACGCGACTTGGTGGACATCAGCGTGTCAAACATCTTGGCCATCGGGATATCGCAGACATGCGGCCCTTCGTAATTGCCCCAGCAGATATGCACGCGCACCTTGTCCTCTGGCACGTCGGCCAGCGCGTGGTTCAGCGCCTCCACATGGCTGGCGGCGATTTTGAGGAATTCATCATCCGACAAATCGTTAAACAACATATGACGCGACAGTGCGAGGTCGGGGCAGTCGAGTTGCAGATCGAGGCCCGAAGCCACGATCGTCTCATACTCCGCCTTCATCGCATCGGCGAGTGCGGCCAGATACGCCTCGCGGGTTTTGTAGTAATCGTTCTGCAAAAACAAAGAGATAACACCCGGGGATGCCGCATTCATAAAGCCGCGTTTCACCCCGTGTTCGGCCATCGCGGCCTTGAGATTGGCGATATCCTTCTCCAATTCGCCTTGCCCTTTTGACTTCACCTCGTTCACGCACATCGGGCGCGCGTATTTCGGGGTGCCGCCGTCATCGGCTAACCGCTTGAGAAAGCTTGGGAATTGCTTCAGGTCAGCGGGCGCGTTGCGGGGGCTGTCGCCGTCGAAACCGGTGTAACGATCCTTGACGTAGGTGGCGTATGATATCTTGGAAGTCTCGCCATCGCTGACGATATCAATCCCTGCATCCACTTGTTTTTTCACGGTTTCCGAGACCGCCGCCGTCATCGCCGCATCAAAGGCACCTTGATCATAGGTCTCACCATTTTCGCGGGCGAAGATGAAATCGACGACCTCTTGCGTGCGCGGCAGAGAGCCTGTGTGGGTTGTTAAGACTTTGGCCATTGTGGCATTTCCTTCCTGTCGGCATCGCGTCGGATTTGCGTCGGCAAAACGTCGGACCCCAACGTACGGTGGGGGTCGTTAACCATTAACCTGTCCATGTCGGTCCGGCGGCATCATCGGTAGCCACGATATGGAACAGGCTGGCCTCACCGGTCATGGCGGACACGGCGGTGTGCATCAGGTTTTCGGGAATGGATACGGTATCGCCGGGGTTCAGTGTTGCCTCGCCGCCTTCCCAGATCAGCCGCCAATGCCCGCGCATCGGCATCAGGACCGACGGGCGGTCATGCTGGTGCATGTCCGTGGTGGATGAGGCGCGGGTCAGGAACCCGACCTCGAACCCCGGCTTGTCAGGCAGCATCCCGTTTTCACCGATCACGAGGGCCGGTTTACGATCCGCCATCGCTACCATATCCCAGTAGCGGGCCACGTGGCGTGGGATCACGTCAGCTGTGGTTGGCTCCGGGTAGCCCGCCAGTTCCTCCTCGGTCAGCAACGGCATCGGCTTGACGCCATCAGGCAGGCGTTGGTCCTTCTTACTGTCATAAAGCTTGCCGTTCTCGCCCAGCACCAGCCCGTGGTCTTTTGCATCTTCGATCACCTGCGGCGCCCAGATCACGCCACCACCGGCATCATCGCCCCCAAGGATCGCCATGATCATCCCGTAATCAGTGCCGATATTCTCGAACCCGCGGAAGATGCCGGTAGGGATGTTGATAATGTCCCCTTCCTCCAGCACGACCTCGCCCGCCTTCCCGTAACGCCCCCAGAAGAAGCGCCAGCGGCCTTTGAGCACGAAAAACACTTCGGCCGTGCGGTGACTGTGCAGCGAGTTGCGGCATTTGGGCGGTTGTCCGGCCGCGCCGATGTTGAAACCATGCGGAATAGCGATATGGACATGCTGATCGGGGCTTTCGGACACGCCGCCGCCGATAATGGTGAAGTTTTCCTTTTGATCAGAGCCCGGCGTATGCGCATCGATAAACGCGGTCTTGCAGGGTTGGAGGTCACCATAGCGGACAATGCGGGTTTCCATTTCGGCGGGCGTCATGATCCGGTTCCTTTTTTGGCGATTATGCGCAGTTCACAGATGGTTCCCGGCGTAACAAAACCCGCCACCTCGATTGCGGTCCAGGCAGGATAAGGGGCCTGAACAAACCGGTCGCGAATTTGCCGAAAATCGCTGATGTGGCTTTGGAGGCCAACATGGTAGCTGGTCATTTCCACCACATCGCCAAAGCTGAGACCCGCATGTGTCAGAACGTCATCTGCCCGCTGAAACGCCAGTTCGATTTGCTTTGCCGGATCCGGATCAACGGTGCCGTCCGGGCCAGCGCCGGTCATGCCGGTCAAAAACAGGAAATCCCCTGAAAAGATCGCTGGCGACATTTTCCAATCGGAGACATAGCCTTCCATGCCGGGCGGGACGATGCTGCGTGTCATGGCTTAACTGCTCTGCATCAAAATCTGTTTCCAGATCGCGATTTCATCATAAAGCGCCCATTCGCGTCGCAACCCGACACCATCCGGCCCGTAGGGTCCGAATTCGGCGTGGCATATGCCCATCACATGCACATGTGCGCCCGTCGGTTCGCCAAAACTGCCCCAGCCGTCATGTGCACCGTCCAGCGACCAGCGGATCGCGGCGCGCGGGGGCAGCATGTTACCCTCCATCCCGATCTGGTGATGGATCTTGAACTCCGCATTGGGAAAGGACGACCGCAGCCCGACCCAGAATTCCAGCACGCCATCCCAGCCCACGGCGCGTGTCGCCCCGGCATATGCGCCGATCACCGCCCGGTCATAGCTGTCGCGGATATGGGTGAAATCGTGGTTCATGATCCGGGTCAGCGTTTCTGCATAGCGCTGGCCCCATTCATTGTCATTGCCGGTGCCGTGATAGCCGCCATCCACGTCGATGGCCGGGGTGAACGGCTTTTTGGCCGTCTCTGGCCCGCCTTCACGCGCGATCAGGGAGGCTGCATAATCGCGCGGGTCCATCCCCAGTTGCCGTACGATCCCGCCATAGTCGCGCACCAGCCATTCGTCATAAATCGTGTCCTCTTTCGCCGCACAATCGGCGATGACATAGACCTGCCAGTGCTTGCCGGTGGCCGGTCCGAATTGCCCGTCGCGCGTATGGGTGGCTTTGGTCAGCAGCCGGTGGGAGGAGAGGTAGCCAATGTCTGCATCACCCGACCAGATCACGTCTTCGCCGAGCAGTTCCCGATCCGGAAATTCGTTAATCGTGGCCATGGTTGAGGCGATCACCGCCTGATTGCCGCGCTGGATGCCCATGGGCGACCGCACGGGGATATCAGGGGCGTAGTAATGGTTCAGCTTGCCGACGCCCCGATCTTCCCAAATCTCTTTGGTGATCCCGATGATGTAGTCAGGGAAATCTTTCCAGCGGCTGGAAAAACCTTTCATGATGGCAGTCCTTCGGGAATACGGGTTGAGCCGCGCTGGATCAGAGGGCTTTCAATTTCGATCCGGCGGGCGGGGACGCCCGGGTCATTGATACGGGTCAGAAGCGTGGTAATTGTCGCCTCGACCATCCGGTTTACCGGCTGGCGCATGGTGGTCAGGTTGTAGGCGGGCCAAGCCGCCAGCGGCACGTCATCATAGCCCACGACGGCGACATCATCTGGCACGCGCAGGCCCAGATGGCTGCGCAGCGTATCCATGACGGCAAAGGCCATGTGGTCATTGCCCACGAAAATCGCGTCAGGCGGGTCGGACTGCAGCATCAGTTTACGGGTGGCAGCAGCTGCGGTGTCACGGTCATATCTGCCGTCAATCACTTGCGGTTTCACCCCGGCCTCGGCCAGCGCTGCGTAAAACCCGTCATGCCGGTCCCGCCCGGTCGATGACCCCTGCCAGCCGCTGATATGGGCGATGTTGCGGTGCCCACAGGCCAGCAGGAATTCGGCCACCTTGCGCCCGCCATCCACATTTGCGGAGGTCACAGATGACACATGATCGCCATCCTGCCCCCGGTTGAACATCACCACCGGAATGCCAGCCGCCGCGCACCGATTGGTCAGGTCGTTGGTCATGCCGACCGACGCGGTGATGATCCCGTCGACCTGATAGTCGAGCAGTTCCTTCATTACCTCTTCTACGTCGTCCCGGCTGTTGTCCGCGGTGAAGACGAGGATGTGATAGCCCTGTTCCTGCAGCGCGTTTGATAGCCGCTCCATCGCCAATGGATAGAACTGGTTGTCGAGATAGGCCACGACCAGCCCGATGATCCGGCTTTTCCCGGTGATCATCGCCCGCGCCATCATGTTAGGGCGATAGCCGAGCTCATCGGCCGCCTTGCGCACTTTTTCGATGGTCTTGGCACTGGCGGAGGCGCCGGGCGTGAAAACCCGGCTGACCGCCGATTGGCTGACCCCGGCCAGTTCGGCCACCTGTAATGATGTTACCTTTTCCATTAATCCGCCGTCCATCCGCCATCAATCAGCATATGGGTGCCCGTCATGAGGGCGGACGCGTCTGACGCAAGATAGACGACAGGCCCCATGATATCGGCCACTTCACCGACCCGTCCCAGTTTGATCTTCTCGGTGATCCATTTGACCCGGTCGGGGTTGTTGAAGGTCGGTTCGGTGAGCGGGGTCCGGATGAAAGTCGGGCAGATCGTGTTGACCCTGATGCCGTGGTGGCCCCATTCGATCGCCATCGCCTTGGTGAATCCTTCGACAGCATGTTTGGTGGCGCAATAGACCGCCCGGTCGATGCCGCCCACATGGGCCATCTGGCTGGAGATGTTGATCAGGCTGCCGGGTTTGCTTGCGGCGATCAGCCCCTTGGCCACCGCCCGAGTCAGGAAATAGGCGCCTTTGATGTTGAGGTTTGCGACCGCGTCGAAATCCGCCTCGGTTGTTTCGATGGCGGGAGAATGGATCGCCAGTCCGGCTGAGTTGACGAGGATGTCAAACGGTCCCGCTTCGGCCACTGCCGCCTCGGTCCCGGCCACGTCCGAGACATCCAATTGCAGCGTTTCCACCTGCATCCCGGCGTCGGACATCTGCGCCGCGGCGTTTTGCAACTTGTCGGCATTGCGCGCGGCCAGTGTGACCTGCGCGCCTGCTTGCGCCAAAGCGACAGCGCAGCCCAGCCCGATGCCCGATGAGGCCCCGGCGACAAGCGCGCGTTTGCCGGTCAGGTTGAAGGATGGGGTTTGGGGTAAATTCATAAGGGGTCTGCCTTTTGCGGGGATCAAATTTCTAGAAATTTGATCCGGCCCATTTATTCGGCCGCCGTCCCATAGGCCACGTTCTTGCCTCCGTAACGACGTACCCTGATATTGCATTGTTCGGCGTGGCCCACAAACCCTTCGAGCATGCAAAGCCGTGAGCCGTATTCGCCCACCAGCGTTGCGGCCTCATCCGTCAGCACCTTCTGGTAGCTGTGGGTTTTGAGGAACTTGCCGACCCATAACCCGCCAGTATAGCGCCCTGCTTTCTTCGTGGGCAGCGTGTGGTTGGTGCCGATCACCTTATCCCCATTGGCCACATTCGTGCGCGGCCCAAGGAACAGCGCGCCATAGCAGGTCATTTTCTCGAGGAACCAGTCGTCGCGATCGGTCATCACCTGCACATGTTCAGAGGCTATATCATCAGCGACCTGCAGCATCTCGTTGTAGGTGTCGCACAGGATCACCTCACCATAATCATTCCAAGAGGTCCGGGCAGTTTCGGCTGTGGGAAGGATGTCGAGGATGCGGTCGATCTCGGCCAGGGTGTCGCGCGCGAGTTTTTCGGAGTTGGTGACCAGCACGGCAGGCGAGTTGTACCCATGTTCAGCCTGCCCCAAGAGGTCAGTGGCGCAGAGTTCGGCATCGACCGTGTCGTCAGCAATCACCATGGTTTCGGTCGGTCCGGCGAACAAATCAATGCCGACCCGCCCAAACAACTGCCGCTTGGCCTCTGCCACAAAGGCGTTGCCGGGGCCGACAATCATGTGGACAGGATCAACGGTTTCGGTGCCCAGCGCCATGGCCCCCACAGCCTGCATCCCGCCAAGCACGTATATCTCATGCGCGCCACCCAGATGCATGGCGGCGACAATCGCTGGATGCGGCTCCCCGTTTTGCGGCGGGGCGGAGGCGACGATGCGTGGCACACCGGCCACCTGTGCTGTCAGGACCGACATATGGGCCGATGCGACCATGGGAAACTTGCCGCCGGGCACATAGCAACCGACGGATTGGACGGGGATGTTTTTGTGGCCGAGGATCACACCGGGCAGGGTTTCCACCTCTATATCGGTCATGGACGCGCGCTGCGCTTGCGCGAAGTTGCGGATCTGGTCCTGCGCGAATTTGATATCTTCCATGTCACGGGTCGAGACCTTGGACATCGCGGCCTCGATTTCTGAAGGAGACAGGTGGAAACTGGGGGGAGAATATTTGTCGAATTTCTCGGACAGGTCGCGCACCGCTGCATCGCCACGGGTCTCGATTTCGGCCAACGTATCCTCGACGATCTTGCGGACCTTGGCGTCATCCTCGGCCCGTTCGGCCTCGGGCTTGCCGGATTTCAGATAGGTGATTGCCATAGCGAGATACCTTTCAAGCTGCCATGCGGGGGCCTGGCGCCACATCATGCTGGCCGGAAAACAGATCAACGCCCATCTGCAACAGAACATCCGGAATATCGACGAAAACCCAGTTTTCGACCAAAAGATCACCTTCGCGGCGCCACCAGTCACAGACCCGCATCAAGAGCGTATCAGTGCTGGGTGGCTGGCCCAGAAATACGTCCTTTCGGACAGCCATGAGTGAGGGCCAGCCCGCGCTCCAGACATAGTCACCGTCACCCTGTCGAGTCAGATGCCGGGTCACGCCGTTGCCAGCGGAGCCGCCGGACCAATGCGAAAAGGCCTGTTCAAACGGCACCTGAAATCCAACGAAATTTTCGAGGCCGACAAAGGAACCAAAGGCGGCAGGCCCGTACCAGACCATGTTATCGTGCCAATAGGGGCGCCATGCTTCGTCCGGTGTTGCCAGTTGCCGCAGCATATCCGTGACGAGCGTGGCGGAAACTTCGCTATGCGCCGGGTCGTTTTCATGCAGTTGCAGCCCGTCCTGTGTCGCCGGTCCCCGATGCGGGCCGGTATAGCCCCGGTCGCGCCCCGGGCTGTCGCTGATCGGCCATTGCCCGGCGGCGATCATCAATTCGGGTATGTCCAGATAAACCCAACTTTCAACGGCCTGTCCGTTTTCCATCCTGTGAAACTCACCGACGCGAAGATATGCCAGCGCGCGGGTCGCCTTGATGCCCAGCCAGTCGCTGGCGAAGTGGCCCACGTAATAGCCGGTCGCGGTGACCCAATCAGCCCCTTCGAACGCACCGCCGGTCAGGATGTAATCCCGCCGGAAAAGCCCTTGAAACGCGGTCTGAAGCGGTGACACGAACCGGGTGATGTAGTCATCTGCCCCGGACAGATCATTGAACGGATGGCTGTGATGGATCACCGCGCCCGGTGCGAAGAAGTCGCGCACGGCGTCATGCTGCCCGCCCGGATGAGCAAGGGCATCAAGATAGGTTTTCAGACGTTGTTTATTGGCCAGATGTGGCATCATGTTTCCTGGGGTGTGGCCGGTGTCGCGGTCCCGTTGTCGTAGTTTTCCCAGCCATGGGCACCGAACACGTCGACACCAAGCTGCTGCATCACGGATGCGAAATCGACCGAGACCGGGTTATCGGCAATCCGTCCATCCTCGATCCGCCAGAAATCCATATACGGGATTTTCACCCGCTTGCCGGTGGCGGTGATCCCCATAAAGGTGCCGGAATGTGTCGCCTCGATATGGCCAAAACAGGCCGCCCAATCGCCGTCGGCCAGGAATTTTTCGGTCTTGTAGTCCCGGTCCGTAAAGGCCGCGCGCAATGGAAACTGCCAGTTGCGCTGGAATTCCGCGATGCCGTGTTTGGTGCCGCAGCCTTGATTGCCCCGCCAAACGAAGCTTTCCGTGAAATAGGGGGTCATGTCCATTTCGCCGGCGGCCAGCCCGGCCTCCATCCGTTTGACGGCGGCCAGCGATGCGGCTGATTGTTCGTCATGGGTCATAGCCGTTCCCCCGACTGCGCATCAAACAGGTGGCAGATGTCGGCGGGGATATGAGCGCTGACGGGATCACCGATTTCGACCCTGTAGTCCTTGCCGGATTTGACAGAGATGATGGTGCCCCCGGCCCGCATCGTCACCATCGTCGCCTCGCCCAGAAGTTCCAGCGAATAGACGGTGGAGTTCACCTCGGCCTCGCCGGTGGCGACGCTGGCATCCTCGGCCCGGAAGCCAAGCGTGACAGGGCCGTTATGTGTGTTGGGCAGGCCCGAGATTGTCATGTTCTTGGCGGTGAATGTTCCACTCTCCAGCGTGCCATCGATCAGGTTCATGGCGGGCGATCCGATGAATCCCGCCACAAAGGTATTGGCCGGGTGGTCGTAGATATCGGTCGGTGTACCCACCTGCTGGACCACACCCTGGTTCATGACCACAACCCGGTCGGCCAGTGTCATCGCCTCGATCTGGTCATGGGTGACGTAGATCGTTGTGGTCTTCAATTCATGGCTGAGGTTCTTGATCTGTGCGCGGGTCGAGACCCGCAATTTCGCGTCAAGATTGGACAGCGGTTCATCCATCAGGAACACGTTGGGTTCGCGCACCACGGCGCGGGCGAGCGCCACCCGCTGGCGTTGTCCACCGGACAGTTCCGCTGGTTTGCGATGCAGGAAGTCGTCCAGTTCCACCATGGCTGAGGCGCGTTTGACCCGGGCGTCATGCTCCGATTGGGGAATGCCCCGCACCTTTAGTGGAAAGCGGATGTTTTCGTAGACGTTCATGTTGGGGTAAAGCGCATAGGACTGGAACACCATCGCCACATCGCGGTCCTTGGGGTCCAAATCGTTGATCCGCTTGCCATCGACCAGGATGTCGCCGCCCGATGCATCCTCCAGCCCTGCGATCATGCGCATGGTTGTGGTTTTGCCGCAGCCGGAGGGGCCCAGAAGCACAAGGAATTCCTGATCAGCGATGGTCAGATCGAATTCCTTGACCCCCACAAACGACCCCCAGCGTTTGGTCACATTGCGCAGCTGAATTTCGGCCATGCGGGCCCCCTTGCATACGTTTGCAAAAATACTTGCCCGATTCCGGCATTCGCGCAAGCCCCATTCTGAAACCCCGCAAAAGTTCTTGCGTCAGCGCCCGATTTGCCGGTTAATTGCAAACGTATGCAAAACGGATCACGATTCGCGCGTGGCCGAAAGTCGTATGGCGGGTATGATTGCAGCATGGCCTTCAACCGGAACGACTGCACAATTGGGAGAGTAACAGCATATGACGATCATGAAAAATCTGACTCTTGGCACGGCGTTCGCCGCGCTTGGTGCAACATCAGCGCTGGCGGGCGGACATGCCTGTGCCGAAGGCCGCGTGAGCATCGTCGGCAATGAATTCCCGGCGATCCAGTCAGTGGCAGCCGCCGCATTGGAATGTGCGGGCGATACCGCAGAGGCGAACCTGACCGCCGATCACCAGAAGATCAACGTGGCTGGCATGACGGGCAACCCGGCGGAATACACAACGGCTATCGTTGCCAATTCATCCATCGTTGCCCTGATCAATGAAGATGTCATTCGTTCGTTGGATGATCTGGTTGCCGAACATGGTGGCGACATCCCGCAGCAGCAACTGATCACAGTGGATGGCAAGGTCATGGCTGTGGCGTTCATGGCCAATGCCCAGCACCTTGTGTACCGCGAGGACGTGCTGGAACAGATCGGGGCCGATGTGCCCACGTCCTATGAGGACGTGCTTGCTGCCGCTCAGCAAATTCGCGAGGCCGGGATCATGGAACACCCTGTGGGTGGCGCTTATGCCGCTGGCTGGAACCTCGCCCAGGAATTTACCAACATGTATATCGGGACCGGGGGTGAGTTCTTCAAACCCGGCACCGCCGAGGTCAGCATCAACAACGAAAGGGGCGTTGAAGCGCTGGAAACGATGAAGGCCCTGTCGGAATATATGAACCCCGATTTCCTGACACATGACAGCAACGCGACATCCGCCGAATGGGAAGCGGGCAACGTGGCCCTGATGAACATGTGGGGCAGCCGGACCGGTGTTTTGATGGATGACGAAGGATCCGCACCCGAAGTTTATGAAAACACCAAGGTTGGCGGTCCGCTGACCGTCGGCGATAGCGGTGTGCCCGCAACAACGCTGTGGTGGGATGGCTGGACCGTGGCCAAGAATATCAGCGATGAAGACGCCGTCGCGACGTTCAAAGCGATGAAGGCCGGTTCGTCCCCTGACATCCTGAATGACGAGACGATGTCGCAGGCTGTCTGGCTGATGGAGGGGTTTCAGCCGCAGGAAGTGAACGAGGGTGTTCTTGCCTCGGTTGCTGCCGGATCGACCCCCTATCCGATGGTCCCGTTCCAAGGCCTTTTGCACACTGCATTGGGTGACAATATCGCTGACTATTTGCAGGGCAATGAAAGCGCCGAACAGACGCTGGCCGATATTGAGGCGGCTTATACCGCCGCGGCCAGGGAAAACGGCTTCTTGCAGTAAGATCATGATAAAGGGGGCTGCGGCCCCCTTTATCACCGACGACCAGACAGCCCGGGGCAAGCGACATGAAACACAGCACGTTCTTCTGGTTCGTTTTTCCGTCCGTGCTGTTGATGATCGCCTTCATCGCCCTGCCCATTGTGTCGGTCGTCACCCAATCGCTTTATTCCAAGCACGAACAGGTCATCATCGTTGTTGAAAACTGCGGCCCGTTCGGCTGCACGCAATCGACCACCGTGGATCAGGCGGCGACAGAGGCCCTGCGCGCCGAGGAGCCACTGGGGAAATGGGCTGGTCTGGATATCTACAAGGACCGCAATCACCTGGCGGTTAACGAGGTCGCAAGCGCTTGGGTGAATTCAGACGGGTTGCCCGATTTTGGCCGGACACTGATGAATCTGCCATTTTACAGCGCGATGGCCTTTACCCTGACCTACACCGCCATCGTGACCCCGCTAACCATAATACTGGGGTTCTTTATCGCCATCGCGGTCAATTCGGTCGCCCGGCGCTTGCGCGGGCCCACGATCTTCTTCTCGCTTCTGCCGATGATCGTGACCCCGCTGGTGGGGTCACTGATCCTGTTCTGGATGGTCGATGCGCGGGGTATTCTGGGCACTGGTCTGCAATGGCTGGCCAATGATCCGTCGCTATCGGTCAAGGCATCAACCCCGCTGATGTGGGCGATGCTGATGGTTTACGGCGTCTGGCATTCGGCCCCTTTCGCCTTCATCGTTTACTATGCGGGCCTGCAAACAGTGAATACCGACACGCTGGAGGCCGCGATGATCGACGGGGCCAGCCGGTGGGAAAGGATCCGTTATGTCGTGATCCCGCATCTGGTGCCACTGACGACCTTTATCGCCCTGATCCAGTTGATGGATAACTTCCGGGTGTTCGAACCCATCGTCAGTTTCGCGGCAGCGGCCCATGCGACATCGCTATCTTATGCCATCTTCAACGATCTGGGGGGCGAGACGCGGTTGTTGTCATCCGCCGCCGCCACGTCCGTGCTGACGATCATTTTCGTTGCTATCCTTCTGTCACCCGTCCTTGTGCGCACCTGGCGCGACTTTGGCACGCAAAAGTAAGGGATCGCCTGATGTCCGTCGCCACCCGTCGCCCGCTGAGCATCCGGTTTCTGGCCACAAGCTTTCTGGTGCTTTGGCTGATCATGGCCGCATTTCCGTTTCTTTGGACGCTGTGGGGGTCGTTCAAGGTTGAAGGTGATTTCTTTTCCAAGGCAGACTGGGCCAATTCGATCTTTGGCACGCTGACCCAAGTCGAAACCGGGGGTAGTTTTACCAGCGATGGGTATCACGGGGCCTGGGTGCAGGAAGAGTTTTGGCGCGCCGCCTTCAACACCGCAATTGTCTGCATCTGCGTCGTCACGATCTCGCTGACCTGCGGCACACTGGCAGGTTACGCCCTGTCCCGGTCCACCTATCGCTATGCGTTCTGGCTGCTGCTGTTCGCGCTGATTTTTCGGGCGATGCCCCCGATTACGCTGGTGTCGGGCTATCTGCTGCCGTTTTTTGAATGGAACCTCTGGGGGCATCTATCGACGACGATCATCGTGCTGGTGGCGATCAATCAGCCCTTTACCCTGTGGATGCTGCATTCGTTTTTCAAGAATATCCCCAAGGATCTGGATGAAAGCGCCATGGTTGATGGCTGCACCCGGTTTCAGGCATTTCGCCATGTCATCATCCCGGTGATGTGGCCGGGGGTGATCACCACTGGGCTATTTTCATTCCTGCTGGCTTATAATGACTTTGCTGTCACCTCGATGCTGCTGGCCAAGGAAAACCACACCATGGTGCCCAAGATCGCAAGCTTCCTTGGCACGACCCAGACCAAGGGGAATGTGATGTTCGCAGTGACTGCCGTTGTGTCGGTCACGGCACCCCTTTTTGTGATGATCCTGTTCTTCCAGCGCCAGATTGTGTCGGGCCTGACCGCAGGTGCGGTAAAGGGATGAGCTTTCAGACAGAAAAGGCGCTGGTCCGCGCCCATTATGATGCGCTGTCCAAGGCGACGCCGGATAACGTGGCCTCGGTTCTGGCAGAGCGCACCAGTCCCGACTGGCACTGGCGCGGGATGCATCCGTTTCACGAACAACACGGGGCGCAGGCCGTGGCTGATGCGTTCTGGTCGCCGTTTCTGGCGGCCATGTCGCGGGTCCAGCGACGGCAGGATATCTTTATCGCGGGCCGGAACGAGATTGACGGGTTCCAGTCTGCCTGGGTCATTTCCATGGGCCATCTGATGGGCCTGTTTGATGCCCCGTTTCTCGGGATCAGGCCAAACCGGCGCATCGCCATGCTGCGCTATGCCGAGTTCAACAAGGTTGTGGACGGCAAGATTGTTGAAACGGCGCTGTTCTGCGACCTGCTACATCTGATGCGGCAGGCGGGCCAATACCCCCTGCCCCCGCAGACGGGGATGCATCTGGTCCAGCCGGGACCGGCGACACATGATGGTTTGCTGTTCGACGACGCCGCACCGGCCGAAGGCGAACAGACACTCGCGCTGGTCAACCGCATGATCGGTGACATCAACGCGCATCAGCGCTTTGACAGCCCGCAACAGGAACTGGCCCAAAGCTGGCACGATGATTTCATCTGGTGGGGGCCAGAGGGGATCGGGGCGACCTACACCATTGACCGCTACATCGCACAACACCAGCGCCCGTTTCGCACCCAGATCAAGGACCGGATCTATAACGGCCATATCTGCCGGCTGGCCGAGGGCAATTTCGGCGGCTTTTTCGGCTGGGCCAACCTGACCGTGACGAATGCGGGCGGCTATATGGGCCTGCCCGCTGGAACCCCCGCCGATATGCGGGTGGTCGATATGTATCGGCGGGACGGTGACAAACTGGCCGAGAACTGGATTTTCATCGACATCCTGCATTTTTTGAACATGCAGGGGTTGGATGTGTTGGGGCGGTTAGAAACCTGACACGAGGGCGGGCGTTTTATTCAAATCTGTGCGCTGAAATGTTGATATCACCGCTGTCTGTCAGCGCGAAATCCTCACCGGTCTGCCCATCTGTCACGAACCATCCCTGCCCTGCCAACCGCATCGCCACCGGATGCACGAGCCGCGCCTGGGGTCCGCTGGCATTGATCCGCACGATCCGCCGACCGCGTATGGCATTTGCAAAGGCGGGGACGCGCGGATCATCCTCTGGTGCTGCCATTGTAACCACAAACTGACCCATGGCGCGCTGTACGGTTTCACGCACCTTGTAGGGAAAGCTCTCGACCAGTTTGGCCTGCGCGCGCTTCGCGGCCTGTTCCATCCCCAGCGCCACGAGGGCCGGGTTGCGCGTGTCAAGGATGACGCCCAGCGCCTCCGCTTCATCCTGATCCAACCCGGTTAGCCGGGTTCTGTAGTTGAAGCCTAACTCGATCCCACCCTGATTGCCCTGAAACACGATGATCGGCAGCCCGGCTTCGGTCATCGCATCAACGTCGCGCAGGATGGTACGCGGCGTGACCTCAAGCTCTGCCGCCAGTTGGGCCGAGGTCAGGCGCCCCCGGTTCTGGAGCAGCAGAAGGATCTGCAAAAGACGGGATGCGCGCAAATCAACCTCTCAAACATGACATAAGACGTCATATAAGGGTTGCTAAGCCAATCGGTGTCAAGACGAGGAGTATGCATGACACCCTATCACGTGACCCGCGATATCGCGGCCCCGCCTGGCGCCGTCTGGTCCATTCTGACCGATGCAGAGCGCCTGTCGGACGGGAATTTCAGTATCATCAGGATCGACGGACAAATTGCGAAGGGCGCGCGTTTCAGGCTGTGGTCCGAGGTCGATCCCAAACGCGCCTTTCCGATCAAGGTCGCAGTGATGGAGCCTGAACTCCGAATGGAATGGCATGGCGGCATGCCGCTGGGTCTGTTTCTGGGTAACCGGCAATTCATCCTGACGCCCATCGGGACCGGCACGCGGTTTGAAATGCGGGAAACCTATTCCGGCCCGTTGAAAGGTCTGATCACCAAGGCAATCCCCGACCTGCAACCCAGTTTCGAAAAGTTCGCGGATGCGTTGAAAGAAAGGGCAGAAGCATGAACCGTGTCACCTATGGGATGGGGGTCGCTGGCGATCCGTGGATCCTGAAAACGCCGCCGCAGACCTCTGATTTCGAAGTCTGGAAGGACGAGGCCGCCGATCCCCCGGCCCTGATCGTGCAGGTCGGCAAGACCCGGCTCTCTTACCAGCTACGCGCGATTGATGACGCCCACGCAATGCTGAAGGCCCACGGCGACTGGATGCCCTTGGGCAACGCGGATGAAGGCAAACCGACCAAGGAGGGCACGCTGGAACACTGGGCGCGCAGCGCGGATAATCCGGTCGGTGGCTATTACGGGCTGCGCAAAGGCTATCGCGGGCGGTTCGCCAACTATGTCGCGCCGGTGATGGAAATGCTGGGGCTGGTCGAACTGGAACATAACGCGCGCAACAATAGGGTCCGCGCGCTTTAAGCGTGATCCGAGGGTTCCCAGCCCAATAATTCCGGCGGCGGGTCATAGGCATGGTCCAGATGGGCCGCGCCCCACGCCGCCATGGCCTGAATGACCGGTAGCAGTGCCGCACCCTTGGTGGTCAGCTGATATCGAAAGCGGGGTGGATGGTCCTGATAAGGTACGCGCAGCACCAGACCGTGATCGGTCAGACGCTTCAGCCGGTCGCTGAGGATATTGCGTTTCATTGCTTCGGCACTGGTCAGAAAATCAGAAAAGCGCTGCGCCCCGAACATCATGTCGCGCAGGATCAACAGGGTCCATTTGTCACCGATCAAATCAAGGGTCGATGAAATCGGGCAGTCAGAACGATAGTCTTTGGTGTCCATAGGCCGGACCCTATCCAAGTCAGTTGCAAAATGGAACTCACTTGATAAAGTAAGTTGCAAATCAGGACTCACTTTAGGAGATCATCATGCGATCACTGCTTGCCGCCATCCTGTTCTGTTGTTCCGCCACAATGGCCGATACGGCCCCGCTTGATCAGGCGGTGCGCGCCGGCGACATCGCCGCAGCGCAGGCCGCCATTGCTGGTGGGGCGGATATCAACCACCCCATTGCGCCCCTGTTGATGCCACCGCTGACCATCGCGGCGATCCGCAACGATCTGGACATGGTACAAACGCTGCTGACCGCCGGGGCCGATGCAAACCAACCCGGTAATCGGGGGATGAATGCATTGTCTGCGGCGGTGCGTAGTTGCCGCTCGGGCGCTGCTGTCATTACCGCACTGGTCGATGCAGGCGCCGATTTGGAAGACCGGTCAGGCGCCGGCCTGACCCCGCTAATGGCGGCCATTCAGGAGGAACGCACCGATATCGCGCTCCTGCTGATTGTACGGGGCGCCAATATCAACACGCGCAACCAATACAGCGACGGGGTGCTGAACTATGCCATCTATACCGAGAACGCCCGCGTGGTTCAGGCGGCCATGGCGCGCGGCGTCGATACGGACCAACTGAACGTTCTTTTCACGACCGGTATCTACTACTATCCGGGGTTCGGACAGGCGCGGGCGCATGGAGGTGCAAACTGCGCAGGGTAGATGTCGCAAATGTTGGTCAAAACTCCCCGGCAGAAAAATCTTGGCTAAGGTTTTTCTAACCCACGTCCGTTTTGCCGCGCCTGTCGTGGCGCAGGTTGGCGTAGAGCACGTGGTTCCGCCAGCGCCCGTTGATCTGCAGATAACTTTGCGCGACGCCTTCGTATTTGTAGCCGCACTTTTCCAGCAACCGGCGCGAGGCCTCGTTTTCAGGAAGACATCCTGCCTCCATCCGGCTGATGTCCAACACGGTGAAGGCGTGATGCACAACCGCCTCAATCGCCTCGCGCATGTAGCCCTGCCTGGCGAAGGGTGCGCCAATCCAATACCCGGTCGTGCCCGCCTGCGCCGGACCACGCCGGATATTGTCCAGCGTGATGGCGCCCAGCAGCATGCCATCCGCCCGGCGGGTCAGAAACAGCGGCATCGCCGTGCCATTCGCAATTGATCGTTGCGCCCAATAGACCCGGTTGGTGAACGCCTTGCGCGTCAGGTGGTCATGCGCCCATGTCGGCTCCCAGGCGCGCAAGAATTCCTCGCTTTCGCGGCGCAGTGCTGTCCAGGCGCGGAAATCGCCATGCATCGGCGGGCGCAGGGTCAACCGTTCGGTTTCGATCCGAACCTTGCGCTTGGCCCCAAGCATCAGGCAGCCAGCCGGGCTTTCAATGCATCAAGGCTCGGGGCCGCATCAGCCGGTCCATAAAGCGCCATGGCCGTGCCTGCCTGCCCGGCCATCTGGCCGGCGAAGCCTTTGACATCGCCGGTTGTCACCTCATCAATGCGCGCAATGGTTTCGTCAAGGGATGGGATCCGGTCCCAGATCGACAGAAGGCGCGCCAAACGCTCGGCCCGATTAGACGGGCTTTCCAGCCCCATCAACAGCCCTGCTTTCATCTGCGCGCGCGCCCTCGCCACCTCGGCCGCAGTCATGTCGTCTGCCGCGCGTTTCATCTCGTCCATGGTGATATGGGCAAGTTCGGCGATCTGTTCGGCACTGGTACCGGCATAAATCGTGGTCAGGCCGGTATCTTCATAGGCCCCGGCCTGGGCGAAGATCGTATAGCAAAGCCCCCGGTTTTCACGGACCTCCTGAAACAGGCGCGAAGACATGCCGCCGCCCATGGCCGAGGCATAGATCTGGGCAGTATAGATCGCCGGATCGCGATAATTCGGTCCTTCAAGCGCCAGCGCGAAATGTACCTGTTCCAGGCCTTTGATCTCTCGCCGTTCGCCGCCGCCGAACGCGGCTGGTTGCAGCAGTTCCGGCGCGCGGGTCACAGCGGGCAAATGGCCAAACAGCGCCTCGGCCTGTGTGACAATGGCGTCATGATCCACAGCCCCTGCGGCAGACAGGATCATCTGGTTGGGGCCGTAATGTTCGCCGACAAAGCTCTGCAGATCGCCGCGACTGAAGGCGCTGACCCGCTCGGACGGGCCAAGGATCGTGCGGCCCAGTGCCTGATCGGGGTAAGCCACCTCTTGCAGCCAGTCGAAGATGATGTCGTCCGGGGTATCCAGCGCCTGCCCGATTTCCTGCAGGATTACACCGCGTTCGACCTCGATCTCGGCAGGATCAAAAACCGGGTTCAGCAGGATATCTGCGATCACATCAAGGCCAAGGGCTACGTCATCTTCTAGAACGCGGGCATAGTAGGCGGTCATCTCGCGGCTGGTATAGGCGTTGATATAGCCGCCTACATCCTCGATGCTTTCGGCGATCTGCAGGGCGCTGCGCGTTGCTGTGCCCTTGAACGCCATATGTTCGAGGAAATGGGCAATCCCGTTCTGTTCGATCCGTTCATGCCGCCCACCGGCCTGCACCCAAATGCCGATGCTTGATGATTTCAGCCCGGGCATATGTTCGGTAACAATCCGAAACCCGTTGGACAGCGTGTGCAGTTCAATCGTCAATTACGTGATCCGTTCCCTGATGACGGCCTGTATCGCCGCCAAATCCCCCGCAACGCGTGTGACGCGCTCGGGACGGTCATACAGGTCTGCCATGCGCGGGGGAAGGGGTGCCGCGACGCCGGAGGCTGCTTTCACGGCATCTGGAAACTTTGCCGGATGCGCTGTCGCGAGGGTCACCATAGGTGTTGTGCCCAGATGCGCCTCGGCCACATGAACACCGACGGCCGTATGCGGGCACAACAATTCGCCATGATCTGTGCGGTACGATTTGATCGCAGCATAGGTTTCTTCCTCGGACGCCCGCCCTGATCCGAACGTGTCTTTCAGCATTTGGTAGGCGCCCTGGCTGATCTGGAAACCGCCACCTTTAAGGTCCTCCATCTGGGCAGCGACGGTGGCCCCGTCCCGCCCGTAGGCATCAAAAAGCGCGCGTTCGAAGTTGGAACTGACCTGAATATCCATCGACGGGCTGATCGTTGGTGTCACACCTTCCTTGGTATAGGCCCCGGTTTCCAGCGTGCGGTGCAGGATATCGTTGCGGTTGGTGGCCACCACCAGATCGGCAATCGGCAGGCCCATCCGCTTGGCAATATAGCCCGCAAAGATGTCGCCGAAATTGCCGGTGGGCACTGTGAAGCTGATCTGACGATGCGGTGCGCCCAGCGATACGGCGGCAGTGAAGTAATAGACCACCTGCGCCAGCACGCGGCCCCAGTTGATCGAGTTTACACCGGCCAGCTTGACCTCTTCCCGGAAGGCGAAATCATTGAACATGTCTTTGACGATGGCCTGGCAGTCGTCGAAATCGCCATCGACAGCGAGCGCGTGAACGTTGGATTCGCTTGGCGTTGTCATCTGGCGACGCTGCACCTCTGACACCCGGCCATGCGGATAAAGGATGAAGACATCGACGGCTTCCAACCCGCGAAACGCCTCGATCGCGGCGGAGCCTGTGTCGCCCGAAGTTGCGCCCACGATCGTCACACGATCGCCGGACCGGCTGAGTGCAGCCTGAAACATCTGGCCGATCAGTTGCATGGCGAAATCCTTGAACGCCAGTGTCGGTCCATGGAAGAGCTCAAGCAGGAAATGATTGCTGTCCAGCTGCACCAGCGGGGCCCGCGCCGCATGGCCGAAACCGGCATAGGCCTGCGCGATCAGGGCCTTGAATTCCGGATCGGTGAAGGTGTCGCCGATAAAGGGGCGCATGACCTCGAACGCCACCTCTTCATAGGTTTTGCCTGCCATCGCCGCGATCTGGGCGGTGGTGAGGGTCGGCACGTTTTCAGGTACGTAAAGGCCACCGTCGCGGGCTAGGCCTGTCAACATCGCCTCTTCAAATGTCAGGGCAGGCGCGGTGCCGCGGGTCGAGATATAGCGCATGGCTCAGGCGTCCTTTGGCCGTGTTGTGCGAATGATCAGAAACAGGCTCATGACGGCCCAGACGAGGGCCAGCAGGAACCATGTGATCGCGTATTCCAGATGGTCATTCTTGATATTGGCCGTGTTGATCGGCAGCGGGGTCAGGCGTGGGTCGGCCGGCGCGGTTGTCGTGGCAACCACCATCAGCGGGGCGGTGTTGAGGGCCGTCGACATGGTGGTAACGTTGCGGGCAAACCAGATATTTTCGGCCAGATCAGGCTCTGGCGTGCTGCTGTTCTGATCGTCGGGCCAGAGCAGGACCCCGGTGATCTGCATCGGTTCGATCAGTGGTGAGGCATCTTTGGCTTCAAGCGGCAGCAGACCTTGATCGACAAGGATCGGGCCAAGCCCGGTTTGCATCTTGGATATGACCCGATAGCCGGTCCCGGCCTGGGTGCCTGAGACCAGCACATGCAGCTCATCGCCGGTCGGTATGCCCGAAAATCTGACTCGCGTGTATTCGTGATCGGCCTCGGTCACGTCCAACGTCAGAACAGCCGGAGTTGCGGCCAACCGGGCGTTGATGCCCTCCAAGATATCCTCTTTCCAGGCCAGACGCTGGACCTGCCACAGCCCAAGGCTGATCAGGATCGCACAACCGGCGATACCAAAAATAAGAGGAAAGAGGATATTGCGCAGCATCGGCGACCTTTGATGCAAAAACGCGCGAGTTATCCCGCGCGTCGATCTTGTCAATGAGATGGGTTGAAACCCATCTTACGGTGTGGCGTCTGTTGTCAGCCACCCCAGACGTATACGGCGGCGAACAGAAACAGCCAGACCACGTCAACAAAGTGCCAGTACCATGCAGCGGCCTCAAAACCCACATGTTTTTCCGGCGTGAAGTCGCCCTTTTGCAACCGCAAGAGACACACGGCCAGGAAGATCGTGCCGATGATCACATGAGCCCCGTGGAACCCGGTCGCCATAAAGAAGTTGGCCCCATAGATGTTGCCTGCAAACCCAAAGGCGGCGTGGCTATATTCATAGGCCTGAAAGACCGTGAAGATCGCACCGAGCGCGATCGCCAGGATCAGGCCCCATTTCATGTCCTGACGGTTATTTTCATGGACTAGCGCGTGGTGGGCCCATGTGGCTGCCGCACCAGAACACAGCAGGATCAGCGTGTTGATCAGTGGTAAATGCCAAGGATCGAAGGTTTCGATGCCGACCGGGGGCCAGACCCCATCTACCGCCGGGCTTTGGGGGCCCATCGGATACATGGCGTGTTTGAAGAAAGACCAGAACCAAGCGGCAAAGAACATCACCTCGGACATGATGAACATGATGAAGCCGTAGCGCAGGCCGATCCGGACCACCGGGGTGTGATCGCCGACCCGGCTTTCAGCCACAACATCGGCCCACCATGCATACATGACATAGAGCACAGCGGCGAGGCCCATGAGGAAGATGTAAGGCCCGGATCCGTGCATCCAGAGGGTCGCGCCCAACAGCATGATAAATGCGCCGACACCGCCGATCAGCGGCCAGATCGACGGTGGCAGAATGTGATAGTCGTGGTTCTTTGCATGCGCCATGTGGTGCGTCCCTATCGGCTGGTCGTTAGTTCGTTTCTATGGCGTCTTGCGGCGCCGTTGTCAAAGCTGCGGGGGCCAGAGAGGCCTGGATTTCATCATCTGGCACGTCGATCTGGTAGAATGTGTAGCTGAGCGTGATGGTGTGGACATATTGCCCTTCGCGGTCATCCACGATGGCCGGATCCACGAAAAAGCTGACCGGCATCATCACCGTCTCACCCGGCATCAGAACCTGTTCAACGAAACAGAAGCATTCGATCTTGTCGAAAAATGCGCCCGCCTCGTAAGGTGTCACGTTATAGGCGGCCTGCCCCGCGACCGGCACGTCCAACGGATTATGTGCCTCGTAAAAGGCAAGACCAGTCTCCCCGATCCGAATTTCCATTTCCCGGACTTCCGGTTTGAAGGTCCAGGGCATATCCCGTTCCAGTGACGCATCAAAGCGGACCTTGATCGTCTGATCGAGGATCACGTCACTGCCGGTTTCGGCCACATTGGTGGCCCCGCCAAAACCCGTCACCCGGCAGAACCAGTCGTAAAACGGGACAGAGGCCCATGCGAGCGAGCCCATGATCACCACCACGCTTGCGGCCTGCGCCGCTGTGCGTTTGGGGCCAACGAGGTTAGGGAACAGTTTCATTCACTCTCCTCCTGCGGGACGATCTGTGGACGGGCCACATGGTCGAATTTTTCGAACTGGGCGGCATCGCCAAGCTGCAGCACCTTGACGACGGTAAGTCCAAAGACGATCGCGATAAAGCCAATCAGCAGAGCGAAAACGCCGAAATTGCGGCCGCGCCGCCGTTCGTGCAGCTCGTGTTCGACCTTGATCGCCATCACCAGCCACCCAGACCATACTGGCGCAGCGCCGCTTCGATCAGGAGCGCACCGAAATGGGCAAACAGGTAGTAGAGCGACACTTTGAACACACCGATTTCGACGGCATGCTTGTCCGCTTCGCAGGCGGCGTCATCACGTTTGTAGATGTCGTAGGCCCCTTTGAGGAACCAGACGTTCATCACGATCGCCACCGCCATGTAGAATGGTCCGCCGATGCTGGTCAGTCCCAGCCCCAAGGCCACAGGCACGAGCAATAGTGTGTAGATGATCACATGCTTTCGCGTTGCATCCCGCCCGTGCGTTTCGGTCAGCATGGGAACGCCTGCATTGCCGTAGTCAGACTTTACAAACAGCGCCAGCGCCCAGAAATGAGGCGGCGTCCACATGAAGATCAGGGCGAACATCAGCAGGCTTTCGATGCTCACACTGCCTGTGGCGACCGCCCAGCCGATCATGGGGGGGAAAGCACCAGCGGCTCCACCAATCACGATGTTTTGCGGTGTGGCCCGCTTGAGCCACATCGAATAAACCACCGCGTAGAAAAAGATGGTAAAGGCCAGCAGGAACGCGGCGAGGAAGTTTGTCGCCAAAGCCAGCAAGATGGTGGCAAACCCAGACAGGGCGAGCCCGATGCCCAGCGCCTCACCCGGCGCGACGCGCCCCGATGGGATCGGCCGCCCGGCTGTGCGCCGCATGCGGGCGTCGATATCGGCGTCCCACCACATGTTGAGCGCACCGGACGCCCCCGCGCCCACCGCGATGCACAGGATACCCACAAAGCCGATGAACGGATGCACCGGCACGGGTGCCACCAACAGCCCCACAAGGGCTGTGAAGACCACCAGCGACATCACACGCGGCTTTAGCAGGGCGAAGTAGTCGCCCATGCTGGCCTCATAGCTTGTGTCCTGAATGCTGATATCGCTCATGCGGAACCTTGCGGATAGGATGGGTTGGAACCCATCTTACGGCGTTGATCTGTCGTAAGATGGGTCTTGGCCCATCGCCTTGTTAAGAGGTGCCTTTGGCCTCGGCCAGCCACTGGTCATAAGTCTCCTGGCTCACCACTTTGACCGTGATCGGCATGTAGGCATGATCCTTGCCGCACAGCTCTGAACACTGGCCGAAATAGATGCCTTCACGCTCTGCCGCGAACCATAGCTGCGCCAGACGACCGGGCACCGCGTCCTGCTTCACCCCAAAGGCCGGGATCGTCCATGAATGAATCACATCCGCGCCTGTGACTTGCATCACCACTTTGGCACCAATCGGCACAACAACGGCGGTGTCAGTTGCCAGCAGGTATTCATCCTGGCTGTAGCCAAATTCTTCCAGTTCGTCGCGGGTCAGCATGAAGCTGTCAAAGCTCACGCCTTCGTCCACATATTCGTAACCCCAATACCACTGGTAGCCGGTCACCTTGATATTGATGTCGCCTTCAGGAATTTCCTGCTGTTTGAACAGCACAGGCAGCGAAAACGCACCGATAAAGACCAGAATGACGATTGGTACGACCGTCCATGCCACCTCAAGCGGCGAATTATGGGTGAAACGGGCCGGCGTCGGGTTCTTCGTCTCATTGTAACGCACGATCACCCAGACCAACAGACCCGTCACGAAGAGCGTGATCGCCGTGATGATCACAAGCAGCATGTTGTCCAGCCACACAACGTCGCGCGCCAGTTCGGTTGCCGACGGCTGGAAACCTGTCGCCCCGTTGACGGGTGCCCCTACAATTTCCAGCTCCTGATTCACTTCTTGTGCAAAGACGGATGACCCCGCCATGATCAGGCCCGCTGTCGCCCAGAGTGAGGTGGCAAAGGATTTCAGTTGCATGTTTTACCCTAACATCAGTGCGCCTCTGGCGCGTCTCCCTGGTCATCCTGTCCGGCTGCGGACGGAATCCCGTTGTATCTGCGTGCCCATGTCCCATATCTTGATGAACAACTCAAGAACCGCTGTTGCGGCAAACAGACGCTTTCGCCGATAAATCGCGCCCGAGACGAGGAAATCCCATGTCCGTCGACCCCTTTCGCCCGTTTGAAACCAATCTTGACCAGACCACGGCGCTTGCGCTGCTGAAAGAGGCAACAGACGGTGCCGATGACGGTGAGCTGTTCCTCGAACGCCGCAAATCTGAAGTCCTGTCATTCGATGATGGCCGGGTCAAAACCGCAAGTTTCGATGCCTCCGAAGGGTTCGGGTTGCGCGCAGTGAAAGGCGAAACCGCAGGCTACGCCCATTCGACCACCATCGACGAACACGCCCTGCGCCGCGCTGTTTCCACCGCGCGCCTTGCCGTGGGTGATGGCGGCGGCACCATGTCGGCGGCCCCTGCAGGCACAAATCGCAAGCTTTACAGCGATGACGACCCGATGTTGCAGGCCACATTCCCTGCCAAAATCGATGTCCTGCGCGAGATCGATGCCTTTGCCCGCGCCCTCGACCCCGGCGTGGTGCAGGTCTCCGCGACCCTCGCCGCATCGCATCAAGAGGTGCTGATCCTGCGCCCTGAAGGCACATTGGTCACTGATACCCGCCCCATGTCCCGCCTGAATATCAGCGTTATTGTCGAAAAGGACGGGCGCCGGGAAAGCGGCATGTCCGGTGGCGGCGGGCGTGCTGGCCTGATCGGCCTGATCAGCCGCGACAACTGGGAACCGGTGACGCGCGAGGCTTTGCGCATTGCGCTGGTGAACCTTGATGCCGAACCGGCTCCGGCTGGCGTAATGGACGTGGTGCTTGGCCCCGGCTGGCCCGGCATCCTGCTGCACGAGGCGATCGGACACGGGCTGGAAGGGGATTTCAACCGCAAGGGGTCATCCGCCTTTGCGGGGCTGATGGGCCAGCAGATCGCAGCCAAAGGGGTCACGGTGCTGGATGACGGCACCATCCCCGACCGGCGCGGGTCGATCACCGTGGATGACGAAGGCACGCCCAGTGCAAAGAACACCCTGATCGAGGATGGCGTGCTGACAGGCTATATGCAGGACCGCCAGAATGCCCGCCTGATGGGCGTCGCTCCCACCGGCAATGGACGGCGCGAAAGCTACGCCCATGCGCCGATGCCGCGCATGACGAATACCTATATGCTGGCGGGCGATGCCGCCCCTGAAAGCCTTGTCGCAGACCTCAAGGACGGCATCTATGCGGTTGGCTTCGGCGGCGGTCAGGTGGATATCACCAACGGCAAATTCGTGTTCAGCTGCACCGAGGCCTACCGCGTCAAAAACGGCGTTGTCGGCGCGCCGGTCAAAGGCGCGACGCTGATCGGCGACGGGGCAACCGCGCTCAAACAGATCAGGGGCATCGGCAATGATCTGAAGCTTGACCCCGGCATCGGCAATTGCGGCAAGGCCGGGCAATGGGTGCCGGTCGGTGTCGGCCAGCCCAGCCTTATGATCGGCGGATTGACAGTGGGCGGTGCGGCGGCGTGATGCCATGACGGAGCTATTCGCATTACTGGTCGCGGCCGTTGTCACCGTGGCTGTGGTCGCCCCTCTGTTTCACGGGCCTGCGAACGCATTTCCTGAAACGACAGACACGAACCGGGAGCGGGCCAGCCTCGAACTCGAGCTGCTGGGCGAATTGCAGCACATCTGAGCAACGAAATGACAACGCAAAGGATACATGATGAGCCTCCTGCACGTCTCGCTCAGCGCCTCCGACCCGCAGAACGTGGCATCCTTTCTGGCGACGGTCATGAGCGGCAAACACATGCCGTTTCCGCCTTTTCCCGACAGCTGGATCGCCTTCACCGCAGCCGATGACGGCACGGCGATCGAGGTTTATCCCGACACACATACCCTGACGCAAGGCGAGGATCAGGTGTCCTGCGACGTTGGCCAGAGCGACAGCCGCCCCAGTTTTTGCCACGCGGCTGTCGGGTCCGTTTTATCCCGGTCTGAGATTCGGTTGCTTGCCGACGATCAGGCCTGGCCGAACCGCATCTGCAATCGCGGGCCCTTTCATTGCGTCGAGGTTTGGGTGGAGGACCGCATCCTTATCGAAATTCTCGATCAGGCCATGTATGACGACTACCGGCGCGGCATGACAGCCCGGAATTGGGCGGCGATGTTCGGTCTTGATTAGCGGGGCGTACCCGCAAAGCGACGTTTCCTGCCATCACCAAAATAGGACAGATCATGCATATCCGCCCTGCCACCGCCGACGACGCCATTGGCATGAGCGTGGTCCTGCGGTCGCTGACAGCAGCGGGCCTGCGCACGCGGCCCGACAGCCCGGAATTTGCGCTGCAGAACTACATCGCCCCGGCGGATGGTATCTTATGTTCGGTTGCCGAAAGCGAAGCTGGCGCGGTCCTCGGCCTGCAATCGCTTAAACGTGCCAGTCCGGGTAATCCTTACGGCGTCACACCTGGCTGGGGTATCATTGGCACGCATATCTGCCCCGATGCCACGCGGCAGGGGATCGGCAAGGCGTTGTTTGTCGCCACACTGGATGCGGCCCGTGATGCGGGGCTGACCGATATCGACGCGACCATTGGCGCCGATAACGCTCAAGGCCTCGCCTATTACGAGGCGATGGGTTTTCGCACCTACCGCAGGATGGAAGGAGCCGTGTGCAAGCGGTTTACGCTGTCAGGTGCCAGCCACGGGCGATCCGTATCGCAGGAATCATAGCTGCGGCCTGATGGCCGAAAAGGCGAGTGGCTCGTTTTTGATTCGCGTTGATCCAATTATTGCTGCCCCAGCCCCGCTATTTATGGGGGGCCAGTATGGCAGGTGCATGGACGCGTTACGTAAGGGATATACGAGCCGTCTGTATCGCAGTTCTGTCGCAAAAACAGTCTGTTAAGCGCGCTCCGAACAGCTTTCAGCAAATCTGCTGTAATGCGTTCACACCTCATTAACCCCGACAACCTAATGCTGATCAGGCAATACGGCGGAGCTTACGGGATGACCGGAACACACACTTCTTCCACTCACCCCCCACTCCTACCCACCACGGAAGAGGATACGGTCAACCGGCTCCGCCTATTGCGCTCACGTCGGGTTGGCGTAGCAACTTACCGTCGGCTGCTGGCAGAACACGGCAGCGCGGCGAACGCATTGAAAATACTTCCAGAAATCGCAAAGTCCGCCGGTGTGCAGGACTATCAGGTGTGCCCGCCGGGAGTGGTGCAGGCCGAAATGAAAGCCGCGCGCGCTGCCGGTGCGCAACTGATCGTCGAGGGTGACGCACATTATCCCAGGGCGCTCTCAGACATCCCCGATGCGCCACCGCTCTTGTGGGCGATCGGGAACATCGCCCTGCTCCACCGGCCCATGATTGCGCTGGTGGGCGCGCGCAACGCCTCATCGCTTGGAACCCGGATGGCCAAACGATTGGCCGAGGAACTGACAAAGGAAGGTTTCGTCGTCGTCTCCGGCCTGGCCCGCGGCATAGACACCGCCGCCCATCATGGCGCGCTGGCCGGTGGGACAATTGCCGTTCAGGCGGGTGGTGTTGATGTGATCTATCCCGCGGAAAACGCACAGCTGACGCATGATATTGGAAAAAACGGGCTGCGGCTGTCCGAGATGCCGATGGGGCTGCAGCCGCAGGCCCGGCATTTCCCGGCCCGTAATCGGATCATCTCGGGCCTGTCGCAAGCTGTTGTCGTGGTTGAAGCGGCAGCCAAATCCGGCAGCCTGATCACCGCCCGTAACGCGCTGGACCAGGCGCGCGAGGTACTTGCAGTACCCGGCCATCCGTTTGATGCGCGGGCATCAGGCTGCAACATGCTGATCCGCGACGGGGCAACATTGGTGCGCAACGCAGCTGACGTTGTCGACGCGCTGGCACCCGTCGCCATGCCGGAACCGGAATTGCCGTTGATACCAGCAGAACCGGATGCGCGCCCGCTGCGTGCCACTGCGGCCCTGCATGACGAAATCCTGTCGCGGCTTGGCCCCGCGCCGGTGGCAGAGGATCAGTTGCTGCGCGACATAGCCGTGCCAGCCACGACAATGGCCCCCGCCCTGGTCGATCTGGAGCTTGAGGGCAAAATCGCCCGTCAGGCCGGTGGTCTTCTATCGCGAGTTGTGTGACGTGAAGTCCACAGGTTTTGCGCTGCATTGACATTCCCTTGAGCTACCCCACATCTTGCGCGACCTAAGAGCACGCGTTTTTGGAAAAGGATTCTCATGCCGGTTGTCGTTGTCGAATCCCCTGCCAAGGCCAAGAAAATAAACGGGTATCTGGGTAAGGATTATATCGTTCTGGCCTCTTACGGGCATGTGCGCGATCTGCCGCCCAAGGACGGATCTGTTCTGCCGGACGAAGATTTCGACATGAAATGGGAAATCGCCAGCGACAGCAAAAAGCACATCAAAGCCATCGTTGACGCGCTGAAGGAAGACAATGCGCTGATCCTTGCCACCGACCCCGACCGCGAGGGCGAGGCGATCAGCTGGCACCTGACCGAGGCGCTGACCGCCAAGAAGGCGATCAAGAAAGACACCCCCGTCAGCCGGGTCGTTTTCAACGCCATCACCAAATCCGCCGTGACCGAGGCAATGAAGCATCCCCGCCAGGTCGACGCCCCGCTGGTCGAGGCGTATCTGGCCCGCCGCGCACTGGATTATCTGGTGGGCTTCAACCTGTCGCCGGTCCTGTGGCGCAAGCTGCCTGGGGCAAAATCTGCGGGCCGCGTGCAATCCGTCTGCCTGCGCCTGATCGTCGAACGCGAGATGGAAATCGAGGCATTCCGCGCCCAGGAATACTGGACCGTCAAGGCACTGCTGCAAACTCCGCGTGGCCAGACATTCGAGGCACGACTGACGACACTGGCTGGCAAGAAGCTGGACAAATTCGATCTGGGCAACGAAACGCAGGCCGAAATGGCTGTGCAGGCCATCAACTCCCGCGATCTGGTCGTCAAATCGGTCGAGGCGAAACCAGCAACGCGCAATCCGTCACCCCCCTTTATGACGTCCACGTTGCAGCAGGAGGCCAGCCGCAAATTTGGCATGGGCGCCCGGCAGACGATGAGCGTGGCACAGCGTCTTTATGAGGCCGGTCTAATCACTTACATGCGGACCGACGGGATCGACATGGCCCCCGAAGCGGTGACAAGCGCCCGCGATGCAATCAAGGCGAAGTTCGGCGACAAATACCTGCCGGACCAGCCACGGATGTATAAGAACAAGGCCAAAAACGCCCAGGAAGCCCACGAATGTATCCGTCCGACCGACATGATGGTCGATACGGCCGAAGCCAAGATCGCCGACGCAGATCAGCGCAAGCTCTACGACCTGATCTACAAGCGCACCATGGCCAGCCAGATGGCCGCCGCCCGGTTGGAGCGCACCGTCGTTGATATCGCCAGTGCCGATGGGCAGGTTATTCTGCGCGCCAACGGGCAAGTCATGTTGTTTGACGGGTTCATCGCCATTTACGAAGAAGGCAAGGATGACAGCGTCGTCGATGACGATGACAAGCGCTTGCCCCAGATTGCCGAGGGTGAGCCGACGGACAAGAAATCCGTCACACCCGAACAGCATTTCACTCAACCCCCGCCACGCTATACCGAAGCGACGCTGGTCAAGCGGATGGAAGAGCTGGGGATCGGGCGCCCCTCCACCTATGCCTCGATCGTGACGACCATTCAGGATCGCGGCTATGTGGAAAAGGACAAGAACCGCCTGATCCCGCAGGACAAGGGGCGTCTGGTGACCGCGTTCCTCGAAAACTATTTCCGCAAATATGTGGGATACGATTTTACCGCTGATCTGGAAAACCAGCTGGATGAAGTCAGCGCAGGTGATGCCGATTACAAAAAGGTGCTGGGCCAGTTCTGGCGCGATTTTTCTGCCGCCATCGCCGAAACGGCGGAATTGCGGATCACCGAGGTACTGGAAAAGATCAACGAGGTGCTGGAGCCGCATCTGTTCCCTCCCACCGAAGATGGTGGCGATCCGCGTCTTTGTCCGAATTGCGGCGCTGGCCGGTTGTCGATGCGCACCGCCCGGTCCGGTGGGGCCTTCATCGGCTGTTCGAACTATCCCGAATGCCGCTATACCCGCCCGTTTGGTCCACCGGATCCTGAGGCCGAAGCCTCTGCCATTCCGCCCGAAGGGAAACTACTGGGCACCGATCAGGGCGATGAGATTCGCGTGTTCAAGGGCCGGTTCGGCCCGTATGTGCAGCGCGGTGCCGTGACCGAAGACAACAAGAAACCGCCGCGCACCGGCGTCCCGGAAGGCTGGAGCCCGGAAGAGGTCGATCTGGCACAGGCGCTCAAACTGCTGGAACTGCCCCGCCTGATTGGCACCCATCCGGAAGACGGGGTGAATGTCTGGGCCAATCTGGGGCGCTATGGCCCTTATCTGAAGCATGCCGAAAGCACTTCTTTCAAAGGTGGCACCAACGCCAATCTTGAAACGATCGAGGATGTCTGGACCGTGGGTATGAACCGCGCTGTTCAACTTTTGGCTGAAAAGGTGGCATCGCGCGGTGGCCGCGGCAAGGCGGCTACGCCGATCCGCGAGTTGGGCGAACATCCCGAGGCTGGCGGCCCGGTCAACATCTTTGACGGTAAGTACGGGCCTTACGTGAAGTGGGAAAAGATCAACGCAACGATCCCCGACACGATTGAACCGGCTGACCTGACCATGGCGCAGGCGGTCGATCTGATCGATGAACGTGCGGCAAAGGCCGGCAAGAAAAAGCCGAGTGCAAAGAAAAAGGCAGCGCCGAAAAAGAAAGCTGCGGCAAAGAAGTAGTCAGCCGCTTTCCTTGGTTCTGATATGATCGGTGATTTTGCCGAGCAGACGCAGGATATCCTCGCGTTCGCCCGCATCCAGCGCATCAAGCATCATGGTCATGTTGCGCCGGTCAACCTCCTGAAGGCGCGCCGCCGCGCTCTGGCCTTCGCTCGTGAGTGACAGGGCGAGCGCACGTCCGTCCGTCTGATTGCGCGATTTCTTGACAAAACCCCGCCGGACCAGCCGATCTATGACGCTGCTGGTGGTCGTGGGCACCACACCCAGCGCTTCACCAAGATCACTGGCGCGCGCACCGGGATGTTCATGCAGAAATGCCAGCGTTTGAAAATCATGCGGATTGTAGCGCAGATCGTCCGGATGCCGTTGGTGCAGCCGTTCGCTGACCAGAAAGGCCCGCAACAGGCTGCGCACATAACCCAGAAGTTCCGCCGGTTGATCGTTCATGTTGCCAGCCTTGCCAGTGAAGGCTTGAAAGCTCAAGCGATCTGATTATTTATTACGAATATCGTAATAAATGGAGTTTATCATGCGCGCCCTGAAAATCCTCGGCATCGTTCTGATCCTCATTGTTGGATTTGTTGGCTACCAGTTGCGGCCTATGGGTCCGCCGGATGGCACCAACCCGCCGCCTTTGGCAGATGATGGTGATTATCTGACAAACACCGAAAGTGTGATCTTCAATGGCAGCCGGGACGAGGTGTTGGCGTTCATGGCAGATCCGGGCCTGACATCATTTCTGAAACCGTCCGGGCGCATCCCGGCCATCACGGACGTCAATGTACTATCAGGGACATGGGGCGAGGCAGGTGCCGTCCGTCGGGTCTCGCTGGCCGATGGGGGATACACCGCCGAGCGGATGCTGGAATCGAACCGTGATATCTTTAGTTATCAGATCTGGGATCTGACCAGTTGGTCCGGGCGCGCCATTGATCACATTCGCGGCGATATCTGGTATGAGGATGTCGGTAACGGGCAGACGCGGATGAGTTGGAGCTACAGCATATTGCCGAAAGCAGGATTGCTCAGCGGCCCGATCAGGACCTTTCTGAAGGAGGATTTCCAGCCTTTCATGGAAAACGGGCTGAACGATATGGCGGCCGCATTCAACGCGCAGGCTGGCTAAGCCTGCCGCGCTGCAGCATCCGAATTGACTTTACGCCCCGGCACCGCCAAGTTCAGCGCCAACGACAATCGGGGGATTCCATTCATGAAGAAAGTCTATGGATCGGCCGCGGAAGCGCTGGACGGCTTGCTGAAGGAAGGTATGTTCATTGCGGCGGGTGGCTTTGGCCTGTGTGGCATCCCCGAACTGCTTTTGCAGGCGATCAAGGAAGCAGGCACCAAGGACCTGACCTTTGCCTCGAACAATGCGGGCGTAGATGATTTTGGCATCGGCATCCTGCTGCAGACCCGGCAGGTCAAGAAGATGATCAGCTCTTACGTGGGCGAGAATGCGGAATTCATGCGTCAGTATCTGAGCGGCGAGTTGGAGTTGGAGTTCAACCCGCAAGGCACGCTGGCCGAGCGTATGCGCGCCGGTGGCTGCGGTATTCCCGGTTTCTATACAAAAACCGGCGTTGGCACGGTGATTGCCGAGGGCAAGGAACACAAAGACTTCAACGGCGAAACCTATATCATGGAAGAAGGCATTTTTGCCGATCTGTCCATTGTAAAGGCCTGGAAGGCTGACCCGACCGGAAATCTGGTTTTCCGCAAGACGGCGCGCAACTTCAACCCGCCCGCGGCCATGTGCGGCAAGGTCTGCGTCGCCGAGGTGGAAGAGATCGTGCCGGTCGGCAGTCTTGACCCCGACGGTATCCATCTGCCGGGCATCTACGTGCATCGGATCATTCAGGGCGAGCACGAGAAACGGATCGAACAGCGTACGACGCGCCCGGCCGCATGAGGAACCCTGATGGTGACGACAGAAGATGATCAGGCCTATTCGCAGCGGTTGCGCAACGTTCAGCGCGATTATCAGTTCTGGCTGAACAAGGCCCGCGAACAGGTCCATGCGAATTTCGGCGGTAGTGAAGCCGAATTGCAGCATCTGACCATTCAGGCCGCACATAGCCTGATGATGGAACATAAACTGGGTGAGATCGAAGCCAGTCTGGTTGAGATCAAAACTGCGCTCAAAACCTCAACGGAGAGCTGATACATGCCTTGGGATCGCAATCAGATGGCCGCACGGGCCGCAAAGGAACTGCAGGACGGCTGGTATGTGAACCTCGGGATCGGGATACCGACGCTTGTGTCGAACTACATCCCGGATGGGATCGAGGTGACCTTGCAATCTGAGAACGGGATGTTGGGCATGGGGCCCTTCCCTGTCGAAGGCACCGAAGATGCCGATCTGATCAATGCGGGCAAGCAGACGATTACTGAATTGCCCCAAACCGCCTATTTCGACAGTGCGCAAAGCTTTGGCATGATCCGCGGCGGCAAGATCGCGATGGCGATCCTGGGGGCGATGGAGGTTGCCGAAAATGGTGATCTGGCCAACTGGATGATCCCCGGCAAGCTGGTCAAGGGCATGGGTGGTGCGATGGATCTAGTGGCTGGTGTTGGTCGCGTCGTGGTTGTGATGGACCACACCAACAAGCATGGCGAATCGAAGATCCTGCGCGAATGCACGCTCCCTCTGACTGGTAAGGGGGTGGTTGATCGCATCATCACCAATCTCGGCGTGCTCGACGTGACCCACAAGGGGCTGCATATTCAGGAACTTGCCCCCGGCGTGACCCGGGAAGAGATGATTGCGGCTACGGAAGCGACCATTGTCTGAATTTGATGTCAGACACACAGCGAGCGGCAGCAAGGGCCGCTACTATATAATACACCCTGAAGGTGAGAGTGAACTGACCTACTCGATCATGTCGCCACAGACGGTGATCGCCGATCATACGGACGTGGCGACGGGTTTCGAAGGTCAGGGCATTGGTTTGGTTCTTTTGGAGCATCTATTGGCAGACGCCCGCGAGAAAGGATTTCGCATCATACCGCTTTGCCCCTTCGTGAACGCGCAGCGGCGCAAACATCCCGAATGGGCCGATCTCTTCTCGGTCTAGAGCATCGTCCGTAAAATCTGCAGCGCAGATTTATGGGATTTCGCTTCAAATGCCGTTCACATTAAAGACGCAAGCATCCGTGATCAGTTGTGGCGGGGTCTGACACAGCCCCTTGGCCACCTGCCAGGCAGCCAGCACCTTTGGCACATAGGCACGCGTTTCCGCAAAGGGCGGCACGCCGTTATGTTTACGCACATTCCCCTCACCTGAATTATAGCCGGCCAATGCCATCAGCGGGTCATTTTCAAAGTGATCCAGCAGCCACGCGAGATAAGCAACGCCACCTTTGATGTTCTGGGCGGCATCCATACTGTCTGTGACACCAAATCGGGTGGCGGTATCCGGCATCAGCTGCATGAGCCCTTCCGCACCGGCGTGACTTGTCACGTCAACACGTCCGGCACTTTCAACAGCGATCACGGCAAGCACCAGAGCGGGCGATACATTGGTGCCTACCGTTTCGCGCAGGATGTCCCGCCCGTGAACCGATGCAATGTCCTGCAGGCTTTGCAGCCGTGGCGCGGAAACACCCTTGCCAACGGGCGGATTATTGATCTGTTGCAGGGCAGTCGTCACCCGACCGGGGCTCGCCCCTACCAAAGCTGGCGAGACATTGGACCAGAACCATTCCATGCCAGACGCCCGCGGCGCGACCGCACCACCCGCAATCGGCAAAACTTCCTCTTCCGGCGGATCGGCATAAACCGGGCCGAGACGTGGTGCATTGGGATCTATCTGGACAGTAATGCGGCTCTGGCTGGCGCCTGTCGGCACTCCGACACGCTTGAAACTGAAGTCCGGCTGCAACCGCTCGACCTCAGCGTGGGCCACACCGACAGTCGAAACCGCGGCCACAAGGGCCAAGGCCATGATTTTAGGAGTCATCTTTGTACCGCTCGTCATTTTTGTTGAATCAACAATGGCACAAATCCGCTCAAAAGCCACCAACCCGGCGACAATTGTGAATTTTTGGCCCGATTGCAGACTTTTTCGCAACGTGGTGTAAGGTGAGTAAAAATTTCTTGAAAAAAATTATTCTTCAAAATCAGCGTATTATGATTTTTTGCGGAAAAATTCGAATGCCGTCGAAAAATGCGCCAAACGCGTCAAACTCCCGCCCCATTCCGCTGTCTATATGTATTCATCCAAGACGGGGAGCGAGCCAAACACGAAATGGCAAGCGAGACCCGGCGAGGTAAACATGAACCCTAGCGATACCCTGAGGAGGGACCACAATGCTTAACTTTCTGAAAACATTCCGCAACGAAGAAGACGGCGCTGTAACTGTTGACTTCGTTGTTCTGACAGCTGCGATCGTTATCCTTGGCCTGCTGATCGGTGCTGCACTGACAAGCGGTGCAACCGACCTGGCTGGTGACATCGAGAAGAACCTGACAGACACCACAATCCCAGCTGGTAAGTAATCCAGTATGAGATGCGAAAACCGCGCCTCGCAAGCGGCGCGGTTTTTTCATGCCTGAACACAATTTCATTTTTAGAAACACAGTGTTTTAGTGCAGAATTATCAAAGCGTTAAGTGCCTTAGACTACACTATGCGCAGGCGTCGCACCACCGCTACGCTAATACGACTAAAGGATCAGAAGCATGATGACAGCAATTCAAAAGTTCCGCAGCAAAGAAGATGGCGCGGTCACTGTTGATTTTGTCGTTCTTACGGCGGCTATCGTTGTGCTGGGCCTGATTGTCGGCACTGCCATAACCACCGGTAGCACCGAACTGGCCGCCAAGCAGGAAGCGTCTTTGAAAGACCGACCTCTTGGAACTGAGTGGTTCAAGTAACGCAACGATGTTGCGCTAACTCACCGCCAATCAGGTTGAACTGTCATTGGGATACGTAGTAAAATTGTGTTTATGAGACAATTAACGTGTCGTCACTTGGTTTCGTAACCCGCACTTATCAGTATTTTGTTTGAATATTATCATGTCCATGATACTGCCCGAGGCTGGAGCATCGGGCAGATGTTTTTTCTGGATACACAAGTTGGCTGCGCAACAGCGCGCCTCTCAAGATGACGTCCGGGCTGACAGGCAAAGAGCAAGGGTTGAAACATGCGGCTAGTTTTTGGATTGGTTCTTTTGATCGGGATGGGACTCGCAGGTTTTGCAGTCTACATGGTCAAGGGCTACTTTGACACGCAAGAAGCGGTATTGCGGCAAGAGCGCGAGCGCGCCGCATCTGCCGTCGTGACCGTCGATGTCTACGCACCGACGCGGGCCATGACGTATGGAGAGTTGATTACGCCGGAAGACGTGAAGCTTATCAAATATGCGGAAGAATTTCTGCCAGAAGGTGTATTCAAGACAGAGGAGGAACTGTTCCCTCTCGGTATTGAGACGCCCCGCGTCGTGACCCGCCCGATGGAAATCAACGAACCCATCATGGCGGTGAAAGTAACAGAACCGGGCGCGCCGCGCGGCATTACCGCCCTGCTTGAGCCGGGTATGCGGGCCTATCCCTTGCCAGATAATGTGACAGAGGCCTTCGCACAGGAATTGCGTCCAACGGACCGTCTGGACGTCTATTGGAGTGGCACGCTGAGCAATGGCAGAACAACAACAAGCATCATCCTGTCGTCGCTTGAAATCATTGCCGTTGATGAACCCGACGCTGATGGAAACGGTGGCGGTCGCGGCGTTGTCGTTCAGGTAACCCCGGAAGAGTTTGCCGCACTTGCTGCTGCCCAGAACGCCGGACGCCTGTCTTTGACGCCAGTCGGAACCGGCGACAACACGGTTGTCACAGATATCAATACAGATATCGAACGTGTACTTGGTATCGAGGCTCCGGTCGTTGAAGCACCACCCGAACGTGTGGTCGAAGAAGCCCCCGAAGAGTGTTTCATCTTCCAGATGAAAGGTACAGAACGGGTCAAAATCCAGATTCAGTGCCCCAACGAATAGGACAAAGCAGCCTCCAACCGCTGAATTATATAAGAGCGTCGCGCACTAGCGCGGCGCTCTTTTTCCTTTTAGGGGCCGAAGTGTTGCGATTTATCCACATTCGGTTCACCCGCCAACGTATTGATTATTGCAATAAATGCGCATCTGCCCCATGGTTCCCAACATCATGGGCATCTAAGACCCGTATAACGAGGCGTGATCGGAGAGGCAGGTCACTTATGAAGTATGACAGATTTATCAAAGCCGCAGTAGCCGGCTTGGCGTTGTCGCTTACCGCGGCAGCACCGACAATGGCACCGGCCGAAACGTTGCGCGTCTTGCGCGGCGCGGCGTCCAGTGCACTCAACGTCCCGATGAATCGGGCCGTCGTCGTGGAAAGCGATGTTCCATTCACGGAACTTTCAATCGCCAACCCCGGCATTGCAGACATCTCGTCCCTATCCGATCGCACGATCTATGTGTTGGGTAAGGAACCGGGGCGCACCACACTGACCCTTCTGGGTACTGATGGTCGTCTCATCACAAATGTCGAGGTTCACGTAACCCCCGACATGGCAGAGTTC
Organism: Yoonia sp. SDW83-1; assembly: GCF_046762885.1. Taxonomy (NCBI): domain Bacteria; kingdom Pseudomonadati; phylum Pseudomonadota; class Alphaproteobacteria; order Rhodobacterales; family Paracoccaceae; genus Yoonia; species Yoonia sp. SDW83-1. The sequence continues at coordinate 302,280 of NZ_JBKQXO010000001.1, forward strand.
AAAGAGCGTCTGACGCAGATTCTGCCAAACGAAAACATCGAAGTGCGTACAGCCAATGACGGGATCGTCCTGTCAGGTACCGTCAGCTCGATTGCACGGCTTGACCGCGCATTGGAACTGGCCGAACGCTACGCGCCAGAACGTGTGTCGAACCTCATGAATGTTGGTGGCACGCAGCAGGTTATGCTGAAAGTACGGTTTGCAGAAATGCAGCGGACGGTCAGCAAGGCGCTTTCGTCATCAATCGGTATCCAGGGCACTGCGCTGGATGGTGACCTGGGTTTGTCAGTGGGGACCAATACCACAAATACCGCAGGAGCTGTAAGCAACAGCTTCAACGGCAATATACCCCTGTCGAACGACAACAACGGTGCATTCTTGTTTGGGTTCAACGCTGGTGGTGTCGAAGTCGGCATTCTGCTGGAAGCGCTTGAATCCCGCGGCGTTGTCCGGACCCTGGCAGAACCAAGCCTCACGGCGCTCAGCGGTCAGGCTGCAACTTTCTTGGCAGGTGGTGAGTACCCCATCCCGGTCAGCAACGAAGAGGGAGCGATCACCGTCGAATTCAAACCATTCGGTGTTGAATTGGAGTTCGTTCCAACGGTCGTTGATCACGACATCATCAATCTGGAACTTCTGGCGGCTGTGTCTGCCCTTGATCCGGCCAACAGCTTTACCGCCAACGGTCTGACAATCGCCGCCTTCACCCGGCGCGAAACCTCCACAACGGTCGAGATGCGTGATGGCGAAAGCTTTGCAATTGCCGGTCTGCTACAGGACGATTTTGTTGACCTGAGCGGTCAGGTGCCATGGATCGGAGATGTGCCTATCCTTGGTGCGCTCTTCCGTAGCGCGGACTACCGCCGCAGCCAGACCGAATTGGTGATCATCGTGACACCACATCTGGTAACACCGACACGTGGCACAGCGCTGGCCTTGCCAACGGACCGTGTGCGCCCACCAACCGAACGGGATCTGTTCCTGTTTGGCCGCGTCGCGGCTTCGGATGCACCCTCTAGCGGTGGTGCTGGCGAAGTGGCCCGTCAGGACTTTAGCGGGTCCTACGGCTATGTCCTTGAAGAATGATTGGAGCACAGGTCAATGAAAAAACTTATGACAACAGCCATGGCCGCTGCGCTCCTCGCGGGTTGCGCAACAGATGATCCGGCGGTTTCCTCGCTTGACGCAGAAGCAGGCGCACGGGTAGATTCGGGTACGTTCGGCAACGCCACGATGAACAATATGTTAGTTCAAACGGGTCAGCAGGACTACACGATCAATCTGGCACGTCGTTTTGCGGCAGATGTGAACTCCACGGTCAACTTTGCCTTCAACTCGACCGCGCTGGATGCAGATGCACGGGCGATCCTGATGCGACAGGCCGATTGGATCCGTCAGTTCCCAGAGGTACGCTTCCGGGTCTACGGACACACGGACCTTGTGGGCAGCAACGCCTACAACCGCAGTCTGGGCCTGCGCCGAGCGCAAACTGTGGTGTCTTTCCTTGTGTCACAAGGCATCGACCGCAGCCGCCTGGAAGCTGTGGCATCCTTCGGTGAGACCCGACCAGTGGTCGAGACCGAAGCACGTGAACGCCGTAACCGGCGCACTGTGACAGAGGTATCCGGGTTCGTGGAAAGCAATCCGCTGATCCTGAATGGCAAATATGCCGAGGTGATATTCCGCGAATACGTTGCTGCCGCCGTGCAAGAGTCCGGCCGCACGACGACCCGCCTCGAGACAGGCGGATAACCGCTGAAAAACTGTTACGCCGGGCACTGCCCGGCGTAAACACTCCTTCGATTTCTTCAAGATCGTCGCAATATACCGCACAATTACGATCTTTTTGTCCAAATCTCGACACGATTGTAACCAATACTCATCATTATGGATCCATGAGCCCGTTTTCGGGCTGACTCGAAACCCTGCATCTGGCTGCACGCAACCAAATGAAATAGGTTTCGACGATGAATATGATGAGGACGCGAGACAATGAGCACGAGCCCGGCCGTTCAGCACGACCAACCACCCATCGTTGCTTGCACAATCAGCCGTGATGTACAGATTTTCGACCTCCTGATTGAGGACATGGAAGCAGCGCTGGGCGATTCATGGGGTGATCTGAGCTTCGAAGATGCGGCATCCTTTCTGAGTCAGCCAGAAGCACGTTCGCTTCAGTTTGTGACCATCGCAATGGATTCGGAGGACGAAGACAGTCTGCCGACGATTTCCGGCGTTATCGCTGCCGCCAAGGCCGCCAAGGTCAAAGTTATCCTAATCGCAGAGGATGTTAGCCCGACCGCGCTGCATCAGTTGCTGCGCGAAGGCGGTGATGAGTTTGTCCCCTACCCCCTGCCCGAGAACGAGCTTGCCCGCGCAATCGAACGCGTCCTGACCGCCGAAGATCCCGTTGAAACGCCCAGCGGCGAATCCAAATTCAAGGCAACAGGTGATCGGTCTGGCGTTGTGATACCCATCCATGGTCTGGCAGGTGGCACCGGTGCAACCATGTTGGCCGTCAACATGGCCTGGGAGTTGGCCAATATCGAAAAGGATGATCCACCCAAGGTTTGCCTGATTGATCTCGATTTCCAGTTCGGCACCGCATCGACATATCTGGACCTGCCGCGCCGCGAATCCGTGCTCGAGATGCTGACCGACACCGAATCCATGGACAGCGAAGTGTTCATGCAGGCGCTTTTGACCTACGGCGAAAAACTGCATGTGCTGACCTCGCCCACGGACATGATCCCGCTGGATATGATCACACCCGAAGACATCCAGCGCGTAATTGAGATGGCGCGCGTCAACTTTGACTATGTCATCATCGATATGCCGTCCACGATGGTGGAATGGTCGCAGACCGTTCTGGAACTGGCACACGTCTATTTCGCCATGATCGAACTTGATATGCGGTCGGCCCAGAATACGCTGCGGATCAAGCGGGCCCTGCAGTCAGAGGATCTGCCTTTTGAAAAGTTGCGCTTTGTGTTGAACCGTGCGCCCGGCTTCACCGACCTGAACGGTAAAAGCCGCGTGAAACGACTTTCCGAAAGCCTTGGAATATCGGTCGAGGTTTTGCTGCCTGACGGCGGTAAGCCTGTTGCACAAGCGGCCGACCATGGCGCACCAATGGCCGAAGGCATCCCGAAGAATCCGCTGCGTAAGGAAATCCTGAAACTTGCGAAGTCTGTGCATGACGTCAACCAGGCTGACGCAGTCGAAGCCCGAGCTTAAGAGGCAAATCCATGTTTTCGAAGTACAAAAAACCGAATGGTCCCAAGGACGCGCCAGCCAAGGCGGCGACCCCATCACCCAAAGGGAAAGTATCGCCAATCGTCGTGGCCCCATCAGAGGAGCCGCGCCAGTCCCTGATGAAAACCATGCCCAAGCGGCCCGCAGAGGCTGGCCCGATGGACAAGGAAAAGCGGCGTAAGGAACGACTGCAGGAAATCAAGCTGGAACTGCACAAGTCCCTGCTCGATAATCTGAACCTTGCTGCTCTTGATACCGCGTCCGAACAGGAACTGCGCACCGAAATTAACGCGATTGCAAACGAAACCCTGGAAGACATGGGGATCGTTCTGAACCGCGACGAACGTCAGACGCTCAGCCAGGATCTGTTCTTTGAAGTCACCGGTCTTGGTCCACTGGAAACGCTGCTGAAAGATGACAGCGTGAACGATATTCTGGTCAACGGACCACAGCAGATTTTCGTGGAACGCAACGGTAAACTTGAACTGACCGACATTGCCTTCAAGGACGAGAAGCATCTGCTGCGTATCATCGACAAGATCGTGTCGGCCGTTGGTCGGCGCGTCGACGAAAGTAACCCTTATGTTGACGCCCGTCTTGCAGATGGGTCCCGTTTCAACGCAATGGTGCCGCCGATTGCTGTTGACGGCAGCCTGGTTTCCATTCGTAAATTCAAAAAGGACAAGCTCGGTATTGAAGAGCTTGTCAAATTTGGAGCCTTCACCGAAGAAATGGCCGCCTATCTTCAGGCCGCCGTTTCTACCCGGCTGAATGTCATCGTGTCGGGTGGTACAGGCTCTGGTAAGACAACCACACTGAACGCTCTATCGGGCTTTATTGATGACGCCGAACGTATCCTGACGATCGAGGATACGGCGGAACTTCAACTGCAACAGACCCATGTCGGCCGGATGGAAAGCCGCCCGCCGAACGTCGAAGGCAAAGGTGGGGTATCTCAGCGCGATTGTCTGAAAAACGCCCTGCGGATGCGTCCGGACCGCATTATCGTAGGGGAAACGCGGGGCGAGGAAGTCATCGATATGTTGCAGGCCATGAACACCGGCCACGACGGTTCGATGACGACGATCCACGCCAACAGCGCGCGCGACGGTGTGTCCCGTCTGGAAAACATGATCGCGATGGCTGGGATCGAAATGCCGATCAAGGCAATGCGCAGCCAGATTTCATCCGCTGTAAACCTGATTGTGCAGGCCTCGCGCCTGCAGGACGGGTCGCGCCGCATGACTTCGATCACGGAAATCACCGGCATGGAGGGCGACGTGATCTCAATGCAGGAAATCTTCCGCTATCAGCGTGTGGGTCTGACGCCCGACAACAAGATCATTGGCCACTTCACGGCCACAGGCGTGCGCAGCCACTTTTCGGAACGCTTCAAGCTGTGGGGCTTCGACCTGCCGCCAGCCATCTTTGAACCAATGGTCGCGGAGTAAGCGATATGATTTCGACTGAACCGCTTATCTATATTATCATCTTCATTGCGGTCCTCGCACTCGTGCAGGGTGCCTATCTTGTCATCTTCGGCAAGTCGATCAGCATGGATGGCAAGGTGAACCGTCGCCTTGAAATGCTTGATAAGGGCGGAAACCGCGAACAGGTGCTTGACCAGCTGCGTAAGGAAATGACGCAGCATATGAAATCGCAAAGCATTCCGATCTATTCGATGCTTGCAAACAAGGCGCAGAAAGCGAACATCGCGTTCACGCCGACCCAACTGATCCTCGTGATGGTTTTGGTCAGCGGTGCCGCCTTTGTTCTGCTGTCCGTCATGACAGAAGTCGGGGTTGCGATCCGCGCACTGGTCGCCGTGTCTATGGGTGTCGGCGGTGTTTATACGTGGGTGGGCAGCAAGGCCAACAAACGCATGAACATGATGGCCGAACAACTGCCCGAAGCTGTAGAGCTAATGGTGCGGTCCCTGCGCGTTGGCCACCCGTTTTCGTCCGCTGTAGCAATTGTCGCTCGCGAAGTCCCTGATCCGTTGGGCACTGAAATGGGCATGATCTCTGATGAGGCCGCATATGGCCGCGATATGGGTGAAACGCTCAAGGCTATGGCTGAGCGGCTCGACATTCAGGATATGCGTTTCCTCGCGGTGGCAGTGACCATTCAGCAGACTTCGGGTGGTAACCTCGCCGAAATTCTTGATGGGCTGGCAAAAGTGATCCGGGCGCGGTTCCGCTTGTTTCGTCGGGTCAACGCGATCACCGCAGAAGCGAAATGGTCCGGCAAGCTGTTGTCGGCCTTCCCCATCATTGCATTGGTCGGCATCAACCTGGTGAAACCGGACTATTTTGATGAGGTGATGGAAAGCGCCTACTTCATTCCCGCTTGTCTGGTGGTTGCAGTGCTTCTGGTTCTGAACCTGATCGTTATGCGCGCCCTTGTGAACATCAAAGTCTGAGGTCAATAAGATGGAAGCTGTACAAAACCTGATTATCGAATACCTCGGACCATTTGGCCCACTAATGGTGGTCGGCTTGCTTGGGATATTCTTGATCCTGATCACGCTGCCAGTCTTGCTCAAAAAGGAAGAGGACCCGCTTGACCGGCTCAAGGCAAATGTCCGCCAAGAGAAAAAAACGACCGACAAAGGCGAAAAGCTGCGGGCGGCTAGCAACAAGGATAAGCTTGAGAAGTATTCCAACTTTCTGGAGCCGCAGAATGCGGAGGAGTATTCTGCCGTAAAACTCAAGCTGATGCAGGCCGGTTATCGCAGCAAGAACTCAGTGCGCATCTACCATTTTCTCCAATTCGCTTTGGGCATCTTTGGTCTACTGATAGGTGGCGTCTACGCCATCTGGAGCAGCACAATCAGCGAGGTGGAGCCGACTAACCTGGCGTTAATGATCCTGATCCCTGGCGGTTCCGGTTACATGTTGCCACGATATTGGGTGACGCGCCGACAGGAAGTACGCAAAGCGGCAATCTCCGATGGCTTTCCCGACAGTCTGGACATGATGCTGGTGTGTGTCGAAGCCGGACAATCACTCGACCAATCCATTTTGCGGGTGGCCCGCGAATTAAAGGCCGGCTTCCCCGATCTCGCCGAAGAATACGAAATTGTCTGTCAGGAAATGAAGGCCGGTAAAGACAAAACCGCCGTTCTCAAGGATATGGCAGATCGCGCCGGGTCGACTGATATTTCCAGCTTTGTCACAGTGCTGGTCCAGTCGCAACAATTCGGTACATCGATCGCGGATGCGCTGCGGGTCTACGCCTCTGAAATGCGCGACAAACGCGTCATGCGCGCCGAGGAAAAGGCCAACAAGCTGCCGACCAAAATGACGTTGGCAACGATGATGTTGACGGTGCCGCCACTGATGGCCATTCTGATCGGACCATCAATCTATGCCATTATTAAAAATCTTGGTGGCGGGGCCGGGGGCTAAACAAGAAATGAACTTGAAACGGGTCTTGTCCATCCTGGCCCTGATCACATTGGCCGCCTGCAACTCGGGCGGCCTTGGTCGTTCCGATGGCGTTTTCGCGCCGGGCGTCGCCGGGCAATCAGACGTGGACGGGCTGATCGTGGGGCACCGGCTGATGGCCGCTAATGAGTATGAGCTGGCGCTGAAGGCCTATACTCGTGCTGCGGCCCAGCAAGGCCTGAATGTTGATACGCTGTCCGCATTAGGATCGGCCAATCTCAAACTGGGGCGCCTGGGTCAGGCCGAAAAACTGCTGCGACAGGCCACCGAAGAAGACCCGACCTTTCCGCCCGCCTGGAACAATCTGGGCGTTATCTTGATGGAACGAGGGAAAGTGGGCGAAGCGAGCGAGGTTTTTCGACGCGCATTTGCCGCAGATAACGGAAATTCCGACGAAATTCGCGACAATTTGCGCTTAGCACTCGCAAATTTACAAAATCCGGGTGATAATGCGGCACAAGAAAATCAGAACTTCAATCTGATACGTCGGGGGAGAGGCGATTTTGAACTCCTGACGGCATTATAGGTAGAGCAGCAAAAGGACGCAGAAAAATGCGCCACACCATTCTATTGACGCTATGCGCCGTTGTTGGCCTGGCCGCTTGCGAAGATTCCGGCGAGGCAGAGGTTGAACGCGCGCTAAAAGACCTCAACGTCGTTGACGAAACGAACCTCAACGATGTGTTCTTGACCGTCGGTGACCCGGATGAAGCGGTAAAGTATTTCGCGGGTGCCAACGCCAATGATCCAGGCCGCATTGACCTTCAACGCGGCTTGGCGAAATCGCTGGTCCGCGCCAGACGGCCACAGGATGCAATCGCAGCCTGGCAACAGGTCGTAGCGCATGAAGAGGCCGAAAACTCAGACAGTGTCGATCTGGCTGATGCCTATATTCGCGCCAATCGCTGGGATGAGGCAGCAGCGACGCTCAATACCGTCCCCCCTACTCATGAAACGTTCAAGCGATACCGTCTCGAAGCAATGGTGGCCGATAGCCGACAGCAATGGGACAAGGCTGACAGCTTCTATGAAACCGCCGTTGGGCTGACCACACGGCCCGCCCCGGTCTACAATAACTGGGGTTTCTCAAAACTGACCCGTGGCGAATACAGCGCGGCGGAACGGCTTTTCGCTGACGCCTTGCTGTATGATCGGACCTTGTTCACCGCCAAGAACAACATGGTTCTGGCACGCGGAGCCCAGCGTGACTACACACTGCCCGTTGTGCAGATGACCCAGGTGGAACGGGCACAGCTTCTGCACACTATGGCTCTGACCGCGATCAAGCAGAATGATGTGGCAACCGGCAAGGCGCTGTTGTCAGAGGCGATCGAAACCCACCCAAGGTTTTTCGAAGAAGCAACAAGGGCGCTGGCCGCACTTGAAAACAACGTGTCGAACTAGACCGAAACCCGGATGACGGCATACGCAGCATACTGGTTTCTGCCAGCCGTCATCCCCATCGCCATCTATGTATCCTGGAGCGATATGAGCTCAATGAAGATCACCAATAAATCGGTGATGGCGCTGGTGATCGCATACGCAATTCTGGGCCCGTACGCCTTTGGCCTGCCGATGTATCTGTGGCAATGGCTGCATCTGCCTGTCATGCTGGCGGTCTGTATCCTGTTATGGGCTGCACGGGTCATGGGGGCGGGTGATGCCAAATTCATCGCGGCAGCTGCACCAATGCTGGTTGTGGCCGATCTGGACCTGATTCTGCGGGTTTTCGCCGCTTGCCTGATCGCGTCATTGATTGTGCACCGGCTGGCCAAATACACGCCCATTCGGGCCCAAGTCCCGCATTGGAAAAGCTGGGAAGACAAGCGATTTCCCAAAGGCCTGCCACTTAGCATGACCCTGGTATTCTACCTTCTGCTGGTGGCGGCATATCGCTGAGAAATAGTTCAATGCCTTTTACTGGCACATGTTTGTTCACTATTTCGCCATAATAGGCTGCAATCTTAACCACAACGCGGTGTGATGCGTGGTTGTTGTTCTTGAAGGGGCTGGATGAATATGAACGTGCAAAACTCGACAGTCTTGGCGCCGCCAGCGCCGCGTAGCCTCGAAGGCATGCTGCTGCCCATGTCAATGATGCGCGACATCCTGATCAAGACCATGTTCCGGATGAACCTGGACATGGTGTCAACGCTTAGCCGCGCCATCTGTCTGCCCATCCCAGTCACACAAGAACTTGTGGATCTGGCGCGCGGACAACTACTGCTTGAGGCGACAGGCACGCTGAACGCCAATAACGGCAATGAAATGGGCTATCAGCTGACCGATGCGGGCCGTGCGCGCGCGCTCGACGCGCTCAGCCAGTCGGAATATTACGGCGCGATGCCGGTCCCGCTCGACAAGTATCGCGAACAGATTGCACGCCAGTCGATCCGCAACATCCAGATCACACGCGATCAACTGGCCACCGCGATGGGCCATCTGATTCTGCCAGAGGATTTGCTGTCCAACCTCGGCCCGGCGGTCAGCGCCGGTCGGTCGATCCTGATGTACGGCCCGCCCGGTAACGGTAAATCCTCCATCTCGAACGGTATTCGCGATGCGTTGGGTGATAAGATCTACGTGCCCCGTGCCATCGAGTATTCCGGTCAGGTCATCACCGTCTATGACCCGATCGTACATAGCGCGGCAGAAGATGACGTGGACGATCCCAACAGCCTGCGCCGGACATCAGGCCGGTTCGACACGCGCTATGTGCGCTGCGAACGGCCCACCGTCATCACCGGCGGTGAATTGTCACTGTCCATGCTGGACCTTGTCTATAACCCCACCGCCCGGACCTATCAGGCCCCGTTGCAGCTGAAATCGACCGGTGGCATCTTCATCGTGGACGACCTTGGCCGTCAGGCCGAACCACCGCAGACCCTTGTGAACCGTTGGATCGTTCCGCTGGAAGAAAACAAGGATATCCTGGCCCTGCAATCGGGCGAAAAGTTCGAGGTACCGTTTGACACGCTGGTCATCTTCTCGACCAACTTCCACCCCAACGCGATCTTCGACAAAGCGGCCTTGCGCCGTATCTTTTACAAGATCAAGATCGATGGCCCCGACCAGGAAGATTACCTGAAAATCTTTGCCATGGTCGCCCGCAAGCGGAAGATGCCGCTGGACGAAGACACACTCGTTCACCTCTTGAATGTGCGCTATCCCGAGATCGACAATATCTATGCGAACTATCAGCCGATCTTCCTCATCGACCAGATGATCTCGATCTGTGAATTCGAAGGCATCCCCTATCAGATGTCGCCGGAACTGATCGACCGCGCATGGGCGAACATGTTCGTCAAAGAAGAAGAGATCGTGCGCTAACACCACCATTTCGACATTCCCAAGCAACTGGCTTCCCCATACCATCGGGGAAGTCTTTTTCGTTCGGGGGTAAGGATGGCGGATATCGTCGGTGTGGCAGGCTGCGGCCGAATGGGGGCCGGAATGCTGGCCAATCTGCAAAAGGCCGGGTTTGACGCGCGCGGCTTTGACATCCGTCCGCGCCCCGGCGCCGGGCAGGATATCGACGCATTCCGCGACGGGCTGACAACCCTGATCACGGTGGTTCGTGATGCGGTCGAAACGGACGCGGTGCTGTTTGACGATCAGGCGATCGTCACGGCTGCACCGGACCTGCACACCATCATCATCTGTTCCACCCTGTCGCCAAACTACGTCAAGGCGCTGCGCAGCCGCGTCCCATCCCGCATCGCGTTGATTGATGCCCCGATGTCAGGTGCCAAGGTGCGGGCGGATGCAGGCTCGCTGACTTTCATGACCGGCGGCGATACGTCTGCGGTACTGCCGATCCTGCAGGCCATGGGCACCGTGATCCACAACATGGGCGGTTACGGGGCAGGAATGACGGCCAAGGTGCTCAACAACCTGTTGGCTGCATCAAACACAGCCATGACACGCCTTGTGCTTGATTGGGCCGATGCGGCGGGTGTGGCCGAAGACAAACTGCTCGCCCTGATCCACACGGCCTCCGGGCAGAATTGGCTGGCATCTGGCTTCAATGATATCGAATTCGCACGCGACGGTTTTGCGCCTGACAATACCATCGGCATTTTGGTCAAGGATATCGACGCCGCATTTGACATCGCGCCCGATGACAGGACGGACCTGCCAAAGGCGGCCCAGGCCACGCTGAAAACACTGGCACCCCGGACCCGCCCGTAAGATGGGTCTTGACCCATCCCCCGCCAGCCGCACCTTAGTGCCATGACCACCCTGCCCCCCGTTTTCGAAAACTGGTTCATCAGCCGCGGATGGCATATCCACCCGCATCAGCAGGCCATGCTGGACCGGACCGATGCGCCATCCCTGCTGCTGATCGCCCCCACCGGTGGCGGCAAGACCCTGGCCGGTTTTCTGCCGACGCTGACCGAACTTGCCAATGGCCAGCATGAGGGGCTGCACACGCTCTACGTCTCACCGCTCAAGGCGCTGGCGGCGGACATCAAACGCAACCTGCGCACCCCCGTGGCCGAAATGAGCCTGCCGATCCGGATCGAGGATCGGACCGGCGACACAACCTATACGCAAAAAAGGCGGCAGCGGGCGGACCCACCGCATATCCTGCTGACGACACCTGAGTCGCTGGCTTTGCTGACCAGCTACGAAGACGCTCCGCGTATCTTCCACGGGCTGCAACGGGTAATCGTCGATGAAATCCACGCGCTCGCCGAAAGCAAACGCGGGGACCAGTTGATGCTCGCCATCAGCCGCCTGCAAACACTCGCACCCGGGCTGCGGCGCATCGGCCTCTCCGCCACAGTCGAAGACCCAGCCGCCATCGCCCAACAACTGGCTTGCCATCCTGACCTTTGCGAGATCATCAACGCAGATCCCGGCCCCGACCCGGATATCAGCATGCTGACGACCGACGAGAAACCGCCCTGGTCGGGCGGTGGGGCGGCCTATGCCATTCCGGCGGTGCTGGCACAGGTCAGACAGCACAAAACCACGCTGATTTTCCACAACACCCGTGCGCAGGCCGAAATCTTTTTCCACAATCTGTGGCTGGCCAATGCGGATGATCTGCCTATCGGCATACACCACGGCAGCCTCGCCCGCGAACAACGCGAACGGGTCGAGGCGGCGATGGTCGCAGGCGAATTGCGCGCCATCGTCTGCACGGGATCACTCGACCTTGGCATCGACTGGGGCGATGTCGATCTGGTAATCCAGATCGGCGCGCCCAAGAACGTCAAACGACTGGTGCAGCGGATCGGGCGGGCCAACCACCGCTACAATGCTCCGTCCAAGGCGATTCTCGTGCCCGCCAACCGGTTCGAGGTGGTCGAATGTGTCGCAGCGCTTGAAGCCGCAAGAGAACACGACCTCGACGGTGATCCCAAAGGCCCAGGCCCCCGCGATGTGCTGTGCCAGCATATTCTGATCGCCGCCTGCAGCGGCCCATTCCACGCTGATGCGCTATTTGCCGAGGTCAAAACAGTCGGTGCCTACGCCACACTGACACGCGCTGCATTCGATGATTGCCTCGATTTCTGTGCCACCGGCGGCTATGCCCTGCGTGCCTATGACAAATGGAAACGGCTGCTACAAACGGCTGACGGCCAATGGCAGTTGCGCGACCCCCGCGCGGCCCAGCGCATTCGCATGAATATCGGCACGATTCAGGATACCGACACGCTCAAGGTCCGGCTGAAACGCGGTTTCAAACAACTTGGTGAGATCGAGGAAGGATTTGCTGCCACCCTGACGCCGGGCGATACGTTTCTGATCGGCGGGCAGGTTGTCCGCTACGAAGGCCTCAAGGAAATGACGGTAGAGGTCAGCCGTCGCGGCGACAAGACACCCAAGATCGCCACCTTCATGGGCACAAAATTCGCCAATTCCACGCAACTGTCGCAACGGATCCTTCGCATGTTCCGACAGGACAGCTGGCCCGAACTGCCCACCCACACCGCCGAATGGCTTAGCCTTCAGCATGAAGTGTCCAAACTGCCCGAGGCCGACCGCATCCTTGTCGAAAGTTTCCCCCATGACGGGCGGCAGCATATTTGCGCCTACGGGTTTGCCGGACGCAATGCCATGCAGACCCTAGGGATGCTATTGACACAACGGATGGAGGAAATGGACCTGCATCCGCTGGGCTTCGTCGCGACCGACTACGCCACCCTGATCTGGGGACTTGATCCGGTTCTCGACCCCGCGCCACTGTTCCGCGAACCCGATCTGCGGGCGGGTTTCGAAACCTGGCTGTCTGGCAATGCGGTCATGAAACGCACCTTCCGGGGGGCGGCCACCATCGCCGGCCTTATCGAACGCAACCTGCCACAAACCCGCAAGACCGGGCGGCAGGCGACGTTTTCATCCGACATCCTCTATGACACGCTGGCCAAATACGACCCCGACCACCTGATGCTGCAAATCACCCGTGAAGAGGCAATGCGCGGCCTTGTGGATTTTGGCCGGATCGAGGAAATGCTGACCCGCACACAGGGCCGCGTCGATCACGTGATCCTCGACCGCGTCACACCGCTAGCCGCGCCACTGTTCCTTGAGGTGGGCAAGGTCCCCGTCGCCGGGGCCGCCCAAGACAGACTGCTGGAAGAGGCCGCGCTGCATCTGATGGACACCGCCGGCGTCAGCGACCTTTAGGACTTGCGCCGTCAGACACAATCACGCAAAGAACAGATCATGAACGGCCATAGCTTCCTCTTCTGCAACACGCGCTGCACCGCCCTGCCCTCTGGCGCGCTGCATCTGCCGGATCATGACCTTCTTTGCGTTTCTGACCTGCATCTGGGGAAATCCGACAGGATCGCGCGCCGCAGCGGGGTGATGTTGCCACCTTACGAGGTTCAGGCGACACTGGAAAAACTTGAAAGCGACATCGACACCACCCGCCCGCAAATGGTCATCTGCCTGGGCGACAGTTTCGATGATCTGGACGCCGCACTCAGCCTGTTGGATGACATGGCGCTTTGGCTGTCGCGCCTTCAGGCAGGGCGCAAATGGGTCTGGATCGAAGGCAATCACGATCCAGGGCCGGTTGATCTTGGCGGCAGCCATCTGGCACAGATCAGCATCGGTGCGCTGACCTTTCGTCACATCGCATCCGCACAAACCGCTGAGGTATCAGGACATTACCACCCCAAACACCGGCTCGCCGGGCGCAGCCGACCCGCGTTTCTTTATGACACATCACGGCTGATCATGCCCGCCTATGGGGCCTATACCGGCGGGCTGTCCAGCGACACGCCTGGCCTACAGCAATTGTTTGACGGTCAGCCCATGGCGATCCTGACCGGCAAAAGGGCCATCGCGGTTCCGGTTACAAAAACCCCGCCGCGGCCACATTTTCGCGGTATGTCTTACTGACCGGCACTTTTGCCCCGTCGCCCAGCATCAGAAATTCGCGGTTATTCTCGCGCAGGCTTTGCGTGACAAAACCGGCAGCAACCCAGTGCGATCGGTGTGTGCAAAACCCCAGTGTATCGTCCATCTCATTCACCGCATCGGCAAAGCGCATCAGAATACGATGCACATGGCCGTCATCCATATGCACCTGAACATAGTGATCATCCACCGTCAGCCGGACAATCGCAGCGTCGGTCCCATCCGGCAGGCGGTTGAAAAGACGCGGGCGGATAGTTGTCTCTTCAACCCTTTCAGCTGACGTGCGGGTCATGAAAAACACCAAAAACCCGATAGCCGCCGTGACGCAAAATACGTTGAAAAAGATGACGAAAAGACTGTTCAAGCCGCGAAGCTGATCCGAAAACAACGCGCTATAGGACCAAACAGCAGGGGAGAAGGTCATTGAAAAGACAACAATGGTCAGGACCTGCCATTGCAGCGGCGTCGGATTTGCGGCGAACCTGTTCACCAATCGATTGGAGAGCCGGACAAACACATTTGCTCCCAAAACCACCGGTGCCCAGTACAACAATCGCAATGGCAGGTTCAGCGCGTCAAATGTGCCAAACGGGCCGATCAGTGCCACGATAATCGCCAGCCCGAATAGAAACGACCAAACCGGATCCGTCCCAAACGACCGCACAGCCTTTGACAGAAAACTCATCATTATGAGTGTGTTAACCAACCTATTCACGTCAGGCAACCGTCGCTTGCCCGTCAGAATCAATTGTAACACAGTTTAGATATTCAGTTCTGGCATTCGGTGTATCGCATTCAAGATGGATGTATCTGGATCTGATGCCAAGAATGCCGCCGAAATGTCTACATGGCATGAGACCTTGTAAGGTCTTTTGAAAGAGCGAAAAGCTCTAATCATCAAGGAAGTCGGCGAGGTGGCTTCTAAGATGATTGTGTCTGTCGTCTTGATATCACATCGCGGTCGCGTCGTTGATTGTGCGACTCATCCGTTCGATCTGGCCATTGGTCCATTGGTTGTTGGGCTTAGTCAGGTGATGCAAAGTTTCGATTGCTGCGCATCGTTTATCAAAACGCGTATTGCGGACGCCGTGCGTCCCGTCCCATCATTCGCAGCACAAACGACTGCCGGGCAGCGAGGTCTGGCGCTCGCGCAACGAACGCGCCCAATCGCTGGATCAGAGAACTTAGTGCAGGATGCTGGGCCGCTGCGATAGATCGGTCGTGGCGATCTGGGGGCGCAATTCTATCTGATGCAATGCCAAACCCACCTGAGCCGCGACGCTGGTGATCACCGGGGCAACATCCGCGCGCACAAGCAGGGTGGCGATCAGCATGGCATCGTCACGCTCGCCTGTCGCGGCGGTCATGACGAAATTGGCGAAACACGCCTCGTCCGCACCGACGCAACAACAACCGACAGCATGGCGCATCAGGGGCCGCCGCCCATGCCGAGCGCAGAGGTTAAACAGCATCTCGAACGCGCCCAGTGCGGATCGGCCCCGTTGCGGGCCAAGCGCCTGCGACAGGTCGCTCCACACAGCCGTCTGACCGTCAGATCCATCGCACCAAAGGCGCATGTATAAGATCAGACTGGCCTCTATCGGGCTCAGGTCAGCCATATGGCCAACACTCCTGCCGCCTGCGGGCGCTGATACCGGGTTCATTTCGTCAGGATCAGCTTGCCGGCGCGGGTAATGCGCAACGTATAGACCTGTTCGCCCAGCACGATATGGGCCAGATCGCCACCTTCTGTCAGCACTTCGGCATCATAGACGGGCAGGTTCGGACTGGGCTGGTCGGTTCGGGCAGGCATGGTGTGGATCGACATCACAGATCCTCCGACATGCGCGGCTGCCGTTCAAAGAGCCAGGCAAGATCGACATCTTGTGGGGCGTCCAGCATGTCCATCAATTGCGCAAGATCGGGTTTTACCGGTTGGCGGTTGTCATCGTCTTTTGGGGTTGTGTCCGGTTGCATCGCCTTGGTGTCCTTTCATGTGTCATGATCGGGCTTCCCACGGCGTGCGCGCGGGTGGCTGGATACACTGTTCAGCATGCGCAAAACAGGCGCATATGTCAATCTGAGTTTTTTAGTCAGGTATAGATTTTTTGCCGCGCCTATTCAACCGCCCGGATCAACTTGCGCTCCAACACACGTAGGACCTGGCGCAGGTCATTGCCCCGTTTGAGGACCTGCCCGTCCATACCGATAACAGCATATTGACCCTGCTTCAGGCGCAGTTTGGGCCGTTTTTCGATGCGATAAAGCGGGTTCTCGGCGGTCCGGCGAAACACCGAAAAGATCGCAACGTCGCGCAGGCTGGATATGCCGTAGTCACGCCATTCGCCCGCCGCCACCATCCGCCCGTAAAGCCCAAGAATCACCCCAAGCTCTGTCCGGTGAAATGCAACCTGTGGCGGGGCCTGAAAAGGCGGCTGGGGTTGAATGTTCATACCCCAGCGTCACCGCAAATCCTTGGAAAATCAAGCACGCAGAACCACCTGCCTTTGTTATGCCGCAAAATCACCTTTCCTCCGCCTCTGCTGTTACGCACTGGGAACACAAGTGAACGCAATGTTAAGGGCATAGCGAAATGCTACTCCGGTGTTGCGGTCAATAGCCCCCACCCAGTTCGTGACACCGGAGACTTTCGCTTGAACCCCATCAGACAATATCACCATTCGCCAAGCCAGTATTGGTGACGGCAAGATTTGTCAGCCGCAGGAGATATCGGTGATCCGGTTATCGATGCCGATGCCGAAATTGATCCGTTCCGGTTGGAAATCCATCGTCACCATATCGCCGGGCCGGACCACACGGACCATGCCGAGGATCAGCACCTTTTCCAGCGCGGTTGCATCCTGACCGATCAGATCGCCGTAGCGGGCGGCGTTGCACGTATCCTCGATCGTGGGTGGCAATGGCAGGGTCGGCGTCTCTCCACCTGTACAGGCGGACAAGATCGCGATCAGCCCAATAGGTCCGACGCGACTCAGCATCACCCGCAGCCAAAGCTCAGGATGTTGCGATTGGCGTCGAGGAACACAATGGTCTGCCGTCCCGTCGGCTGGCCGGTCCAGACTTCACCATTTTCGATGATGACAAAATCGGCGTCCGTGCGTTGCGCCAGCACCGATGCATTCTGCCCGACCAGATCGTCAAAGCCAGAAAGGTTACAACCGCCGCCGACCGTGGCATCGCCACAGGCCGCAAGCAGCAGGATAAAAGTCAGTTTCTTCATGCAGCCATCATCGCCGTAGCTGTCCTGCCTTGGCAAGGACGAAGTCATTGAATGGTTGAAATCGACTGCCTGTTGGCTGATGGTTTTCAGGCAATGATAAGGGAGACGGTATGATGCGGACACGTGCGGCAGTGGCCATGGAGGCGGGCAAGCCTCTGGAAGTGATGGAGGTGAACCTGGAAGGGCCGAAAGCCGGAGAGGTTCTGGTGGAAATCAAGGCAACGGGTATCTGCCATACCGATGAATTCACCCTGTCCGGGGCCGACCCCGAAGGCATGTTTCCCGCCATTCTGGGCCATGAAGGCGCCGGTGTCGTGGTCGAAATCGGCGAGGGCGTGACCAGCTTGAAGCCGGGCGATCATGTGATCCCGCTTTACACGCCTGAATGTCGCGAATGCGAATACTGCCTGAACCCGAAAACCAACCTGTGCCAAAAAATCCGCAGTACGCAGGGGGCCGGGGTGATGCCCGATGGAACCAGCCGTTTCAGCATGCTGGATGGTACGCCGATCCTGCATTACATGGGCTGTTCGACCTTTTCCAACCACACCGTCCTGCCAGAGATTGCGCTGGCCAAGGTCCGGGAAGATGCCCCCTTTGACAAGATCTGCTATATCGGTTGCGGCGTCACCACTGGAATCGGCGCCGTGATCAATACTGCCAAGGTCGAGATCGGCAGCCGCGCCATTGTGTTCGGTCTGGGCGGCATCGGTCTGAATGTCATTCAGGGTCTGCGGCTCGCAGGGGCCGACCAGATTGTTGGCGTCGATCTGAACCCCGGCAAGGTCGAGATGGCCAAGCGGTTCGGCATGACCGATTTCGTGAACCCCAAGGATGTGACCGGCGATATGGTGGCCCATCTGGTCGAACTGACCGGTGGCGGGGCCGATTATACCTTTGATGCCACCGGCAATGTCGGCGTCATGCGCACCGCATTGGAGGCCGCGCATAAAGGCTGGGGCGAAAGCATCATCATCGGGGTCGCACCCGCTGGGGCCGAGATTTCCACCCGGCCGTTCCAACTGGTCACCGGGCGCAGTTGGCGCGGCACCGCCTTTGGTGGCGCGCGGGGCCGGACGGATGTGCCCAAGATTGTGGATTGGTACATGCAGGGCAAGATCGAGATCGACCCGATGATCACCCACAAGCTGTCGCTGGATGACATCAACAAAGGGTTCGACCTGATGCATGAAGGCAAGTCGATCCGGGCGGTGGTGGAGTTTTGAACGCAGCCCAGCTTGACGCATTGGCCCGGTCACTGACCGGGCCTTTTGCGTTTTGCGGGATTGCGTTGGCACAGGGGGGAGACACCCATCTTGCAATCGCGACGGCACCGAGGATCAGCGCCGGGCCCGACACCATGTTCCGCGTCGCGTCGATTTCAAAGATCGTAGTGGGGCAGGCCATGGCAGCCTTCGTCAAGACAAAGGCCACGACATGGCAAACGGATATCTCTGACATTCTGGGGTGGCGGCTGCGCAACCCGGATTTCGCCGAAACCCCCATCACGCTGGGCATGGTGGCCAGCCACAGTGCAGGGCTGACGGATGATGCCGGGTATGTGCTGCCGCCGGATGCGGTATTGGCAGAATGGTGCGGTACGCAGCCGATCCACCGCCACCCGCCTGGCACATATTTCAGCTATTCC
Source organism: Yoonia sp. SDW83-1 (assembly GCF_046762885.1). Taxonomy (NCBI): domain Bacteria; kingdom Pseudomonadati; phylum Pseudomonadota; class Alphaproteobacteria; order Rhodobacterales; family Paracoccaceae; genus Yoonia; species Yoonia sp. SDW83-1. The sequence goes on from NZ_JBKQXO010000001.1 coordinate 321,253, forward strand.
AATCTGGGCTATCTGATCCTCGCTGCCGCGCTGGAAAAACTTTCCGGGCAACCCTTTCCCGATGCGGTGAGCCACTTGCTGCCGGAACGCGCCGGCTTCAACTGGGTCGGGATCGATAGCGCGGACCGATTGCCGACCTATCGGCGGGACGATAGCGGATTTGTGGCGCAGATCGACGAAACGATTGCACCGGTGCCTGATGGAACCCATCCCGGGGTCTATTCGCCGCAGGGCGGGCTGCGCCTGTCGCTGACCGGTATGTTGGAGTTGGCCCGAGGATTGCGAAACGCCGATGCAACACCACTGTGGACGCCCACGATGGGGCCCGGCGATTATGAAGGCGGGGTGTTTGAAAGCTATGGCGCAGGGCTACAGATATTCGACACGCCGAACTTCTACCCCCGCCCCCTGATCGGTCATTTCGGCAATGCCTACGGCTTCAGGGGCGGGGTTTGGTATGATCGGGAACGCGATCTGAGCGTCGCCTATGCGTTGAACGGGCTGGCGATGGGGGATGAAGATGATGCTTTCTCGGACGCCGAATTGCAGATATGCGCAGCCCTAGCTGACTGGAAAGGATGACCATGGCCAAGGACCGCATGCTGTTTGCCGTGCTGATCGACGCGGACAATATCCCCGCCAAATACGCCGACGCGATCCTGCGCGAGATCACGACGTATGGCGAGCCGGCGCTGCGCCGGGTCTATGGCGACTGGTCAAGTGCTGCCCTGAGCGGCTGGAAGAAACAGGTGGTCGAACTGGGTTTGGTCGCCAATCAGGAAACCGCCAACACGAAGGGCAAGAATGCCAGCGATATCGGTCTGGTCATCGATGCGATGGATATCCTGCATACGGGCCGGTTCGACGGATTCGTGTTGGTCAGTTCCGACAGCGACTTTACCGCACTGGCCAACCGGTTGCGCGAAGACGGGGTCGAGGTGATCGGGATTGGAGAAGGCAAGGCCCCGGTCAGCCTGCGCAATGTCTGCAACCGGTTCATCCTGATCGAGAATATCGTCGGGCAGGACACGCCGGATACACCACCCAAAAAGGCTGCCAAAACAGCGACCACCGAAACGTCAAAGCGTCAGCCACCGTCAAAGGTCGTGCCAATGGTGATCAAGGCGATGGACAGCATCGACCTGGAAGGGGAATGGTTCAAGCTGGGCCAGCTGGGGCAATACATCACCCGCGCCAATCCCGATTTCGATCCGCGGACCTATGGCAGCGCGAAACTCAGCGATCTACTGGAAAAGACAGGTCGATTCGAAACCCGCAAGGGACAAGGAAATCACTTGGAGGTGCGCAGGATCGACTAATCCTTGACGCCGTATCGCGCCATGAACATCTCAACCGCGCCATCCACAACCCGCAGTTTTTCAGCTTCGGTGAATTCGCTGGCCATATTGAAGACCATGCGCGGGAACAGGTCCGCCTTGCACAGTTCGTGGAATTGTTCCGCCGCGAGCGTCTTGTCCTCGATCTTCAATTCGCCGCGCGCGATTGCGTTGTCGAAATAGGCGACCAACCGATCGCGGATCAGCATCGGGCCACTTTCGTAAAACTCACGGCCCAACTCAGGAAACCGGTCGCTTTCACCGACACAGATGCGGAAAATGCGCTGGCCGAATTCCGAGGTCATGAAATCGACCATCTGCCGGGCAATATCGCAAAGCACCGTCTGCACCGGCGCATTCATATCGATCGACTCGATGGCGGTATCCGCCTGCCTGCAGCATTCGGTCTTGGCGACCTGCATGAACAGGAAACGTTTATCGGGGAAATAGCTGTAAAGCGTTGCCTTGGACACACCGGCAGCGCGGGCGATATCATCAACCGACGCGCCTTCGAACCCGTCGGACAGGAATACTTGTCGGGCGCCTTCCAGCACCTGATCAAACTTCCGGCCTTTTTTGGGTTCTATTGTGCCATCGGGCATCGCGTCCTCCCCTTGTGGTAACGCATCATAAACTGATCGGTTCATTTCGAGCAAGGATATTGCGGCGGTGGGGCCAAAGGGGACGGGGTGCCCCACCGCCAGGGGCGCTTACTTTGCGGGTGCGGTGCAAGTTTCGCCCTGAACTGTGGTTGTCAAATCGGTGCAACCCTGTGTCGTTTCCGGGGTCGGCTGTGGCGGGAAGGTCAGGACCGGGAAATCAACGGCGTAGGAAAACGCAGCCGCAGGGGCAGCGGCTGCAAGTGTAGCGGCGGTTAGAGTGGCAAAAAGGATGCGGTTCATCATTGGCTCCTGGGTTGGTGTTATCTCTAAAAACATAACTAAACAGTTCAGTTTAGATTGCAAGGGAAAAATGAACTGATTAGTTCACTTTTTCGTCCTTGCCCTCATCAGGCAATCAGCTAATTTAGAATCATTCTAATCCTGGAAAAACAAATGATCCCCGGACTCGCAAACCGCCGCCGCTTCAAAGACCTGTCAGAGCAGGAAATTCTGGCCCTGGCCATCTCGTCCGAAGAAGACGACGCGCGGATCTATCGCAGTTATGCTGAACATCTACGCGCGGAGTATCCTGCCTCGGCCGCCGTCTTCGATGGAATGGCTGTAGAGGAAGATGAACACCGTCGCCGCCTTATTGACCTGCACGCCACCCGTTTTGGCGAGGTGATTCCACTGATCCGGCGCGAACACGTGTCAGGCTTTTACGCCCGCCGCCCGGTCTGGCTGATCGAAAATCTGGGACTCGAACGCATCCGCGAGGAAGCCGGACAGATGGAGCGTGACGCGCAACGGTTTTACGAAACCGCCGCGGCGAACACATCGGACGCCGCGACCCGGAAATTGCTGGGCGATCTGGCTGCGGCAGAGGCCGGGCATACCGAAAAGGCGGGCGCGCTGGCTGAAAAGCATCTTGGCACCGATGCAAAATCAGAAGAAGAAAGTGCGGCACATCGCCAGTTCGTCCTGACCTGGGTGCAACCGGGGCTGGCGGGGTTGATGGATGGGTCGGTATCCACCCTCGCCCCGATCTTTGCGACCGCCTTCGCCACGCAGGATACCTGGACCACCTTTCTGGTCGGTCTCGCGGCCTCTGTCGGCGCCGGTATCTCGATGGGATTTACCGAGGCTGCGTCAGATGATGGCCAGATTTCAGGGCGCGGATCGCCCTACAAGCGCGGCTTTGCGTCGGGGATCATGACGACAATCGGCGGGTTGGGCCACGCCCTGCCCTATCTGATCACCGATTTCTGGACTGCAACCACCATCGCGCTGATCGTCGTTTTCGTCGAACTATGGGCGATTGTCTGGATCCAGAACCGCTACATGGATACCCCATTTTTGCGGGCCACGTTTCAGGTCGTGCTGGGGGGCGCGCTGGTCTTTGCCGCAGGCGCGCTGATCGGGTCGGGCTAGACGTCGCGCACCATGGTCGTTGAAGAATTGAACCCGAAGATATGGCGCAGAAGGCCGATCTGTCGGGTGTCAACCTCTTCAAAACCTTCATGAAGATATAGCGCCCTCGCACGCGGGTTGGTGTCGATGACATCCAGCCGCACCTGCCGGTACCCCCGCAGCTTCGCCTCGGCATAGACTGCGTGTAGCAGGGCCGTGCCAACGCCCTTTCCCCGCGCCTCTTCCGCAACAAAAATCCCGTCCATCAGGAACCGTTCGTTTTCCGTGTCGCGCTCTAACGCGCTTAGCAACAGCGCCCTAATCGACGCCCCGACCCAGCCATAGACCTTGCGCAGATCGCGAAACTCACCGCCCACAAGCGCGCCTTGCGACGTTTTGAACCCGGCAACCCCCAGCAGTTGACCATCCTCATCATGGGCGCAGATCCCGTGATCGGACCGCAGAACGCGGGTGATGAAAATCAGCGCGCGGTATTTCGGCCCCAGCACAAATCCCAACTTTTCACCAAATGCCTCCCAATACAGGGCGGCGGCTTCGGGGCGGTTAATCTCGGGTATACCTGTTGTGATGATCATATATCGAAACTGCTGAACGGAATGAAATGAACCGGATCGCCCGGGGTGATTTGCTGCGCAACATCGCCCAGTTCGACAAGGCCAGCAGCCCAGCTGAGCCCAGATACCCGGCCCGAACCTTCGGATGGAAAGATCGCCACCCGCCCATCTTCGATCCGGGCGCGTAGATATTCGCGGCGCCCTTCTTTCTTCGATTTTGTGAAACCGGCGGGTACCATGAACCCCTGCGGTTCGACCCAGTCGCCGCCAGCCAAAACACGCAGCGCCGGTCGGGCAAAGATCAGCGCGCAGACCATCGCCGCCACGGGATTACCAGGCAGCCCAAAAACCGGAGTCTTTTGCCAAAGCCCCAGCGCCAGCGGGCGCCCCGGTTTGATCGCCATTCGCCACAAAGCAAGTGTCCCGGTCCCCTCCAGCAAGGCCGACATGTGGTCCTCATCCCCCGCAGAGGCCCCGCCGGATGTCAGGATTACATCACAGCGTCCGGCGGCATCGTCCAGAATGACGCGCAGTTTGGGCCTATCATCCAGCGCGCGGCCCAGATCGACCACATCATAGCCCCATGCCTTCGCGACCGCGCAAAGCATCGGGCGGTTGGCGTCAAATATCTGACCTGGACCTGCGGCATCCCCCGGTTCGCGCAACTCGTCTCCGGTGGAAAGAATGCCGACACGCAATGGTTTACGGACTTTAATCTGCCCAACCCCAGCCGCCGTCATGGTGGCCAGATCAGCGGGCGTCAGGCGACGTCCGGCGTGCATGATCACGTCACCCGCAACCATATCTTCGCCCGCATCACGCGCGTTCTCCCCCTTCTTTAACGGGCCGTGAAAGGCGATCTGCGCCTCGGTCGCGGTCACGTCTTCCTGCAGAATGACCGTATCCACCCCATCCGGCAGGTTCGCACCGGTCAAGATGCGGATCGCATAGCCCTCGGGCACGACGTGGTCATAAGGCCGCCCCGCAGCCGCACGCCCCGCCACCAAAGGCAGTTGGTTCACACCCTCCGGTGCCGGCCCGGCAAACCCGTAGCCGTCCACTGCAGAGTTCGGAGCGGGTGGATGGGATCGCGCAGCCCGGACATCCTCGGCCAAAAACAACCCAGCTGCCTTGGCAACTGGCCGCGTCTCAACCCCTGTGACAACCGAAAGCTGCGCCTTCAGGTGCGCCAGTGCCTCATCCACCGGTGTCCAATGTGCCCCTTGCGGCATCGCAAAGCAATCGTTGCGCAAGGGCGGCGGTTGTAAGGCCATGGCGGCGCGCAGGGTCTCGGCCTCACCGGCGCCCAAGACCCAGCCCTCAGGGCTTGCATCCACCGCCATCAGCCGGGCCATCTGGTCAGGCGGCAGTGCAGAAAAGACGCGCGCAAACAGCGATGTCTGCGATGCATCACGGATCGTATGAGGATCAGCGGCAACCAGATCGGGCAGGAGCGAGAAATAGGTTTCCGCCAGGACGATCTGCGCATCCGGGGCTTCGAAAGGCCAAACGCACAGATCCGCGCCGAAGGCCCTGCGCAGGCGCGACAGCACCGGCAGACCCATGATGACCTGCCCACCGACAGCACCGGCACCGGCCAGTTGCCATGGAGAAAAGCTGCCGGGGATCGCCAGATCCGCCGCGCGTTTTTCTGGCAGGCCATGCCCTGCCCGATCACGCCCCTTTCGCGGCAGATTTGCGATGTCACGTTGCAGCCCGTTAAACCAGAACGGGCCAGTACCGGGAAAGCGGGCGTTGATCTCGGCGGCCAGATCGAACCGGTTGTTGGCCGTTGGGCTATCATGCACCTGTTCCTCAAACCAATCCCAAAGCGCCAGCGTATCCTCGGACCCGATCAACTGCGCGGCAAAGCCCTTTGGATAGGCAAAACACAGATCGAACCCGACAAGCACCCGATGCCCCGCGGCACGCAGATCGGTCAGCATGTCGGTGATCCACGTCTCGGCCAGTTGCCGGTTACGCAGATAGACAGGGGTCTCGGCCTCTCCATGCGCCGCGACGCAGGCCCAGATCGCGTCTTTCACAGGGCGCGGTCCGCGATCATTGCCACCGGACCAGTCCACCATGATGACGCGGTCGAATCTCACAAGCCGACCTCTGACAGGATGAAATTGGCGATCGCCGTCGTGTCGTTCAGGTCAAACACCGGTCGATCAAGGTCAAGCGCGGTGTCGCTGGCCACCGCGCGCACTGTCTGGTCATCGCGAGCAATCAGCGGGTTGCCGGTTTCAGCGCGATGCGCCTCGACCTTGGCATGGCCATCGCGCTTGTAGCCTTCGACCAGCACAAGGTCGACAGGATCAAGACGGGTCAGCAGATCGGCCAGCGGCGGTTCCTCTGCATCCTGGATTTCCGTCATCAACGCCCACCGCGCGCGCGATGCCAATAAGACCTGCTGCGCTCCGGCAGTTCGGTGGCGGTAACTGTCTTTGCCGGGCTGATCGACATCAAAGGTATGATGGGCATGCTTCAGGGTCGAAACGCTGAAACCACGGCCTGTGATCTCGGTCACTAACCGTTCCATCAGGCCAGTCTTGCCTGCGTTCTTGTAGCCGACAATGCCATAAATCCTCATAACATCGCCTCGGCTGTGGCCAGATCATCCGGCGTGTTGACGTTGAAAAAGGCGGCGTCGTCAGGAAATTCAGCCATGCCACAACCATGCCTGTCGGTCCACAGCACAACCTTGCGCAATCCGCCGTGCAAAGCGGCCCGCAAATCGTCGCGCAAGGCCACAGGCCAAAGACCAAAGGTCGGATGCCGCCCGCCCGGCGTGGCGGCAAGGGCCATGGTGGTCCCGGCCTGTTCGGCCGCCAGCATCAAACGGGGAACCAGATCGCAGGGAAAGAATGGGGTGTCTGCTGCGGCCGTCACAATATGGCTGGCCCCTTGCGTTGCGGCCCAGTCCAGCCCCGCCAGCACACCGGATAATGGTCCGGCAAATCCGTCAATGCTATCAGGAATCACCGGCAGACCCATATCAGCAAAACGGTCCGGATCACCGTTGGCATTCAACGCAAGGCCCGCCACTTGCGGTTCCAATCGCTCAATCACATGAGACAAGATCGTCCGGTCACCTAACTGCAAACGCCCCTTGTCACCGCCTCCCATCCGGGTCGCCTGCCCACCTGCGAGTATGACGCCGAGAGGTTGGGTCATCCAGCACTCTTCCAAGTGTTCAACTGCGCAAGCAACGCATCGGGTTCATCCACTGCAGACCGCGGCAGCATGAACGCTATGGCTGCGACGCGGAAAGTGAAGACATCCTTCCCCAGATGAATGTCTTCGACTCCGGCCCAACTGGTCTTCCATTTAGAAGTCGCGTTGGAAAACGTTATGCCTTCTCTATCGAAAAGCGCCTGCTGTGGGCCACGACCATATTTCGAACCGGCGGCAAACCGAGCCATGATCTTATATGGCCATTGCTGGAAGTAGAGATGAAAAACTGCACCGGCCAATGCGCCAAGGAACGCGATCAATCTGATCGATGAACGATCTTCGGTCACATAGGCCGCGATTGCGCTAGCAACGGCGGCGCCTCCGGTACACATCAAAATGACCGACAACATATAGAAAGTAGTCATCACGACCTGATAACGCTTCATGAGACTCTGCCCCGTCTGCACCATCGCATGGAGCATGAGTTTTGGTTCAATGGTGTAGTTTACCAAGATAGATTCACTCATCCCGACCCCTTCCGCCGGCTTTTCCTTGGCTCATCGGCCACCTGCGCCGGGTCCGCATCGCGCACCAGGCGATCCTCCCCGGCCAGGCACACGAACCGTTGCCCTTTCATCCGACCGATCAGGGTCAGGCCCACCTGCTGGGCGATCTCGACCCCCCATGCTGTGAAGCCCGACCGCGAGGCCAGCACCGGGATGCCCATCAGGGCCGTTTTGATGACCATTTCGGATGTCAGGCGCCCGGTTGTATAAAGCAGCTTGTCGGCGGCACTTACCCTTTCGGACAGCATCCAGCCGGCGATTTTGTCCACCGCGTTGTGCCGTCCCACATCCTCCATATAGACCAAAGGGCGCGCGCCCTGACACAGCACCGTGCCATGGATAGCGCCGGCCTCAAGATACAGCGACGGGGTGCGGTTGATCTGCGCGGCGAGCGCATAGAGGTCGGAAGTTTTCACCTGCACATCAGGCAGCACAACACCCTCCAACCCTTCCATCATATCGCCAAAAACGGTGCCAACCGCGCAGCCGCTTGTGCGCGTCTTTTTCTTCAGCTTGTCCTCAAAAGTCGTGGTGCCTTCGGTCCGCACCACCACGGTTTCCAGTTCTTCGTCGTAATCGACGCCCTTGATCGCCTCACCTTCGCGCAACATGCCCTGATTGCGCAGAAACCCGAGGGCTAGGTATTCGGGATAATCGCCAATCGTCATGGCGGTCACAATCTCCTGGCCGTTCAGAAAGATGGTCAGCGGGCGTTCTTCAACTACGTTCAGGTCAACCGCCTGCCCGTTCTGGTCGGTCCCCGTGACAGCGCGGGTCAGCCGGGCCGCCCCGGGTACCGGGGCGATCAGATAATCAGAAATGTCACCAAGACGCGCCAATTGTCATTCCCTGCCTGCCCGGTTAAGCCTGTCGCAACGCTGCCAAGCTAGGGCAATCAGATGTCAGTTTCCACCGCCAAAGCACCTGCCAAAAATGCCTATCTTGCCGGTGTGCGCGATGGCTGGCCGTTCATTTTTGTCGTGATCCCGTTTTCGACGTTGTTCGGGGTGGTGGCTACCGATGCAGGGCTCACCTTGGCGCAGGCCATGGGGTTCACCGTGCTGGTGATCGCGGGAGCGGCTCAGTTCGCGGCGCTGCAAATGATGATGGAAAACGCAGGCATCATTTTTGTACTGCTGGCGGCACTGGCGGTGAACCTGCGCATGGCGATGTATTCGGCATCGCTTGTTCCGCATTTGGGGGCGGCCCCGCTGTGGCAAAGGGCGCTGGTGTCCTATCTGAACTTCGACCAGACCTATATCACCAGCATCACCCGGTACGAGGCGCGGCCGGAAATGACTGTGGCAGAGCGGTTCCAGTATTTTGTCGGGGTCGCGACGCCAATCACCCCACTTTGGTACGGCATGACGCTTGTTGGGATCTACGCGGGCGAGGCCATTCCAGAGGCTTGGGCGCTGGATTTCATCCTGCCGATCACATTTCTGGCCATGGTCGGGCCAATGATGAAATCGCTGGCGCATGTCGCCGCAGCAGCAGTGTCAATCATTGTGGCGCTGGCCCTGATCAGCCTGCCATCCGGCACGGGCCTGTTGATCGCAGCGCTGGCCGCCATGGTCACCGGGGCCGCTGTCGAAACATGGATGGAACCGCGCGCATGACCTATTCGAGTGCCGAAATTTGGGGAATTATCGCCGTTCTGGCCGTGGGCACATTCCTGATCCGATTTTCGTTTCTGGGGCTGATCGGGGATCGCCCCATGCCACCCATCATCTTGCGACTGTTGCGATTTACGCCGGTCGCCGTATTGCCGGGGATGGTGGCACCGCTGGTGCTTTGGCCGGCCGCAACCGGAGGTCAGCCAGATCTGGTGCGCATGATCGCCGCCATCGCGACCCTCGCCATCGGCCTGTGGACGCGCAATGTGCTGTGGGGGATCATTGGGGGCGCGGTTACGCTCTATGCCGGGTTGGGCGTTACTGCCCTGCTCTGAGGGCTGCGTCGATTTCGCGGGCGGCAATGCTTTTGTCGTCGGCATCGGCCTCGCGATATTCACGGGTCGTGACCCCGGGAAGCTTCGCAAAATCATCCGACAACTTGTTGGGAAACCACGTCTGGCGAATGCTTTCAAACCCCGGAAGCTGTCCGATCAGGCGTGACGTGGCGCGGGTACAATTGGCCTGCGCCACCGGGCCGTTCGACAGGGCTAGGATCAATGCGCGCTCAGCCACCTCTGGCGACACCTCGATCTGCTGTCCAACCACGTAATAGGTGACGCGGGCATGAAAGCTCACATAATACTGTTCCAGCTCCGGGGTCACACCAAACAGCACGTCATTGCGTTCCGGCATCCGGGCCTGTTTCCACGATCCAGCCGGGTCAAACATGACCCGTTGGCTGGCGTCGATCATCAGCGCCGAATGGGCCCCGTTATCGGACCCTGTATTCTTCATGGTATAAAGCGTTAGGGATTTCGGCCCTGTGCCACGATGGATGGCGCGGGCAATCACATCGTCAGGGGCCCACACCTCTTGCGCCGTGCACGCAGACACGGCCAGCGGCAAGCCGATCAGGAACTGACGCCGTTTCATAAAGGCCTAGGCGTTGACCAGAGCAATAAAGATCAACACCAGAATGCAGATGATCGCGCCCTTGGTGACCATGCTGATAAAGCCTGCAAAGGTCTTTTCCTGAACGCTGATATCCATTTCACCCGGTTTGTAATCGTCAGCCATCTTTCGGCCCTTTCGTAATTCTGCTTGGTCACCGCATAGCCGATAAAAAACGGGCTGTCACCCGGTCAGGTCGTCACATTCTCGGACCGCTCAAGCGCCTCGGCCAGGCGGAAACCGATGCGGTTCGGTTCTGGCTGATCAATGTGTTTGGGGCTCGCTACAAGGGTGACATTCAACTGGCTGACATGCTGGATCAGCTGGGTTTTTGCCCCAATTTCGTTCGTGCCGTAATAGGTCACGATGTCCGGATCATAATAGCCCAGCCCTTCGATCCGGATCACGCCAACATTCCCTCCGGCCAGCCCCATGCCTACCTCGTGGTCATTGTCCAACTGCTGTTCGAAATTCTGGATATACATGATGATTCGTTCATAGGCCCATTGCGCCGGGCTTTTCTCGGCTGTGGATTCCACCAACGCCTTGGGCAGTTCCTTGTCAGAAGGACAGCCGACATTAGGATCGGTATGCACCTCTTTCATCTTGGGCAGAATGTCGTTCTCCAGCAGCTCTGCCGAGGTGTCGATACTCATGGTCGTCTGGGTCATAGGGGCACCGCCGTTGTTTCCTTGATCTCTTCCATAACGAAACTGGCAGAGATATCCGAGACAGAAATCCGTGATGTCAGCCGTTTATAGAACGCATCATAGGCCGGCACATCGGCAACCCGCACCCGCAGCACGTAGTCCAGATCACCGGTCATGCGGTAGGCACCGACGACCTCCGGCAGCGCGCGCAAAGCTGCCTGGAACTGATCCATCCATTTGGCGTCATGGGCGTTGGTGCGGATCAGCACCATGGCGGTCAGCGGCACGCCCACGCTGGCCGGGTTCACAAGGGCAACGCGGCCCCTGATGACCCCCGCCTGTTCCAGCGCCTTGATCCGGCGCCAGCAGGCATTGCGCGACAGGTTGACCATGCTGCTGACATCATCCACCGAAAGCGTGGCGTCATTTTGCAACAAGCGCAGGATCGCGCGGTCTATTACATCTATCTTCTCTGTCATAATTGGGACGATATCCCAATATTTTGCGATCATGCAATCATATTTGGGATCACTTGGCACGACCCTTCGCATAATCTGCACCCAAGACCAGCCAAAGGAACTTCTAATGTCCGACGCAAGCCACAGCACCGGCCGCCGCAATCCATTTGCCGCGATCTTTCTTGATCACCCGGCGACGGTGAACGAAACCTATTTTGGACATATGCGCTTTGCCTTCGGTTTCTCTTTCTGGCTCGGCGTGGCGGCGATTGCCGCCCTGATCCACGCCATCATTCCCGCACTCTGTGAAACCACGGCCAGCCGTATCCTCAAGCGGCTGCATGCCCGGATCATGGCCCGCCACTGAATGTGCCGCATTGCTGCCTATACCGGCCCCGCGATCCCGCTTGAAAACATCGTCGTCCGGCCGAACCATTCGCTTCTGACGCAAAGCCAGCACGCGACTGAGGCAAAGCTAGCGGTCAATGGCGACGGTTTCGGGATCAGTTGGTATGGCGACAACCCGGAACCGGGGCTTTACCGCGACGTGCTGCCCGCCTGGGCGGATGACAACCTGACCAACCTGTGCCGGATGGTCCGCTCACACCATTTCATCGCCCATATCAGGGCATCGACGGTGGGCGAAACCAGCCGAACCAACTGTCACCCCTTCACTTGCAAGAACTGGTCGTTCTGCCATAACGGGCAGATCCCACATTTCGGGGCAATCAAGCGACGGATGATGGCGGCGTTGCCAGACCATCTGTTCGATTTGCGGCGCGGCACCACAGATAGCGAGATGATCTTTTTGACATTGCTGCATCACGGGCTGGAGAATGACCCGACATCGGCAGTGCAACAAACCCTTACCACTATCGGCCCAGCCACTGATCAGGGTCCCATCAAGCTGACCTGCGTCTTCTCTGACGGGCAAACGCTCTATGCCTTTCGGCACGGCTCTAATGGCATCAGTCCGACACTTTATGTATCCGGTGTGCTGGACAATGGCGGGCGCGCGCTGGCGTCAGAACCGCTCTGCGGTGTGGCATCGCGTTGGACAGCGGTGCCTGACGATACGCTTTGCACCATCACGCAAGCCGGGTTAGAACCGGTGATGGGGTTGACCCTGGGGAAGCGTACCAATGACACAGCAGATCCGTCCCGGACGGCCCATCTGGCTTGAGCTGAACGCCCAGCGGGTCCAGGCCGGGATCGCATTTTATGAAACGGTTTTCGGGTGGTGGTCGCGTCCTCTGCACGTTCCCCCATGGGGCGCGATGCCCAATATCGTCAACCGCAAGCGGATATTCGGCAATCAGTTCATGGCGATGGGATCGTTTGCTGCACCGCGTTGGAACCTGTGGTTTTCGGGCGATCTGGAGAAGGCTGAAAAGGCAATCATTGCCGGTGGCGGCGATGTCGGTCAGGGCATTCACCGCCTTGGTGATCTGGGCTTGCTGCTGAACGCGCTCGACAATCGCGGCTATCCCTTCGCACTCATTTCCCTGGACCAGGATGTCCCTGCACACGACCAATATGGCGATCCCTGCATGGCAGAGTTCTGGGGTCCGGGCGCGATAGAGGCAGCGGATTTCTATGCCGCCGCCCTTGATCTGCAGGCCGTCCCGACAGACACCGGCATCATGCTCCGCGACCGATCCACGCCTCGCCTTTTCCTGCGCAACAGCGATGTGGACATCCATCCGCCGCGCTGGATCCCCTATTTTCGATCATCCAGTGTTGGCGGCGATACAGAGCGGGCGCGGCGGGCTGGCGGCATCATTCAGGTCCACCCCGAAGTCATCCCGCATATGGGCGAACTGGTCGTGATGTCAGACCCGGCTGGCGCGTTCTTCGGACTGGTTGATACCAACGTGTCCTAGATGGCACGATAGACCCAGGCCCCCTGATCCGTCAGCTCCCGCATGGCTTTTCCTGTCTGATGCAAGTGGTTCAGATGCGCCACCGCCTCAACCAGGGCCAGTCCGTATTCACCCGATCCAATACTGCGCTTGAAAAGCGGGGCAAAGCATTCACCCGCCGTGCGCGGTTCTGTCAGGTGATCCAGCAGCCGCGCCAATGCGCCATGGTGGTTTTCGATCATCTGGCTGATCCGCAGTGGCAAGCCGGTAAAGGGCAGCTTGTGCCCACCCAGCACCAATTGATCGTCGCGGGCAAAAGGGGCCAGACGTTCGCAAGATGCGATCCAATCCGTCACCGGATCAGCCTCCGGCTCAGTCGGGTAGACGCCCAGATTGGCGCTGATCGACGGCAGCAACTGATCGCCGCCAATGACCAGATTGTCATCCCGGCTCCAAAACGTTGCGTGTTCCGGCGCGTGCCCGTCACCCATGCGGATATCCCACACGCGCCCGCCCATGCTGATGGTCTCACCCTCTTTCAGCCGGGCATAACCAACAGGCAGCGGCACGACACAATCGGCGAAATTGAATGGGCGATCTGTTTTGCGTTTCTCGAATTCAGCCTCGTCCATGCCAGCGCGCCGGTAAAACTCCAGCGTCTCTGACGTGGCCTGTTCCTGTAGGTCCATCGTCAGCATCCGCGCCATCAGCCAGCCAGTGCGAGGCATATGCAGGTCGGCGCCTTTGGTTATGAACCAACCTGCCAGCCCCACGTGGTCCGGATGATGATGGGTCACGATCAGGCGGGTCACCGGTTTGCCCGTCAAGGGGCCATCCAGCAACGCGTTCCAGATCGCGCGGCTGCGTTTTGACGCAAAACCGGTGTCGATCACCGTCCATCCGTCGCCGTCGTCCAGCGCATAGACATTCACATGATCCAGCGCCATCGGCAGCGGGAGGCGCATCCAGAACACACCGTCGGCGATCTCGATTGCTTCGCCTTCGCCGGGCGGCTCCGCAAAGGGATAACGGATACCGCTTGCGCCGTCAGCCATCAGGCGGCCAGTTCTTCCGGCGTGATCGCCATCAGATCGTCCGCACCTTCACGCACATGGGCCAGCAGGCCGATATGTTCCGGCAGCAGGCGCTTGATATAGAAGGTGGCGAGTTTTTCGCGTGCCTCATCGCCAGCCAGCGCAGAGGCCAGATGCACATGCCCGCCCAGCACACGGGCAAAGGCGCGCAGGTAAGGCACGGCACCCGCGAAACGCTGGTTCAAATCGCCCTGTTCGACCAGCCATTCGGTCGTCTCGCGCAGGGACTCAGCCGCATCCCATACAGCCTCTGCCAGTTCGGGGCATGTCGCCTTGGCGGCTTCGGCCCCTTGCTGGATTTCTTCCAGCAGACGGAAGGCTGCCTCGCCCCCGTCCATCAGCTTGCGCGCGACAAGATCCATAGCCTGAATACCATTGGTACCTTCGTAGATCGCGGTCACACGCACATCGCGGGAATACTGGGCGGCACCCGTTTCCTCGATAAAGCCCATGCCGCCATGGACCTGCACACCGGTGCTCGACGCTTCAATGCCCACATCTGTGCCAAAGGCTTTGCCGATGGGAGTCAGGAAGGCAGCGCGGGCTTTCCACCCTGCATCATTGGTCGCCAGCGCCATGTCGATGGCAACGGCGTTCATCAGCGCGATGGCGCGGGCGGCATAAATATCCGCCTTCATCGTGGTCAGCATGCGGCGCACGTCAGCATGTTCGATAATCGTACCGGTGCCGGGGGCCTTGCCTTGTTTGCGCTCTTGCGCATAGGCCAGCGCGTGCTGTAGCGCACCTTCCGCCGCGCCGATACCCTGAACGCCAACGCCAAGGCGGGCATTGTTCATCATCGTGAACATCGCGGCCATGCCGCCGTGCGCCGGGCCGACCAGCCAGCCAGTCGCGCCGGAGTATTCCATGACGGCGGTAGGCGATCCATGCAGGCCCATCTTGTGTTCAAGGCTCACCACCCGCAGGTCGTTCTGTTTGCCAGGATTTCCAGCCTCGTTGGGAATGAATTTGGGCACCATGAACAGGCTGATGCCCTTGGTCCCGGGCACACCATCAGGCAATCGCGCCAACACAAGGTGGCAGACATTTTCCGTGAAATCATTATCGGCCCAGCTGATATAGATCTTCTGGCCGGTGATCGCATAGCTGCCATCGCCATTCGGCTCGGCCTTGGATCGCAGCGCGCCCACGTCAGACCCGGCCTGCGGTTCGGTCAGGTTCATCGTGCCGCACCATTCGCCGGAAATCAGCTTGGGCAGATAGGTTTCCTTGATCGCGTCGGATGCGTGATGCTCCAGCGCCTCGATCTGGCCTTGGGTCATCAAGGGGTTCAGTTGCAGCGCCAAACAGGCTGACGACATCATTTCATTGACCGTCGTTGTCAATGTCATCGGCAAACCCATACCGCCGTTTTCTGGATCAGCCGACATGCCAATCCAGCCACCCTCGGCAATCGCCTTATATCCATCGGCAAATCCGGGCGAGGTGCGCACAACACCGTTTTCCAAATGCGCCGGATGCAGATCACCGTTGCGGTTCAACGGGGCGAGGATTTCTTCGCACATTTTCGCCGCCTCCGTCAGGATCGCGTCGACCATATCGGGGGTGGCTTCGGCGAACCGTTCGGTCGCCGCCACATCGGCAAAGCCGACGACATGGTCCATCAGAAAGCGGAAATCGCTGACAGGGGCGCGATAAGGCATTGTTTTCTCTCCGGTTTATGCTGTGACTTGGCAAAGGAGGACGCCACAGTTATGCATCTTCAATTCCATTCTAACCTACCTGACAGCCCCACACCCATCTAGCAAAACGCCACGTCATGACCAATGCGACCTTACAGACATTTGGCCCCGATCCGACCGGGTTGGCGCAAGCCGCTGCCATTCTGGCGCGTGGTGGCTTGGTGTCGTTCCCAACCGAAACGGTCTATGGGCTGGGGGCGGATGCCCGCAATGACACTGCTGTCGCAGCCATCTTCGCCGCCAAGGGACGCCCCAGTTTCAACCCGCTCATCGTGCATTTGCCTGACCTTTCGGCCGCAGAAAACCTCTGCCGGTTCAACGATGATGCACGGCGGTTGGCCGGAGCATTCTGGCCCGGTGCATTGACGCTTGTGCTGCCGCTAAAGGCCGATGCAGGCATCTCCAAACTGGTCACGGCAGGGCTGGATACACTGGCGGTGCGTGTGCCTGATCATCCCGTCGCCCAAGGGCTACTGCAGGCTTTCGGCGGGCCGATAGCAGCCCCGTCCGCGAACCCGTCAGGGCGGGTCAGCCCAACGACGGCAGCACACGTCAAGGCCGGGCTTGGCAATAAAATCAACGGATTGGTTGATGGCGGACCATGTGGTGTAGGCGTGGAATCCACAATTGTCAGCTGCGTCGGATTACCGACGCTGCTGCGCGCCGGGGGGATACCTGCCGAGGCCCTAGAGGCGTGTCTGGGTCAGCCATTGGCAGTGGCGACGGACCCAGCAACGCCGCAGGCACCCGGCCAACTCGTTTCGCATTACGCGCCCACCGGTACGGTGCGGCTCAATGCCGAAAACGCGGCTCCGAACGAGGTCTTGTTGGGTTTCGGACCGGTCGATGCACCGCTGAACCTCTCGCCCTCGGGCGATCTGACCGAGGCTGCGGCGCGGCTGTTTGATTGCCTGCACCGGTTAGACGCGATGGGTGCAAAGCGGATTGCCGTTTCACCCATCCCCGACCACGGACTGGGACGCGCCATTAACGATCGTCTGCGCCGGGCTGCGGCCCCGCGCGAGTAGATAAGGTAGAACCAGCATGAAAATTGCAATCATCGGTCAAGGGGCGATCGCAGGCTATGTCCGCACACAAATCAAGCGGCGCCAGATCGTAGAGATCGCCCAGATCGTCCGACCAGGCAAGGAAATGGCAGGATCACCGCCAAGCATCTCGTCCGTCGATGATCTGCCGGGGGCGGTTGATCTGATCGTCGATTGCGGCGGCCATGCGGCATTGGCAGCCCATGGACCCGCCGCCCTGGCACGCGGAATCGACATGCTGACCGTATCGTTGGGCGCGCTGGCAGACGCTGATCTGTATGACCGGCTGTTGGCAGCGGCGCAGACTGGTAGCGCGCGCCTGTCGCTGGCTACTGGCGCCATTGGCGGGCTTGATGCATTGCGGGCGGCTGCGGTGGGGCAGCTTGATCAGGTGACCTACACCGGACGCAAACCACCTAACGGTTGGCGCGGCTCGCCTGCAGAAAAGACGCTCGATCTTGATGCAATCACAGAGGCCGCCGTACATTTCAAAGGGTCCGCTCGCGAGGCCGCGCTGGCCTACCTCAAGAACGCCAATGTGGCGGCAGCGGTGGCGCTCGCCGGAATTGGGCTGGACAGGACAAAAGTAGAGCTGATCGCCGATCCTAGCGTGACCACCAACATCCACCAGATCAGCGCCAGTGGTGATTTTGGCGAAATGCAGTTCACAATCGCTGGCAACAGCCTGCCGGACAACCCGCGCAGCTCTGCCCTTGCGGCGATGAGCGTGGTTGCAGCACTCGTCGACCGCCAGCGGCAGATTGGGTTCTAGACACCCCCGTCATTGCGACTAGGCTGCGGGCATGATCACCACCCCGACTTTTGCAGATCCGGCCCCGCGCGGCTTGTGCACCGATTGCGGCGTATCGCGGATGGCAGACCCGTCAGCTTGCGGCAAGGCCTGCCAGTTCATCAAGCCGGACTATCCGGCGTTGGAGGCGCAGGTGCATGGCCGCGCCGCCGCCGATGCAGGTGACGAACGGTTCTTTGGCGTGTCCCAAGTAATGTATCGCGCTGCACTGCACCCCGCCCGGACGGGCGCGCAATGGACTGGGCTGACCACACGACTGGCCGAAAGGTTGCTGGAAACCGGTGCTGTGGATGCGGTGCTGACCATGGTGCCGGACCCGGCGGATCGCTGGCGACCACGCCCCGCCATCATTACTGACCCCGCCGACATGGCCGAAGCGCGCGGCATGCGGATGGGCTACGCCCCCCTTCTGGCGCTGCTCGAACCGGCGCGGGACGCAGGCCACACACGCATCGCCGTCATCGGTATCCCCTGCCAGATCTACGCCTTGCGCGCGCTGGAAGCCGAACTGGGATTTGACCGGATTTATGTCATCGGTACACCGTGTTCCGACAACACGACAACCGAGAACTTTCACGATTTCCTCGGCCTGTTGACCGACGCGCCAGAGACAGTGACCTATCTGGAGTTTCGGGCGGATTATCACGTGGAACTGCGCTTTGCCGATGGCACACAGCGCCTGATCCCGTTCCTGAAGCTTCCCATCAGCGATCTGCCTGACGATTTCTTTCCGCTGACCTGCCGCACCTGCGTGGATTACACCAACCGGCTCGCCGATATCACTGTGGGCTATATGGCTGGCGAAGGGGAACAATGGCTGATCGTCCGCAATGCGCGGGGGGCCGAGATGCTGGCCGCTTTGGATTGCGAGGTGACGCTGGAACCACCCGGATCACGGGGCAAACGGGCTGGATCGGTGAAAGGGTTTGTCGAAAACACGCGGCTGGCCGCAGGCGGGCTGCCATTGCGCCGGATGCCAGACTGGCTGCGCGGGATCATGGGCTGGCTGATGCCGCGGATCGGACCAAGGGGCCTGGAATTCGCCCGCGCAAGGGTCGAGATGAAGGCGGCTGAAACCGTCCTGCATCTGCGCCGGGCGGAACCGGCGAAGATGAAAAACATGGTGCCAGAGCATGTCTGGAACCTGGCGACGCCATATGGGTTAGAGCGGGAAGATGGTGAGCGGCATTAATCCGCGCTGTAGACGCCCAGGATCTCAAGATCGCCTTGCGATATCGACAAAATGCCGCCAACTTCGTCTGCTGCTGGACCGAAGAATTCCCCGCGTGTCCCAGATAAGTTAGCCGCGCCCGAAATGTCGTCGAACAACGGGCCCGTGCCAGACGCAGCCCCCCCCGTAAACGCGCCGTTCGAAATTGTCGCGTTGGATATTGTGATGGTGCCAGTATCACCCGTTCCAACAAAACCGGAAGTGTTGCCAGTGCCCGATAGTTGAGTGAACGCAGAAGTGACGTTGCCACTACCAGCGAACGTCGCTGTGATATTCACAGTTCCGGTCAGATCATAGCTATCATCCGAGTTTGCTGCCTGCATCTCAACAATGCCGTTGTAAGTCGCCCCACCACTATCGGGGACGTTGGCGGCCCCGCTTTGAATACCAACAACACCAAAGCGATTGAACTGCGATCCCTCAAGATTGAAAAACCGCACGTATTGCTGGCCGTTCGGATTTGTCAGGTTGGCCAAACCACCGTCGGTCAGGTCTACTTGCGTTCGCCCACCGTTCAAATTTCCACCCAGCAGGCCACCGGTAATCAGGTTGCCATCATGATCCAGCGCGCCGGTATTCCCGTTGGAACCCGCACCCGAAGTAGTGACAGCGACATAGCGTAGGGCCGAATCTTCGGTCACGCTCGCATTGCTGAAGACTGTCGCACTTCCTACAACCCCGCCGGTCACGTCGGGTGCGGTAGGCTCACCCGAGTTACCGTCATCACCGCCACCGCCGCCGCAAGCGCTCAGCAAGACGCTCGCGCAAACAGTCAGAAATACGTTGCGTGCGATCTTGATCATATGAGGTCCCATCATATCAGGAAGTCGTTTTCTGAAAGGTCAGTGATCGCCAACCCGACGAAGTGAATTGTTGTGCCTTGATCAGAGAATACCGCATTGCTATCGACCGTTGTGAAATGGTCAAACACCTCTGCCTCACTAGCATAGCCAAAACTGTTTAGGCGGATCTGGTCAATTCCACTGTCGAAATCAGCCGCGAGTGCGATGGTATTCGCTGGGTTGTCAGTATCGATGTTCAATTCAGCAATGAAGTTGGTGCCGTCACCAGTATTGAATTCGAATGTATCGGCACCGCCGCCACCCTGAAGATAGTCGGTTCCGGTGCCAGCCACGAGCGTGTCATCCCCAAAAAAGAACCCACCGGGGTCGCCGCGCAACGTGTCATTGCCGCTGCCGCCGCGCAACGTATCATCACCGACACCACCAAGCAGGATGTCGGCACCTGATCCGCCGTCTGCGGTCATGTTGCCAAAGCCACCAACGATCACATCATTATTGTCATTGCCATTTAGGGTGTTGTTGCCAAAAGTATCGACGATCAGGTCATTGCCGCCGTTGCCGGAAATTTGATCATTGCCAAGCCCACCAAAAATCTGATCATTGCCTTGCGTTGCGGAAACGACATCATTCCCGGCACGAGCCAAGATCAACTGCCCGTCACTGCTGTTGGCAATATCGATGTTGTCACTACTCTCGGTGCCATAGTTGCGCACCCCATAAAGCGCCTGAATACCGGCAATATCGCCGTCACCCAGCGAATTTGTCGAAATCGTGTCGTTCATGATTTCAGAAGTATCATCCACATGATCAAGGCCCAGCGCATGGCCGATCTCGTGCAGGACCACGCCAAAGAAACTCAGATCACCATCCGCGTCGTTGGGGTTGGTGTCGCTGCCGCCAAAGGGGCTCCACGTCGGTTCGAGATCCATGTAGACGGTAGATGCAAAAATCTCCGCCACATCATTGAACCGATCAGCACCGCTCGAAAAGCTGTAACGAGCCAGACCCACTGTGTTGCCAGCCAAAAGCGGTTCCTGTGCCTCAGTGGCTGTGATGACATCGATATCCGCGTCACCAGTCACCATGCGAAATGTCAGATTGGCAACCGCGGCCCATGCATCAAATGCTGCCTCAACGGCCTGTTCGAACTGGCTGATGGAGTACTCCATCCCATCAAAATCAAGCCCGGCCAAAGACATCGACCACGTGATCTCATCACTTGCGCGGCCCAGTTCATCGTCATCCCATTTGAGGTTTTGGGTTCGTCCATCAAAAGTGGCTGTGCTCAACCGATACGTCATCAACACTTTCCTTGCCTACCACGATTTGCGCATAAATCGCTTTTGGCATCTGGTTGCTATCGGACATGGCCAAATTGTGACGAAAGCACGAATTATTCGGCACCATAGTCGTCAAAGGTTGCGATTTTCCTGCGCATTTGTGCGGTTTTTTGCCGAACGGCGGTCAAACGGGAAGCGCCGTCGTCTGCCGCACCGTTCGCAGCGCAAAGGACGATTGCATTTGCGCCACCCCAGGCAGGGTTGCCAGATACCGCCGGTGGATACGGGCGAAATCCTCGGTGTCGCCGGCCACTACTTTCAGCAGATAATCCGCCGTACCAGCCATCAGGTGACATTCCAGCACGTCCGGCACCAGTGCGACCGCCCTTTCGAACGCATCCAGAACCTCGTCCGCCTGTCCGCTCAGCGTGATTTCGACGAAAACAGTGGTCGGTCGCCCCACCTTGCGCGGGTTAAGGAGGGCCACGTAGTCACGAATATAGCCGTCTTTCTCAAGCCGTTGCACCCGCCGGTGACAGGCTGACGGCGATAGGTTGGCGACCTCGGACAGTTCGGCATTGGACATGCGCCCTTTCTTCTGCAGAACCTCAAGGATTCGCCGGTCGATACTGTCGAGTTCCATTTGCCGCACGATCCTTCGATGATTTGTTGGTTTGCCGCACATTCCTATCGCTGTTATCGCCATCATCCAAGAGAAATGCCGGTGCAATTGCGCCGCATTAGGGCAAATCTCGCAGATGAAGATCGGGAGGAGACCGGACATGCATATTGGATGCCCTAAAGAGATCAAACCACAGGAATTTCGCGTCGGACTGACACCAAACGCCGCCCGCGAGGCGGTGAACCACGGACATCAAGTCAGCGTCGAAACCGGCGCAGGGGCAGGCGCAGGATTTTCTGATGAGGATTACGTGGCGGCTGGTGCGACCATTGTCGGGACTGCCCCCGAGATCTTCGAAATCGCCGATATGGTTGTAAAAGTGAAAGAACCGCAGCCGGTTGAGCGGAAAATGCTGCGCGACGGTCAGATTTTGTTCACCTATCTACATCTTGCCCCCGACCCCGAACAGACGAAGGATCTGATGGAAAGCGGGGCGACCTGCATCGCCTATGAGACTGTGACCGACGACCGCGGTGGTCTGCCATTGCTGGCCCCAATGTCAGAGGTGGCAGGGCGGCTAGCCCCGCAAGTCGGGGCATGGACCATGCAAAAGGCGAATGGCGGGCGCGGTGTTTTGATGGGTGGCGTACCCGGTGTCGGCCCGGCACGGGTTGTCGTAATCGGTGGCGGTGTGGTGGGCACGCATGCGGCCCGGATTGCCGCTGGCATGGGCGCGGATGTGACCGTTCTGGACCGATCCCTGCCGCGCTTGCGCTATCTGGACGATGTCTTCGGCAGTGTGTTCAAAACTTCTTATGCCAGCGCGGGCAACACGATTGAGCTGGCGCGCGCCGCCGACATGATCGTCGGCGCGGTGCTGATCCCAGGGGCGGCCGCACCCAAGCTGATTTCCAGGGCGCAGCTGTCGGAACTGAAACCTGGTGCGGCCCTTGTGGATGTGGCTATTGATCAGGGCGGCTGTTTCGAGACATCAAAGGCGACTACGCATCAGGACCCGATCTATGATGTCGACGGGATCATGCACTACTGCGTGGCCAACATGCCCGGGGCCGTCGCCCGGACCTCGACCATCGCGCTGGGCAACGCGACCATGCCCTTCATGCTGTCACTGGCTGACAAGGGCTGGCGGCAAGCCTGCGAGGACGATCCGCATCTGCTGAACGGTTTGAATGTTCATGCCGGCAAGCTGACTTATTACGCGGTCGGCAAGGCGCTTGGGATCGATGTGATCTCACCCAGCCTCGCACTGAAAGCGTGATGGGTTGAAACCCATCTTACCAGCGGAGCCGTCAGCGCAAAGGCTGTGAGAACAGCACCCATTCGCCAACTTGCGTGATTTGCATGGCCCCATCGGCCAGCCGATCGGCAATCGCGCCAGTTTCAACCGCCGGGCAGCCAATCAGGATGGCCGCATCATCGAGATATTCAACCGTCAGTTCATTTTCACCGATAACCTGGCAGACATCCGCAGGCATCGGATAGGGTCGCACACCGATAAGCCCGGACGCCTCTGGTGGGCTATAGGGCGGGTCCATGTCACAACCGGTCACAGCTATCGCCAAGAGTGGTACGGTCAGAACGTTGATTTTCATATCCAATCCCCTTTCAACGAAAAAGGTCCGCCAGTTGGGCGGACCTTTGAGCATCTATTTTCAGGCCTGTTTGGCCAGCGCATCCCGGATCTCAATCAGGATATCAAGCTCTGATGGGCCGGTTTCGACCTCTGGCGCAACCTCGTCGGGCTTTTCAGCGGCGGCTTTGATCCGATTGACCGTCTTGACCAGCATAAAGACCACGAAAGCGATGATCAGAAAGTTGATCACAGCCATCAGGAAGTTACCGATCGCAAAGACGGAAATTCCCGCTTCGGCGCAGGCATCAACCGATGCGCATTCACCGTCGCCAAGCACATAGAACCAGCCCGAGAAATCAATCCCGCCCGTAAACAGTGCAATAATCGGGTTGATCAGATCGCCCACAAGCGACGTGACAATGGCCGTAAAGGCCGCCCCGATGATAATCCCCACCGCCATGTCCATGACATTGCCCTTGGCGATGAAGTCCTTGAATTCGTTGATCATGTGTAAGTCCCCACTACTGTTAACCGGCGCGCGGGTCTGACGCCCGCTGCGCAACTGCGCACAGTCTTACCCCGATTGGCCCACAGAACCATGGGTTTTATTCCGATCTTTTCCCCCTAACTGTCATCAACACCGATTTTGCAAAGGATGCACCTGCGATGACCGATCTGTCCGCCTTTCCCATCACCCAACGCTGGCCCGCCAAGGACCCTTCGGTCATCCAGCTTTATTCCTTTCCGACACCCAACGGGGTGAAGGTATCCATCGCACTGGAAGAGATGGGTCTGGCCTATGAGCCGCATCTGGTCACGCTGAAAGATGAGGATGTCAAAAGCGATGCGTTCCTTTCGCTGAACCCCAATAACAAGATCCCGGCGATTATCGATCCCAACGGTCCGAATGGCCCGGTAGGGATTTTCGAAAGCGGGGCGATATTGCTGTATCTTGCTGAAAAGTCAGGTAAATTCCTAGGATCAACCGCGACGGACAAGGCCCATATCATCCAGTGGCTGATGTTTCAGATGGGCGGATTGGGTCCGATGTTGGGGCAGATGGGTTTCTTCTACAAGTTCGCGGGCAAGGATATCGAAGACGAACGCCCCCGCGAACGCTATCGCGATGAGGCGATCCGCCTGCTTGCCGTTGTCGAGAAGCAGCTGGACGGGAAAGACTGGATTACAGGCGATTTTTCCATCGCCGATATGGCCATCGCGCCGTGGATCAATGCGCTGGAATTCTACGGCACCAAGGATGTTGTCGGCTATCACGATCTGAAAAACGTGCCCGCTTATGTTGAGCGGTTTTTTGCCCGTCCGGCCGTTGAGAAAGCCAAGCGTATCCCTGATCCGTCATAGGTGGGGTGAAACCCCACCTTACCCACAGGATGATAGGCCCCGTGATCAGCACCGGGGCCTATCGATTTCTAAGCTGCCGCGCCAAAGCCCAAGGCATCAGGCCAAGCGCGCGCCCTGATCTTGTCAAATGACTGCAGGTTCAGGATGCGCCCGTCCCGAAACACGGGCACCAACGCATCCGCCCCTAGCGGAATATTCGCGGCGGGCCGTGCGACGAAAGCGCCGCTATCGGTGCGCATCGCCCCCTGCTTGCCCTTCTTTGAGGTCTTGGCGCCGCGCGCGGTCTTCGGGTCCTTGAACACATCCCTCCATTGGCCGTCATAGAAGATGGCAGAGGCTTTCATGGCATAGCCAAAGCAATCGCGGTTCACCTTCTGCAGCAGCCCGCCACCCATACCAAAGGCGATGTTCCCGATAGCAAGGCCACGTTCCATCATGGTGTCCATGATCCTGACGATGGAGTCCTTGTCGACCCCATCCCCCTGGATCACCCGCACCTTGTCATTCAGCAGCCGGTAACCCTGATCCGTGGTGCTGTAGCCGAACTTGGCCATCAGCGCCTCGATCACATCCGGCACAATCTGGACCGGGTCACCGCTGTCGGGGCGCACAACCAGCACACCATCGCGGGCAAGCACGGCGTCTTTCAACGTGCCGCCCCAGTATTCTTTCACTGCGCGCATCAGGTCATAGCTGTCGCTGACACAGGCGATAAGGCCGGTTGGGTTGGCGGCCAGAAACCGACGCATCTGGTCCAGCTCGCCCGCCTCACCAGCAGCTGTCATGGTGCTGTGTTCAGTCGCGGGGATGGAAAACCCGGCCATATCAGCGCCATAGTAATTCCGCGCATAGACCAGCCCGGCGATGGTATCGGACCCGAAGGAGTTAACGAGATGCGCGGCACCACCAATGCCCGCCGCCTCATTGCTCGACGCGCCGCGCGCACCGAAATCATGCAGTTTGAACTCGGCCCCGGCATCGCTGCCATCGGTCAGGGCCAGCCGTTTCCGGATGCTGCCCACGACGTAGTGCGACAGGCTGGCGACGGTTGATCCGTACCAGACCGCCCGCAGCAGCCGGGTTTCCAGATAGCTGACCAGCCAGTAGCAATTAGGGTCGGTGTTTTCGATCCGCAGTTGCGGGACCGACACCGGGGCCAATGTGCCCTCTGGCAAGGCTTCGATCAGCACGGGCAGCCGACCCTCATGCCGATCGATGATATATTGCCAGCCATCGACGAACAGATCGAACCCGTGCGCCTTCAGAAAGGGTGCTGCCTCGTCCAGCATCGCCTGCGTGACCGCCTGCCCTGCCAATTTCGCCAGTTCAATCTGCAGGCCAAAGAACATCATCCGGTCGATATCACCCCACGCCCGGCGTGGCTCGATATAGGACGACACGTATTGTGCCCCTTCGGGGTATTGGCTGAAGTGGGAAAGTTTATAGCTGTCGGTATCGAAGATCAGATTGTCGAACGCGACAGGGTTATCAAACAGCGCCGCAGCGCCAGTGATTTGGTCTTTCATTGTCCTGTTCCTCCTCGGATATGGACGATTTGATGTTCCACGCGGACCTCCCGCGTGGGTGCAAAGATCGGCTCTTTGCGGGCCTTAACCTTGCGCCATCAGGATCGATGAATACGCAAAGGGCACATCAGGCACGAGGGCCTGGATGATGTCAAAATGGTCCTCGAATATGTTGTCCGGTGTGATTTCGGTGATCGGCACCCAGCGGGCGGCGGATGCATCGCTGCCGGATTTGATCTTTTCCAGCTTCGCTTTGTCTTGCAGTTCGAACACGAACGCCTCTGTCCG
The DNA here is from genome assembly GCF_046762885.1 of Yoonia sp. SDW83-1. Taxonomy (NCBI): domain Bacteria; kingdom Pseudomonadati; phylum Pseudomonadota; class Alphaproteobacteria; order Rhodobacterales; family Paracoccaceae; genus Yoonia; species Yoonia sp. SDW83-1. The sequence continues at coordinate 347,820 of NZ_JBKQXO010000001.1, forward strand.
GACCCATCCCTTTTCGGATCGTTCAGGATGGTCGAACACCCGCCGTTCCCGCAGCCTGCCACGCATCGCCCCTTTAGGCATGTCCAGTCCGGCCTCTTCATAAAGCTCGCGGATTGCAGCATCCAGCGCCTGCTCGCCCCGATCGATATGTCCACCGGGCAGCGCCCATTGGCCTTTGCCAGGTTGCATTTTGCGCTCGACCATCAGGATATGGCTGGACTGCACAACGACAGCGTCAGCGGTGTTGACCGGGATCGGATAGCCAAAAACCTCTTCGGCTTTGGCAGTCCGCTCGCGATAATCCAGCACAAACGATCCTTCGTCGCGGACAGTCGACACCGCATCAGGATGTTTCTTCATCCAGTCCAGCACCGGCGCGATCTGCGCCAGACCATAGCGTTTCGCCATCCGGCCTGTGTTTTCACCACGGCCAAAGAACAGTTCCTGCCGCAGGTCCGTGGCGCTGACGATCTCTCCCTCATGCATATGTGGGTCGGCTGGCAGCATCTGCCATGTCGGAAACCATCCCAGATAGCGCGATGATTTGTCCTTTTCGAACCCGGTCAGCACCACATCTGTCTTGTCCGGGTTCAAGCCCGCCTTGCGCATGTGCAAGGTCACGGCAGTCCGCACATTCACCGTCCAGGCCCGGTCGTTGTAAAGGGTATCCACCAGCGGCAGCGTGGCGACGGGCTTACCAACCTCGTCCGTGCTGGCGCGGACAAAGGCAGCCCTTTCGGCATAGGTGAAGGGGTTCTTCCAACTGCGTGGCCGATAGGCGCTGCCCACAAGCATCAAAAGGCTATCGGCTTGCGTCAGTGCATTCTGCACGACGTCCATGTGACCTGCATGAAAGGGTTGGAAACGGCCAATAAAGACGGCCAGCCTGTGTCTGGTACTCATGTCGCGCGACCTCCGCAGCGTATGGATTTTCCGCCAAGACCTCCTTGGCTCATCACTTACATAGCCATATCAGCAGGCTGGCGGAAGCCCCCAATGCGCATGACCGCCCCACGGATGTTGCATAGCTACGACGGTAGTTTCCCATCCAGAACATAGCGCAGGATATCCACCACCTGCTTTGGTTCCTCGACCACCGCAAGGGCGGCGGCATCGACTTCTTTGAGCGGATGCTGGTGCTCGGGGCCGTGCATCACGATCAGCGATTTGCCAAGGGCCGCAGCAAAGCCCGCATCAAATGCTGCGTTCCATTGCTTGTATTTCTCACCAAAGCGAACCACAACGATATCGGCATTCTGGATCCCATGCCGCGTCCGGATAGCGTTCAGGTTGGCCCCCTTGTTGTCGTGCCAGAACTTGTCCGGCTCCGCCCCCATGATCGCGACCCCACAATCATCCGACGCCGCGTGATCGGTCACCGGGCTGCTGAAGGTCACATCCAGCCCCTTGGCCCCTTCCGTGATCTGATCGCGCCAATCGGTATGGATTTCACCGGAAAGATAGATGTTGAGTGTCATGGTCGGGCTCCTTCATAATTGCATTTCAAAATAGACCTTATTGCCGTCCCGACCAGCTTCAACCCATCCAAGCCACAGGTAGAAGTCTTGCGTTCCTGTCATTTCGATATGTGTGGCAAGGTGCAATTTGTCGTGTCCAGCCGCGCGGGCGGCATTGGTCGCGGTGGCGATCAACGCCTGACCCAGCCCTTGCCCACCGGCATCCGGGTGAACGGCGAGGTTGGCCAGATGGGCGGCGTCACGCAGCACCAGGACAACACCGCCAACGATCCGGTCGCTGCGCGTTGCGACCCAGACGTGATGATCGCGGATATCACAGGCAATTCCTTCACTCACAGGAGGCAGGTCGAGGCCCTTGGCAACATAGGGGGCGTAGGCCGCATCGATACAAGCGGTAAGCCCCGGCGCATCATCTACCGTCGCAGGTCGGATGACGACGGTCATGCCCGGATACCGGTGATTATGTCCTGCACGCGGGGCATAGGGACACGGCCGTCATGTTCATTCATCATGTCACCAACCGCTTGTCGCAATCGGGCCTGTCCTTGCGTATCGGCCTTGTCACCGGGCGGCATTGTCAGCAGCATGTCGATCACCGGTTCGGGATCGTCCACCTGATAGATATCTTCGCAGGTCTGTTGCGAGATTTCCGTGAAATGCTGCCCCATCAGGTCCAAGGCAACCGGAGTGCCGAACCGCTCCTGCACCATATCGTCAATCGCCGACCCGAACGCTTGCCGCGACAGGGCGGCAATCTGGGGCAGATCACGGGGGTTGTTGGTGGTGACGATGCAGCGACCGCCGGGGATCAGCACGCGGTGCATTTCGCGCAGCGCCACCGCCGGATTGGGCAGGTGGTAAAGCATATGCATGGCAACCACCACATCAAAGCTTTGGTCCGGGAACGGCAGGTTTGAGGCATCCGCCACGACACTGCTCGCGATATTCAGGTGCTTCAGCCGCTCAGTCGTTTGTTCGACCATATGCGCCGATTGGTCCAGTAACGTCAGCGTCATGTCAGCAGGCAGATGGCGACACGCGGCCCAGAACCATCCCGGCCCGCAGCCCACATCCAGCACCCGCGCGCCCGGCGCGATGTTCAGCCGGGCATCCACCCAGCCAAACCAGCCCACATTGGAATAGCGCGCGTGAAACCCGCCCCGCACGGCCAGCTTGCTGCTGTCCTTGTAATGCGCGGCGGGGTCATCACTGTCGGTCATCCGCGTAAGGTGCCACCTGTCGCCTTGGTGACCTTTTCGACGATCTTTGCGCTGACCGCCTCGATATCCGCGTCCTTCAGGGTTGCCTCGGTCGGTTGCAGGCGAACCGTGACGGCGAGGGATTTCTTGCCGTCGCCCAGCGAACCCCCGATGAATTCGTCAAAGACGCGCACATCGCTGATCAGCGCCTTGTCGGCCCCGGCGGCGGCGTTGACGAGCGTCAGCGCCTCGACTTCGGCATCGACGACAAAGGCGAAATCGCGTTCGACTGCCTGCAGATCAGTGGCCACAAATGGCGCGCGGGCAGCGGATTTGTTGCGCGGCGCAGGCACCTCATCCGGCCAGATGGTAAAAGCGACAGCAGGACCTTTGACATCCATCTCGCGCAACACCTTGGGGTGCAGTTCACCAAAGATGCCCAGTACCTTTTTGGGGCCAAGGCAGATCATGCCGTGGCGGCCCGGATGCCACCAATCCGATGCTCCGCGCAGGATCTGCACCTTGGCGGGGGCGTTGATAGAAGCCAGCACGGCCTCTGCGTCGGCCTTGGCATCGTAAAGGTCAACAGGCCGCGATGTGCCATGCACGTCCTTTGGCCCGGTCCGCCCGATCAGGACGCCCGAGATCAGCGTGTGCTGTTCACCCGGTTCACCACCATGGAAGCCCGCGCCCACCTCGAACAGCGCCATATCCATGAAGCCACGCGCCTGATTGCGCGCCGCAGCCCGCAACAGTCCGGGCAGCAGGTTGGGCCGCATATGGGACATTTCAGACGAGATCGGATTTTCCAGCATGGTGCTGTCATCACCGCCGCCGAACAGCTTGGCGGCCTCATCATCAATGAAGCTGTAGGTCACACATTCATTATACCCCAGCGCCGCCGCGGTCCGGCGCGCGGCCTGCTGGCGCGACTGGCTGGCGGTCAGGATCGGTTTCGGCACACCGGGTTGGGTGCGCGCCATGGGTTTGCCCTGCAGCTTGGTCAGCGATGCAATGCGGGCGACTTCCTCGACCAGATCAGCCGTCCCCTGCACATCGGGACGCCAGGACGGGACATGCGCCATGTCGCCATCCATCCAGAAGCCGAGGGCGGTCAGCGTCTCGTGCTGGGTCTCTGCCGGAATATCCATACCCACAAGCGACGAACACCGCGCCGTGTCCAGCTTATAGGCGCGGGATGTGTCAGGGACAGCACCGGCGACGATCATCTCTGACGCTTCGCCGCCGGCATGATCCACGATCATGCGCACGGCATGGTCCAGCCCTTCCGGCGTGAAGGCCGGGTCGACCCCGCGTTCGAAACGATAGCGGGCGTCGGAGTTGATCTTCAGCGCGCGACCCGCATAAGCGATCTGGATCGGGTCCCAATAGGCGCTTTCAACGAACACGTTCACGGTGTCTTCCGTGCAGCCGGTCGCGAGCCCGCCCATGATCCCGGCGATGCTTTCAGGGCCTTCATCGTCCGAGATCACCATCTGGCCTGACTGGAATGTGTATTCCTTGTCATCCAGCGCCATCAGGGTTTCGCCCCCCTCGGCGCGGTGGACGCGCAGATTGCCCTTCACCTTGTCGGCGTCAAAGACGTGCAGCGGGCGGTTCAGGTCATAGGTGAACCAGTTGGTCACATCGACAAGAAAGCTGATCGGGCGCAGGCCAATGGCGCGCAACTGCGTTTGCAGCCATTCAGGGCTGGGGCCATTCTTGACGCCTCGGATCAAACGACCACAGAAAACCGGACAGCCACCCAATGTATCGTCATCAATGGACACATTCAAGTCAGATGCGAAACCGGCAGGCACAGGATCAACAGCGATAGACTTCAACGTACCAAGGCCACGGGCGGCAAGGTCACGCGCCACACCGCGCACGCCCAGCGCATCGGGACGGTTGGGGGTGATCGCGATTTCGATCACCGGATCGACCTTGGATGGATCATTGGCGGCGAGCCAGTCGATAAACCGCTCACCCACTTCGCCAGAAGGCAGCTCGATAATACCGTCATGTTCCTCTGACAGTTCCATCTCGCGCTCGGAACACATCATACCGTGGCTTTCAATCCCGCGGATCTTGCCCACGCCGATGGTGGTGTCGATCCCCGGCACGTACGTCCCAGGCGATGCGATCACGACAGTGATGCCAGCACGCGCATTCGGCGCGCCGCAGATGATCTGCGTCGGGCCATCCTTGGTTTGCACCTGACACACTTTCAGCTTGTCGGCATCAGGATGCTTTTCCGCCGTCAGCACCTTGCCGATCATGAAATCGGCCAGCCGTTCGGCGGGGTTTTCGATGCCTTCGACCTCAAGCCCGAGGTCGGTCAGGGCATAGGCGATATCGGCGACCGAAGCATCGGTTTCCAGATGGCGTTTGAGCCAGGACAGGGTGAATTTCATGCGTTCTTATCCGTCAGTCTGCGGTTCGCGCGTTCATAGCGCATCAGACTGACGGGTGAAAGCATGACCGTGCAGCGATTGCGCGGGGGCGACACCCCCCGCGCGGTCAGTCCAACCCGGCAAATAACCGGCCACCGCCATCGGCCCAGCCAGCGACGGATTCAGGATAAAGCAGCATATTATCCAGCCCGGCCAGTTCGGAGGCATAGAACCAGCTGAGCGCGCCCAACTCTCCGGTCTGACAGAACGTGATGACCTCACCGGTTTCCCAGTTGGCATTGTGGCGTTGCAGATGGTCAGCGACGGCCTTGACCGCCGTTTCAACCGGCACCTCTGACCCAAAGGCCGACATCAGCGGGCCAATCGGCGCACTGCGTGCATTCGGCAGGGTCGTACCCAACTGTTTACCCTCATCATCGACTTTGGAGAACATATGTTGCGGCCGCGCATCCAGCAAATAGCCAGTGATCTGGGATGTGGCGATGGCATAAACATCCAGTTCGTCGGCGCGCCATTTATAGGAAAAGAGCAGTTCCGCATCGTAAGGCGAAGGCGCTGCAGGTGCGGCGGCGGTAGGCAACCCGGCCTCTGTCCAGCCCTGAAACCCGTCCTTGAGGATCGCGATCGTGTCAAAACCGCTGGATTTCAGCAGCCAATACACCATGGCCGCGCGTCCTGTATCCATCATATCCGGCTGTGAATGCACGATCAGCACGGGCTGATCGACGCGCAGCCCCGCATCACCCACAATGCGGGACAACTCTACATCCGTCGGGGTCGCCCCCGCAGGGCCACGCCATTGGCTGTAGGGGACGGACACCGCGCCGGGAATGACGCCCTTGGCAACAGCGGTCGGGCGACGGATATCCAGGATCTGGATATCTGTGACCTGCTGCAGTTGGGCAATTGTCGCGGCACTTGGCATCACCGCCCAGTTCACCGGCTGGCCCGGACACGGCAGTTGCAATGTCATGCCCGCCTGAATGCGGTCGGGGTTGCTGCCGATCACATGGCGGTTCGCCTCAAACAGGGATTGATAGGCAAAGAATGATCCGATTTCGGCCCGAGCAATGCCGGACAGCGTATCACCTGATTTCACCTGATAAGAGCCACCACAGGCAAAGGCGCCTGTTGCGCAAATAACCAAAAATATGGCCGCCGACGCGACCCGCTTTAAAATATGCATTTCATCACCCAAAAGGAATTGTGTTCAAAATATGGCCAAGCCTAACACGCTAGTTTGCGCTCGCCAAACAAAAAACTGTGAAGTGGCTAAGCCATTGATCTGATGTTGCTAAGCATCGTCCTGATCATCATTTTTGACCCTATGATGCGCCGCCCAGCGCGCCACACCACATACGGGAATCAAAACAACTGCCCACCCGGCTGCGTTGATCAGGGTCAGCTTCAACGCCAGATCGCGCGGCATATCGGATGTCCACATGGCGATATGCGCGCCGACGATCACAATCAACAGGGCGATGATATAGACCCGCATCACGGGTAGCTTGGCGGCAGACCCAGCAACTCGTCCAGCTGCCGTCCGATCCAGCCTTTGGGGATGAAATGCCCGCGCGGATGCAGATCAAGCGTCACACGCTTGCCGGTGGTACATCGCCCCCATGCATGACGGGTGAAGGCGTCGTCGCTTGTAATGGCCCAATCGCTGACCTGATCACTGGCACCGCAACCGAATTGTTGGCGCCACAGCGCAACCGGATAGCGCGTATCGCCGCCTGGCCCCATGGGGAAATCCATCACCGTATCGGACAGCCCATGCACATGGCGCACCTCACGCGGGCCCTGGGCGCATTCCTCACGCTGATCAAGTGTACCGGCCACCGCCAACAGGGCTGCCACACCGTCACCGTTCTGGCAGACATAGCGCCAGGCCATGGCGGACCCGAACGAATATCCCGATACAAAGATGCGGTCACGGTCGATAGGATAACGCTTCGCTGCATCCTCGATCACAGCGGCGCCAAAGGCCACATCACCGGGACGTCCCGACCAGAAATCCCATGTCTTGTTGATCCCCGTCGGCGCCAGCAACAGCACGCCCCGCCTGCGGGTCGCCCCGGAAATCCGCCCGTGATAAACCGGCACCGCCCCGGTGCGCGCCCACCCATGAAAATGCAGCAGCACCGGCAAAGGCGACACACCATTCCAGCCGTCAGGCTCCTTGACGTGATAGGTCCGGCCATCCAGCGCGCAAGGGGTCTGACCGTGACAGGGGCGTCCGGGCAGGATCGAATTGGGATTGGTTTGTTGTGCCGCAGCCGGGGCCGCCAGCAACGCCAGCAGGATCAGAAAAACACGTATCATCATGGGTTTGGTTGTAACCGGAACATGCGATCTGTCACCTGACAAATTGGTGGGCGAGGATTATTGCCAGAACCCTTCGGAAGTTTTCATTGCTTTTGACATCCGCAGTCTTCACCATCCTGGCATTATTTTCGGGGGTTTTGAGATGTTAAGATTGATCGCTTTACTGACTCTTATTCTGATAGGTTTCGCAGGCTGCCGCACCATACCGGTCGATGTCAGCCACGCCTATACCGACAAGGGGTACCTGAATTCCGGTCTGCGCACTTTGGGGCAGCTATACCTGCTGGACACCGAAGACGGCAGCCTCAAGGAACTGGCCGTTCTTGACCTCAGCAACCGGGTGCGGGGCGCCACATTCGAAGAGCAATTCGCCCGCAATGTGCGCGGCGTCGATATCGGCGCAGGTGGCGAGGTCGGGATCGATGCAGAGGTCAAGGCCAGCATCACCCGCAACAGCTATATCCGGCTGACCAACGCGTTTGACGAAACCTATGCTAACACCTTTGGCGATCTCTCGGCCGAGATCAACCGGCGCGAGGCGATTGGCGAAGATGTCGGTTTCACATGGTTTCTGGACGACGCGACCAAGCCCGGATCGACGATCCGCTACCTGCTGGTCTATTCCACCATCCGGGCCGACGAGGCCGTGATTGGCTACAACAACGTCACCGCCGTCGATGGCAACCTGACCGTGCCCGTCCGGGGCCGGGCCGAGGTGGACGTGACCGTATCGGGCCTGAGCGAAGAAAGCTGGAAAGGCAAGGCAGTGCCCGTGCTGGTGGACTACCACGTCATCCAGGCCTTTCAGGATGACGGTTTCTACAAATTCCGGATCGACAGGGCATTCCGCGACGATGACCTGACCGACATCCTCAAAGGACGCCGATTGCCCCCGGCAGAGGAAGAGGAACTGGTGGCGCGGCGGCGGTAGGATGGCGTTCTGACCTAAACCTTTGGCATCCGTTTCGCCTGCCGCCAAAGCTCTCTGCGCGAGCGCCGGTAAGTTGGGGCGGGCAATAAACCTTCTTTTGCCACGATATGTTCACGCAACACGGTGGCCATGATCAACGCCGCCTCGGCCCGCCGTAGTGATCCTTTGGGCCTTGGCCGGTTTTGCAGATACCCCGCCACGATCTTGATATTGGTAGCATACCCGGCTTTCAGGTCCGCGAGGTCAAGATGCGCGGTGGCGTCGCTGAACCGCCTGCGCAGCCGATAATCACGCGTGATCCGCAGGCAGTACCACAGAATGGCGAGGGCCAGTGGCGTATCAAGAAGGGTCGGCCAGAACATGAGCAGTCAGAGTTCCCGGCCCGCCAGGTCTTCGACCAGTTCGAAATGCTCGAAGATCAACAGCATTTCCGGGTCAAACCCGCCATTGCGTTTGAAAAAGGCTTTGTGATCCTTGCGCCAGCCCAACAGGCTGTCGTTTTCGCCCTCGGCCAGCGCCATGTCTTCTGTCACGTCGCAAAAGCGGATTTCCTGCACCTTGGTGGTGCGGATGACCAGCGCAGGCGTGCCATCCCAATTGGCGGCGATATCACAGCGGCCGACCACGGGCATCGCCTCGGGTTCATCCGCGAAATCCGCCGCCGCGCCACAGGTCGCCGTCTTCTTGCCTTGACGGACAAGGGCGATGAGGCGCTGGCAGAGTTCGGCGCTATCCCCGAATTTGAAAGTGCCCGCGCCGGGGTAGGTGTCTTGCAGGTCTTCGGTGTCGTTGGTCATTTCATGTTCCATTCACAACACAGGGCAGCGTTCGGACCTCGGGGTGGGTGCGAAGCGCCCTTCCCGTGGGGGAGGGTTTGAGCCGTCTCGGAATTGATCCGGTGGATCAATTCAGGCGAAAACGGGCGGAGCCCCGTCGAGGGCGCTGCCCGGCTTCGCCGGGCGGACCATTGCCTACTTTTACTTCTCTTCTTTTCGAGCGGCCCCTTCGCTTTCCCTAAGCTGCTTCCAAGCTTTCTTATGGCGAAAGCGCTCGAATTGGAATCTTGGTTGAGTCATGAATAATTCAGATTTCAACTGCTCCCGAAGAACACCAAGCGCTTCGTTCAGTTGCGAGACCAAGTGCTGTTTGTCTTCTTCAGTCCAGCTACTGCGATCCGCCTCTCGTAGTGCGACGAAGCGATTGTAGAATTCATCAGATATGATCATCGCGCGTGGAGATGCGTGGAGTAAGAAATCTGGGCTAGCTTTCTGAAATCTCTCATACGCCTCAAGCACAGCTTCTGATGCTGGATCGTCAGGTCTATGCATGATTTCGCGGCCTAAGTCGTAAGTCGCCACAAAGTAAGCAGTGTACGAGCCTCTCCGGTGCTCCATTATGGAGTCAGCGTTATCCCACCATCTTTTCAGAACGTAGCCAAAGACCGCCAGAAGTAACGCGAGCCAACTGACGGACAATGCCGCTCCACTCACCGCGACAACCCACCATGCAGCGTCGGCTGATCCAGCGCAGCAAATCCATAATGCCGCAACCACCGCAAATCTGAATCAAAGAACGCCCGCAAATCCGGGATCCCGTATTTCAGCATCGCGATCCGGTCGATGCCCATGCCGAAGGCAAAGCCTTGCCATTCCGCCGGGTCGATCCCGCCGGCTTCCAGCACCTTGGGATGCACCATCCCAGACCCCAGAATCTCCAGCCAGTCATCGCCCTCGCCCACTTTCAGGGTCCCGCCTTCCCAGGAACAGCGGATATCGACCTCGGCGGACGGCTCCGTGAACGGGAAGTGCGAGGCGCGGAAGCGGATGTCGACGTGATCCACCTCGAAATAGGCTTTCACGAATTCCTCCAGCACCCATTTCAGGTTCGCCATGGAGATATCGCGATCAATCGCCAGCCCCTCGACCTGATGGAACATCGGGGTGTGGGTCTGGTCGTAATCGGCGCGGTACACACGGCCCGGGCAGATGATCCGGGTGGGCGCGCCCGTCTTCTCCATCGAACGTATCTGCACTGGCGATGTATGGGTGCGCAGCACATGCGGTGGGCGGTTATCGCCTTCGCGCCGGTGGGTATAGAACGTGTCCATCTCGGCCCGCGCCGGGTGATGGCCAGGGATGTTCAGCGCGTCGAAATTATACCAGTCGCTTTCGATCTGCGGGCCTTCGGCCACGCTGAACCCCATATCGGCAAAGATCGCGGTAACCTCTTCGGTCACCTGCGAAATCGGGTGGATGGTGCCCTGACGGCGACCACGGGACGGCAGGGTCACATCCAGCCATTCGTCGCGCAGACGGGCATCAAGGGCGGCGTCCGCAAGGGCAGATTTCTTGGCGGACAAAGCTGAATTGATCTCATCCTTCAAGGCATTCAGCGCGGGGCCTGCGACCTGCCGTTCCTCTGGCGTCATCTTGCCCAGCTCGCGCATTTTCAGGCTGATCTCGCCCTTCTTGCCGACGGCCTGCACGCGCAGGTCTTCGATGGCGGCTTCATCCGCAGCACCCGCTATCAGGCCAAGGTATTTCTGTTTCAGCTCGTCCATATCGGCGCCTCGTTTGACTATGCAGACCTGCTACCGCGCCAGCGCGCTGCGTGCAAGAACATGACCGGGCTTCGCACCATCATCCCGAGGCATCGTTTGCCCATGCGGATTTACGATATCTTGACGCGTCGCCGCTATCGAACAGGCAACTGCGATCAGACCGCAAGGGGTCACAATTCATGGGCGACGGCGACATCAGCGCGACATGCGATGCCACCTCAAAAGAGCAATTGTTCATCCCCATCGGACTGGTCGCTGATTTGTGGTCCGCCAGAAGCAGGGACGAAATCCTGCAATCCTTTTCCAAGTGGGTGTCAGTCGCGATCAAAGCGGATCGGTGCAGTATCGCATTGCCCGATGGCGATAACCTCGTCGTGAAGGCGTTGAACGGCGATCAGGCCATTCCGCAAGGAACAGCCGTACCGATAAACGGGTCGGTCCTGGGCCGCGTTTTTGCAAACCGGACGGCAGAGGTTGTGCGCGACCTGGCCGAGCAACCCTTCATGGACTGCCGCAAACTGGCCGATGCGGGGATGAAATGCCTGATTGATGTGCCGCTTCTGGCCGGGGATCGCTGCTTTGGCACGCTTGCCGTGGCGCTGCGGCAGGACAAGGATGATCTGTGCAAAGAAACCGCGATCCTGACGGCATTGGCCCAATGCATCGCCACCCAGCTTCTTGTGATCGAACAGATGGACCATCTTGTGGCCATGGCGCGCACCGACGCGCTGACCGGGGCGGGCAATCGGCACGCGCTTTATGAACGGGCCGCACAGGTCTGGCAGGATTGGCAGCAGAACAGCCGACCTTTTTCGTTTCTGGCCATGGATGTCGACCACTTCAAGCAGATCAATGATACTTATGGGCACGATATCGGCGATACGATCCTGTGCGCTTTTGTGCGCCGGGTGGCGGCCCGCAGCCGGGCGGGAGATCAGATCATCCGCACCGGAGGGGAGGAGTTTGGGCTGCTGATGCACGACACTGACCTTGCCACCGCGACCAGCCGGGCCAATCGCCTGTGTGACGCCATCGGCGATAGCCCGTTTGCGATCAAGGGGATGGAGTTGAACATCACCGCGAGCTTCGGACTGACACAGGTGCTGTCATCTGACGCTGGCTTTGAGGATGTGATGAAGCGGGCCGATATGGCGCTCTACGAAGCCAAGGCGGCCGGCCGAGATCAGGTGATCAGTCTAGATCAGGCGGAACTCGCCGCCTGACGAGGCAATTGTCCCAAAGCCTCCCCATCGCTCCCGATATTCAAATGGTGCGCAACACAGCACAGCTTTGGCACCACTGCGTCGCATTCCAGAGCCTGCACGAGGGGCCTACGCCGCGCCATCCTGCGTCAAACCCCACGTTTACGGATGAAGCACGGGTAATCGGAGGTGTTCCAATACCAAGCGCATCTTGAGAAAGCAGCTCAAGCCCCGAAACATCATTATAGGAAGCCCTAGGGATTATTAGTTGCAATAAATGACATCAGCAGCGGAGGGTTTTTGTCTTCCTACACGGGCTGACTTCAGGCGCACCACGCGTCGTTGACGACAGTCGCGCTTCCAACCAACCGTCCTACCCGAACATCTCCCTCAGCACATTCTTCTGCACCTTCCCCATCGCGTTGCGTGGCAGCGCTTCAACCACCTCGTAGTGGCGGGGTTGTTTGTATCGGGCCAGCGCCTTGGCCGCTCCCGCCTGCACCGCCGCGATATCCAGATCACCTGCGGCCACCAACACGGCCAGCACCGCCTCGCCCAGATCGTCGTCGGGCACCCCGATGACCGCACTTTCCAACACACCCGGCTGATCATCGAGGATAAGTTCGATCTCTTTCGGGTACACATTGTACCCGCCCGAAATGATCAGATCCTTGCCCCGCCCCACGATGGTGACATAGCCATCCGCATCCACCTGCCCCAAGTCGCCAGTGATGAACCAGCCGTCGGGGCGCAGCTCTTCGGCGGTCTTTTCAGGCATTTGCCAATAACCCTGAAACACATTCGGGCCGCGCACCTCGATTGTGCCAATCTCGCCGGTTGGCACCTCTGCACCCTCGTGCGTGATACGCAGTTCGACCCCCGGCAACGGGTGACCCACCGTGCCTGCCCGCCGTTCCCCCTCATACGGGTTCGAGGTGTTCATGTTGGTTTCGGTCATCCCGTAACGCTCAAGAATGCGGTGACCGGTCCGGGCGGCGAACCGGTCATGCGTTTCCGCCAAAAGCGGGGCAGAACCAGACACGAACAAGCGCATATGTGCGACCAGATCACGGTCAAACCGGTCATCATCCAACAGACGGCTATAAAAGGTCGGCACACCCATCAGTGTTGTCGCCTTGGGCAGCCCTGCAATCATCGCTTCCAGATCAAAGCCGGGCAGGAACACCATCGCCCCACCGGCGAGCAGGGTGATGTTGGTGCCGACAAACAGCCCATGGGTATGAAAAATCGGCAAGGCATGCAGCAGCACATCATCGCCGGTAAAGGCCCATACATCGCGCAGCACCTCGGCATTGGACAACAGGTTACGATGGCTCAGCATCGCGCCCTTGGACCGGCCCGTCGTGCCAGAGGTATAAAGCAGCGCGGCCAGATCATCAGGCCCCCGGTCCACCACCTCCGTCATCGGCCTGGCGGCATCGGCCAATTGCGCCAGCGTCGCCTCTGTTTCGACCCATGGCGTGATATCCATCACCTCATAGGTCGGCACCCGGTCCCCGACAAACAACCCGGCCCCGCTATCGGTCAGGAAATAGCGCAATTCCGCGATCGTATAGGCCGGGTTCAGCGGCAAAAACACCAGACCGCGCTGCACACATGCGGCATAGATCGCGAGCGCATCGGGCGTCTTGGCAATCTGCACTGCCACACGCTCACCGGCGTCAAGCTGCGCCAGAACGGCAGCAAACTGGCCCACGCGATCCACGAACCCGCCATAGGTCACGCGGCGCCCGTCCGGCAGGTGCAAGAACGGATCAGCGCTGCCACGATGCGGCGCAAACAGCGCGTCGAACAATATGTTGGCCAATGGCATGCCCCCTTTGGATCAGGCGCATCATTCCCGGTCACCAGGACGGCGGCAAGCACGAAAAAGGTTCACATTAACCTTTTGCAACGCCGCCTAGGGTCCGACGTTTTGCCGACGCAAGTCCGACGCTTGTCCGACCGGGCCAAACCGGGCATAGCGGGGCAATGGTTACCGCGCAAAAACCGGTATTGCTGATCGACGTGGACGGCGTTGTCGTCACCACCAAACCGCATTGGTCCGCCGATCTGCAGCGGGATTTCGGTTTCGACAAATCGGCGCTGCGCGATCATTTCTTTGCCCCGTTCTGGCCCGATATCGTCACCGGATGCAATGATCTGCTGCCACGTCTGGAACAGGCGCTCAAGGCCATGAATTCAAACATCAAAGCATCCCATCTGCGCGATTACTGGTTCAGTAAGGACGCCACGTTGAACCAGGATATGCTCGACTGGATCTCAAAGCGGCGGCAGGACGGGCACCGGGTCATGTTGGCAACCAATCAGGATCACAGCCGCGCGATGTATCTGATGAACAACGTGGGGCTGGAAGCACATTGCAACGGGATCTATCATTCCGCAGCCCTCGGCGTCGCCAAGCCTAACCCGTTGTTCTTCAAACATATATCAGAGCACGAAAACCGCGAAGCCAGCGATCTGATCCTGATCGACGATACATTACAAAACGTCACCGCCGCCCGCGCCGCAGGCTGGCAAGCGCATCACTTTACCGATGTCACTCAGCTGACAACCGCCATGGTCAGCGGTGACTGAAGGTCGGCCAACCCCTCCACCACATTGAAATGATGCAACCCCGGCTCAACCACATGCGCCGTCTTCCAACGCTTTGCCAATGCCTCTGCCTGTTCCAGAAACACCGGCCGTTCCTCTGCCCCGACCCAGACCGTTACCGGTACTTTCGGGACCGGCAAATGCACCGGGCTTTCAGCCCGCGCCTCATCTTCATCAATCCGTAAATCCTTGTTCATACTGGTTTTCATCAGCGGCGCGATGTCTGCCACGGGCGAAATGGGAACGACATTTTCCACCCTGTCCAGATATGCCAACCGCGCCACCAACTGCCCGCCCGCCGAATGCCCGGTCAGGCGCACAGGCCCCGGCACACGCGCCGCAATCACATCAATCGCGCGGGCGATCTGCTGGCCGATATCGGTAATCCGCACATTCGGGCACAGATCATATGACGGCATTGCAACAGCCCAGCCATGGGCCAGCGGCCCGGCGGCCAGATGCGACCAATAGGATTTGTCAAAGCGCAGCCAATAGCCCCCATGCACAAAGATCACGACACCCTTGGCCAGCCTGCGCGGGTGAAACAGATCAAACCGTTCGCGTTCGCGCTCACCATAAGGCAGATCAATCTCGCAAGTTGTGCGTTCGCGAAACGTGGCCGCCAGCCCGGCCCATTTGTCAGGATAGGCCTCGGCTCCGTCAATATAGGCCGCGTTGGCATAAGCGTCGTCTAATTCCATGATCCCCCCTTTACGTTCCCCCGCCCGATAGGTCAGATAGCGCCAAACCTAGGGGAGGCTACCATGCTTGACGAAACCACCAACCTCAAATCCATGCTTTCGCGTCCCGACCTGGTGTGCGAGGCCGCGTTTGTCGCGGGCGACTGGGTGCATGCCGCCAGCGGCAAGACATTCGATGTCACCAACCCAGCCCGCGGCGACGTGATCGCAAAAATCCCTGATCTGAGCCGCGAGGAAGTGGCCGACGCCATCGACGCCGCCGAAAAGGCGCAAAAACCATGGGCCGCGCTTGCGGCCAAGGAACGGGCTAAGGTACTGCGCAAATGGTACGACCTGATGATGGAAAATCAGGAAGACCTCGCCATCATCATGACCGCAGAACAGGGCAAACCGCTAACTGAATCACGGGGCGAGGTTGCCTATGGCGCCGGTTTCATCGAATGGTTCGGGGAAGAGGCCAAGCGTGTCTACGGCGAAACCATCCCCGGGCACATGGCCGACAAACGGATCACCGTGATCCGCCAGCCGATCGGTGTTGCAGCCGGGATCACGCCCTGGAATTTCCCCAACGCCATGATCGCCCGCAAGGTTGCCCCAGCGCTGGCCGTCGGCTGCGCCTTTGTCATCCGCCCCGCATCGCTGACCCCGCTGTCAGCGCTTGCCATGGCGAAACTCGCCGAGGAAGCGGGAGTGCCCAAAGGGCTGCTCTCGGTTGTTACCTCCACCTCATCATCCGAGGTCGGCAAGGAATTCTGCGAAAATCCGATCGTGCGCAAACTGACCTTCACCGGCTCGACCGAGGTCGGGCGGATATTGCTGAAACAGGCCGCCGATCAGGTTATGAAATGCTCGATGGAACTGGGCGGTAACGCCCCATTCATCGTGTTTGACGATGCGGATCTGGACGCCGCCGTCGAAGGTGCCATCGCCTGCAAGTTCCGCAATAACGGGCAGACCTGCGTCTGCGCCAACCGGATCTATGTGCAGGCCGGGGTATATGATGATTTCGCAACCAAGCTGAAAAAGGCGGTTGAGGATCTCAAGGTCGGCGACGGGCTGTCCGACGGCACCTCCCTTGGTCCGCTGATCGAGCCGGCGGCAGTGGACAAAGTGCAGGAACACCTCAAGGATGCCCTGTCAAAAGGCGGCAAGGTGCTGACCGGGGGCAAGCCACATGATCTGGGCGGTCAGTTCTTTGAACCGACCATCGTCACAGAGGCAACGCAGGACATGCAGGTTGCGACCGATGAAACCTTCGGCCCCTTCGCGCCGCTCTTCAAATTCGAGGACGAGGACGACGTCATCGCCAAGGCCAACGACACGATCTTCGGCCTCGCCTCCTATTTCTACGCTAAGGACCTGAGCCGGGTTACCAAGGTGGCCGAGGCGCTGGAATACGGGATCGTGGGTGTGAACACCGGCATCATCTCGACCGAGGTCGCACCTTTCGGCGGGGTCAAACAGTCGGGTCTGGGCCGCGAAGGATCCAGCCACGGGATCGACGACTATATGGAGATGAAATACATTTGCACGTCGGTCTGAATACTCCCCAATTCAGCATCCGAACAATGACCGGCCGCCATAGATCTTCAGATCTGTCCGGCCGGTCTCAGACCCATATCGGCCCGCGTCAGTCTGCGATGGCATGATGACCAATCGGACCGAAAACGCGCGCAACACTCGACCTTGATTGGCGTGCTGTTGCGAGTTCATTCAGTTACATCACACATGGGTCGCTGCCACCTCGTGTTGTTCAGATTTGCATTGGGCACAGGGTAAAACTCGTTCTTCCTTCGCCAATGTTTGCTTGCAGGGCGGTGGACTGTCGATAGTGTCGCCCTGGGGCAAAGCTGCTCCATAGTGTAGCCACAATTCGTTGCAAACCGTGATTAAAGTTCGGAGCCTTTCTAAATGCAGCGAATTCTCAAACCGCTTGGTAGCCTTGGCATGATGTTGCTTGGGCTCTTGCTCTTACCTATTCGATTGATCGCCAACTTTGGACTGATCAAGGACTTCTTCTCTGGCTTGTTCAGTGGGGTTGGGTTTGTCTCTCTTAATGAGAAGAACCAGCGTCAGCGTCTGACTTTTCGACAGCTTCTGACCACGCCGTCGCTTCAGACCCGGCAGAACGTCAAAAAAGAGGTCTCGGCCCTTATCGAAGCTGGTAACTGGCTGGCCCTTTCCACGAAGATCGTCGAGTGGGACCAGAGCCGCAGCAAGTGCGAAGCTGGTTTCCCGCTCGCCCATACCGCGATGACCACCGCGATCCAGTTTATTGCGCGTGGTGTCTATGAAGGACATATCTGCCACCCCGGTCCGATTTACGATATCTCTGATGAAGTCGCAGATATGCTGGAAACCAAAGCCGCCATACATTCTGATAGTTACGCATTGCTCGCCCTTGCTGCTGCTGCACGTTGCTACCAGGGCTGGTGCGACCGGGGCGATGACTACGCTGAATATGTCAGTGATGACGGCTGGTTCGGAACGAGTGCGCGCTTCGCCAAAGCGCGTTGGCTGCTTGATCGATTTGACCCGGTTGCATTGGACGCGCCTTTGCTGGCGGCGACACAGCACAAGCTGCTTGCCTTCATGCCAGACGCTGAAAAACACGTGTATCGGTACTACGAAGAATGGTCGGCGCTTGATCCCTACGACCAGACACCACACACCGCTCATGGTCAAATGATGTTGCTGCGCTGGTTTGGGGATCAAACCACTCTCGAAGTTGAGGCGCGAAAAGCCGCACAAGCCACATCACAACAAACCGGCGATGCGGCGTATTTTTCAATATACGCCTCTGCGTTCGAGGCATGGGATCCAAATGTTTTTAACATTGATCTGGATGTCTTTGAGCAAGGCGCGCATGATTTGATTACCTTGCGTGGCGGCGATCCCGCGTTTGTCGCACAACTCCACCAACAGATGTCCTGGTGGGCCAACAAGGCAGACTATCGGGAGGCCACCAAGCACATTCAAGATCAGGCAACCACAGTCAGAAGTGGCATTAAAGAACTTCGCGATGAGATTCTGCGCACCCGGCTAACAGCTATTCATGGCCATTCGTGGGAAGGCGGGGTTAGAGGCGCAATTGACGAGATATCCGCACTTGTTCAGGCTGAGATTGAAGAAGGACATGCAACCTTTGCATTGACCGAGAGCGGTCTCGTCGTAACGCCAGGAATGGAGGCCGCGCCGAGGCCCGCTTGATCATCTGACATCGCCAAGGACTAACCATCCCTCCCCGGCCCGGCACATTGTGATGCGCATAGCGACAAGCGATGAGGATCTGGCAGAGGCCCCCTTTAGCAGCTTCCCAAAGAAAAAGGGCCCGGGTGATGATACACCCGAACCCATCAAATTGGTGTCAGGTCTGGCTCAGGCGGCCAGCGCATCCTTGGCTTTGCCAACGATTGTCGCAAATGCGTCAGGTTCGTTGACGGCCAGATCGGCCAGAACCTTGCGGTCCACTTCGATCCCGGCCAGGTTCAGCCCGTTGATGAACTTGGAATAGTTCAGCGTTTCATCAACCGAACGGACACCTGCATTGATCCGCTGAATCCACAGCGCGCGGAAGTTGCGCTTGCGGTTGTGACGGTCGCGGGTTGCATACTGGTTGGCCTTGTCGACAGCCTGCTTGGCGACCTTGAAGGTCTTGGAGCGGCGATCGTAATATCCTTTGGCAGCGTCGAGAACTTTCTTGTGACGACGGTGCGTGACGGTTCCACCTTTAACGCGCATATCAAATTCTCCTTATCAGCGTGCGTAGGGCATCATTGGCTTGATGATCTGCTCATCAGCCTTTGACAGCGTTGTCGTACCGCGCGCGTTACGGATGAATTTGGTGCTGCGCTTGATCATGCCGTGGCGCTTGCCGGCCTGGCCTGCCACAACACGGCCAGAGGCCGTCACTTTGAACCGCTTTTTGCAGCTCGATTTTGTCTTCATCTTCGGCATTTCCGTCTCCTCTTTGGGTCGGTCGAAACGCGCGACTCGGCATGCCATATCGGCCGGACGCGCGGGTGAAGGCCGCCATATAGGCCGCATCCCGTTCAGGTGCAAGACAATTCAGATGATATATCGGGCCACAACGCTGACAAAAACATCGTCAATCGTTTCCAGCGTATAGGCCCCTTCATTCTGCTGTATGGCGAAATAGACCATACCGCCGCCCATCAGGGCCATGACCAGCGGCATCTTGGGAAACCGCCGGTCAGAAAACGCGCTGACAAAGCCCGGCAGCGAAAACGCCGCAATCACAAGCCCAACAACAAAGATCAGATCCATATCCATAGCCAGCGCCTTTCCTTGGACGCATGCTACTCCTGATCGGCGGCGTAGATCAAACGTTCCGCGCAGGGCGCCACACGCAAGATGTTCGTCGACCCTGGAGTGTTGAACGGCACACCGGCGGTCACCACGATCATGTCGTCTTCGGTCGCCAGCTTCTGTTCGATGGCGGCGCGCACAGCCGCGATCACCGCTTCCTTAAACCGGTTGACCTCACCAGTCACGACACAGTTCGTCCCCCAGGACAGGCACAGGCGACGGGCGGTCGAGACATAGCTGGTCAGCGCAATGATCGGAACGCGCGGGCGTTCGCGCGACACAAGCAGCGCGGTTGTCCCGGATTGCGAGAAACAGCAGATCGCGCTGACATCGGTGGTTTCAGCGATTTCGCGTGCCGCCGAAACGATCCCGTCAGCAACCGTGATCCCTTCGGATTTGCGGGACGCCTCGATGATCTCGGTGTAGTTCGGATCGGACTCAACCTCGCCTGCGACGTTGTTCATCGTGGTGACCGCTTCGATGGGATAGGACCCAGCCGCGGATTCCGCCGACAGCATGATCGCATCCGCCCCTTCGTAAATGGCCGTGGCCACGTCAGACACTTCGGCCCGGGTTGGCATCGGCGATTCAATCATCGATTCCAGCATCTGTGTCGCCACGATCACAGGCTTGGCCGCAGCCCGGCATTTGCGCACCAGTTGCTTCTGGATCGGCGGCACATTCTGCACCGGCAATTCGACCCCCAGATCACCGCGCGCCACCATGATCCCGTCACTGGCCGCCAGAATATCGTCAAATGATTTCACGGCATTGGGCTTTTCGATCTTCGACAGAATGGCAGCACGGCCCTTGGCCAGTTCGCGCGCGTCTTCCACGTCGGCGGCACGCTGGACAAATGACAGGGCCAGCCAATCGACCCCCAGTTCGCAGACGAACTCAAGATCCTTGCGATCCTTCTCCGACAGCGCGGCCAATGGCAGGGTCACGTCAGGGACGTTCACGCCCTTGCGGTTGGAAATCGTGCCACCCACGATGACCTCGCAATCGGCAAAATCGGCACCACAGTCCTTGACCCGCAGCTTGATCTTGCCGTCATTGACCAGCAGATGGGCCCCAGGTTCCAGCGCGTCGAAAATCTCCTTATGGGGCAGCTTGACCCGCGTTGCGTCGCCTTCTGCATCGTTCAGGTCCAACCGAAAGTCCGCACCCTCGACCAGGTCTTCCTCGCCCTTCGCAAAGACGCCCACCCGCAGCTTGGGCCCTTGCAAATCGGCCAGGATTGCTATCGGGCTGTTCAGATCCTTTTCCACCTGCCGGATGATCGCGTGCCGGGCCCTGATCTCTGCATGATCGCCATGGGACATGTTCAGCCGGAACACATCCGCGCCCGCCTCGTGCAAAGCCCGGATCATGTCGTAATCATTTGAAGCGGGGCCAAGCGTGGCGACAATTTTCACGTTGCGGTGGCGTCTCATGGTCTGTCCTTCATGCTGCAGGACCGTTAGCGGTAACAATCCCATTTGCGCCCTTATTGCGCAATTCCCTTCCCGCGACAACTAGCCTAAACGCGGTGATAAAGGAATGACAGGCAAGATGACTGACGACGCTTTTGAGATTATTGGGGCCGACCGTCCGGGCCGCTGGCTGGTGGCCTGTGATCACGCCACCAACCATGTGCCCGACTGGGTCAATGGCGGCGATCTGGGGCTCACCCCTGCAGATATGGACCGGCACATCGCCTATGATATCGGGGCGGCAGGCGTAACCCGCCATCTGGCCACCCTGCTGGACAGCCCCGCCATCCTGTCGCGCTTCTCGCGGCTGGTGGTCGATCCCAACCGGGGCGAAGATGACCCGACCATCATGATGCGCCTTTATGACGGCACGATCATCCCCGGCAACAGGCATGCCGACGAGGCGGAACGGGCAGAGCGTATCCGGCGGCTCTATCACCCCTACCACGCGGCCTATGCCGATCTGGCCACCCATATGCAAAACCCGGTGATCTGCGCGGTCCACAGTTTCACCCCGCGGCTGCAAGGGCGTCACCCCCGCCCGTGGGAGGTGGGCATCCTTTACGCTGACGATGACCGACTGGCCCAACCGTTTCTGGCCGCCTGCCGGGCGCAAGGCTGGTGCGTAGGCGACAACGAACCTTATGCAGGGCATCTGCCCGGCGATGCGGTCGACCGGCACGCGCTGCAACACGGACGGCCCAACGTGCTGATCGAATTGCGGCATGATCTGATTGCCGATGCGGCGGGCCAGACCCTTTGGGCTGAACGGCTCGCCCCTATATTAAGTGATGTACTGACCCAATCCGGACTTTGAAGGAGAGCCTAAATGGACGACCAGACCCGTATCGAACTTGAAGCCGCCGCCTTTCGCCGCCTGCAACAGCACCTGTTGCAGGACCGGACCGATGTGCAGAATATCGACATGATGAACCTTTCCGGGTTCTGCCGGAACTGCCTGTCACGCTGGTATCAGGAAGCCGCCAATGAACGGGGCATCGAGATGAGCAAGGACGAAGGGCGCGAAGCGTTCTACGGCATGCCCTTTGCGGAATGGAAAGCCAAGTACCAGACCGAAGCCAGCGCAGAGGCACAGGAAGCGTTCAAAACGTCGCATGGCTAAGATGGATAAAGGTCTGATCGGCAGTGCGGTTGCAAATGCATCGCGGCGGACGACCGTCTGGTACTTTGTTCTGGCGCCCGTGGTTCTGGCCTACCTCGGGGCGGCCTTCTATCTGGTCGCCGACACCAGACCGCTATCGCGCCTCTTTCAGCTTTCACCAACCCATGCCGAGGCGTGGCTGGTCGATCTGATCCTGGTGGCACTGCCGCTCCTTGGGGCCATTGCCGCTTACATCTATCGCAAAAACGCGAGCGATATGCAGCGACGGCACAACTTTCTGGCCGCATTTGCAGGACGGGAACTGGTGCAGGCGCGTCACAACCCAAACCTGATCTATGCCGTGCTGGACACGGCAACGGGGCCAGACAAGATTACGATACAGCTGGTCTGGACACCGGATGGACCGCATAGGGGCAAAGACATCTATGCGGATATGAACCGGGAGCAGGTCGCCCCCTTGGATCAGCAGCACTTTCTCGGACAGTAAGAAATCCCAATACGCAGGACAGCCCGCAAAAATCTTCGAAGATTTTTGCCAAGAATATTTCAATATTCTTGGCCCGCCTCCGATCAGACTTTCTTAACACTTTCCACCGCGCGCACCGTTAACCCTGCTTTTCACCCCGAAAGGGTCCGACGCAAGGCCGACGCTTTGCCGACGCGATGCCGACCGACCAAATCCAGCAAAACGCCAATGTTTACGAATGATTCGTCAATTCGGCCGATCAGGGGTGTTGCTCCCCCGATCCCCACCCACCGAACGTTGCGCGATCAGACGGCGCGCTTGCGGCTTTCGTCCAGATAAATCTCTCGCAGGCGGGTCGCGACGGGCCCCGGCGTACCTGCCCCGATAGCCGCATCATCAATCTCGACGACCGGCATCACGAATGTGCTGGCCGAAGTGATAAAAGCCTCATCCGCCTCTTGTGCCTCAGCAATGGTGAAACTGCGTTCCTCCACCTTCATCTGCGCCTCTTTCGCGAACCGCAGCACAGCGGCGCGGGTGATCCCATGCAGGATTTCATTGCCCAGATGCCGGGTAATAATCGTATTGTTTTTAATGATATAGGCGTTGTTCGATGTCCCCTCGGTCACCGCCCCATCCTCGACCATCCAGGCGTCATCCTTACCGGCCGCCTTGGCCATCATCTTGCCCATGGACGGGTAAAGCAGCTGAACCGTCTTGATATCACGACGCGACCAGCGCTGATCCTCGATCGAGATCACCTTGATCCCTTTCTTCGCCGCCGGGCTATCGGCCAGCCCCGGCTTGTTCTGGGTGAACAGCACCACTGTCGGCGTGGTCGTCTCCGGGTCCGGAAACACAAAATCGCGGTCATCCGGGGCCCCCCGGGTGATCTGCAGATAGATCATCCCTTCCTCGATCTCGTTCAGACGCACCAGTTCCTTATGGATTTCCAACAGGTTAGGTAGAACCGCAGGATGCGGCATGTCCAACTCGCCCAATGATCGCTCCAACCGTTTGGCATGGCCGTCAAAATCGATCAGCTTGCCATCCAGCACCGACGTGACCTCGTACACCCCGTCCGCCATCAGAAACCCGCGATCAAAGATCGAGATTTTGGCCTCCGCCTCTGGCAGGTACGCGCCGTTTACATAAACTATACGGGTCATGGTTAGGCTCCCTCTGATCGCTTGTGATGTTCGTCCAATGATTTGCCGGTGGCGTCAAGCAGGTCATTTGATGATAGGCTTACGCGCATGACCAGATATGCCGTCATCCGCGTCCCGACCTCAGGGCCACCGGCCCTGATTGCGGCACCCAACGTCTTTGTCAGCGCGGCAGAAGCGGCGGCGCGTGTCGCGGCGATTGAGCAAGGCCAACTCAAACAGCATCACACCTATCTTGATGTTGTGGCCTTTGACGGACCACTGGCCGAAGCAATGGCCGCCAAGGGCATTCAGATCTAACCCCAGAGCGCGGCATCCGGCGGATGCACGCCCGCATCATCGAATAGCAGCGGATGCGGGCGGTCCTCGGCCAGCAAAAGTGGGCCATCGAGATCGGTAAACGCCGCCCCCTGTGCGAGGATCGTCGCGGGTGCCATGGCCAGCGATGACCCCACCATGCAGCCGATCATGATTTCGTAACCCTCCGATATTGCTTGCTCTTTCAACGCCAACGCCTCTGTCAGCCCACCGGCCTTGTCCAGCTTGATATTGACCATGTCATATTTGCCCTTCAGCCCGGGCAGGCTGGCGCGGTCATGGCAGCTTTCGTCGGCGCAAACCGGCAGCGGGCGCACGATTTCGCCTAGCATGTCATCATCACCAGCAGGCAATGGCTGTTCGACCATCTGCACACCAAGACGGATCAGATGCGGGGCCAGATCGGCATAAATCTCTGCCGTCCAGCCTTCGTTGGCGTCCACGATAATCGGGGCATCCGGCGCACCCCGCCGCACAGCCTCCAGCCGCGCCATATCGTCAGGCGTACCTAATTTTATCTTTAACAACGGGCGCTTGGCGTGCCGCATGGCCTGTTTTTCCATCGCCTCCGGTGCGTCCAAAGACAGGGTATAGGCCGTCACCTGTGGCTTTGGTTCGTCCACTCCCAGCAGGTCCCACACACGGACACCTGACCGCTTTGCCGCCAAATCCCAGAACGCACAATCAACCGAGTTGCGTGCAGCACCCGCTGGCAAAAGGTTTTGTAAACTTTCGCGGGTTAAGGTCGCGGGCAGACCTTCGATCTGCGCCGCAACACTGTCCAACGTTTCACCGTAGCGTGCGTACGGAACACATTCGCCGCGCGCGACACCGTCCAGCGTCACAGTCAGCACATCGGCCTGTGTCCGCGACCCCCGGCTGATCGTAAACACCTGTGCCAGCGGGAAGGCATCCCTGCTTACTTCAATTCGCATCCGCATCTTCTTCTTCTGAGCATAAACATCCCCGCCGGAGGCATCAAAGTTCTGCAAGGGCATCCACCAGACGCCCGGCCCCCTGACGGAATGTATCGACCGTTGGCAGCCCCATGCGTTTCTCAACCTCGGCCATATAGGTCAACGCCTCATCCTCTTGCAAATGCTGGGTGTTCACTGAAATGCCCATGATCCGGCAGTCCGGATTGGCCACCCGGGCCAGAGGCAGCGCAGTATCGCGCAAGGTCTCAAGGCTGGGCAGATCATAGTCGGGCAGGCCGCGCATATGGGTTCGCGTTGGCTCGTGGGCGAGGATCAGCGCGTCGGGCTGCCCGCCATGGATTAGCGCCATCGTCACGCCGGAGTAGGAGACATGAAACAGGCTTCCCTGCCCTTCAATGTGATCCCAGTGATCAGGGTCATTGTCGGGCGTCAAGTATTCCACCGCACCGGCCATGAAATCGGCAATCACCGCATCCAGCGGTACGCCGCCCCCAGTGATCAGAATGCCGGTCTGCCCAGTGGGCCGGAATGTCGATTTCATACCGCGCCGCTGCATTTCGGCATCCATAGCCAAGCCAGTATACATCTTGCCCACCGAACAATCAGTCCCGATAGCCAGGCACCGCTTGCCCGTGCGTTTCTTGCCGTTTGCGATGGGATAGGCCACCGACGGGATGCGCACATCAAAAAGCGAACGGCCCGCTACGCGCGCAGCGGCGACCAGCTCATCCTCGTCCCGCAACAGATTGTGCAGCCCCGATGCAATGTCGAACCCCATTTGCAGCGCCTTGACCAAGACTTCCTTCCAGGCCTTGGAGATATAACCGCCCCGATTGGCCACCCCGATCACAAGGGTCTGAGCACCGGCGGCCCGTGCTTCTTCCAGTGTCAGGTCATTGATGCCCAGATCCGCCCCGCAGCCTTTCATCCGGAATTGACCAACGGCGTTTTCGGGGCGCCAATCCTTGATCCCCTGGGCCACCTTTGCGGCAAGCCCGTCAGGCGCATCGCCAAGGAACAGAAGGTAAGGGGTCTGGATCATGGTACGCTCCGGTCTGGCTGGTAAATCGTTCGGTGCGAAAATTGCGCGCATATCGCGAAATGTCATCGCGCAACCGTCTGCAAATTATGCCAATTGCGGCAGAAACTCCCGGGAAAATGATATATGATGCAAAGTAATTGCGTTGTCTGGTCGTAAGATGGGTCTTGACCCATCCCCGCCTGTAAAAAAACCCGGGCGTTTCCGCCCGGGCCAGTACTCGAAAGACAGCTTGGAAGGGATCAGCCTTTCGAGAAATCAGGATAGGCTTCCATCCCCAGTTCCGAGGTATCGAGCCCGTTGATTTCGGCCTCTTCGGTGACACGGATGCCCATGATGCCTTTCAGGACGATCCACAGCACGATGCTGGCCACAAAAGTGAAGACACCGTAGGCGAGAATACCGGTCAACTGTATCACCAACGACGCTTCGGCGTTGTAGAAAACAACCGCAATGGTCCCCCAGATACCGGCAAACAGGTGGACAGGGATCGCACCAACCACATCGTCGATCTTCAGCTTGTCCAGCATCGGAACCGCGAATACGACGATCACGCCGCCGATTGCACCGATCCACAGCGCCCCAAACAAGCTGGGTGCCAGCGGTTCAGCGGTGATCGACACCAGACCGGCCAACGCGCCGTTCAGCACCATGGTCAGATCGACCTTCTTGTACATCACCTGCGTCAGGATCAGGGCGGCAACAGCGCCAGAGGCCGCGGCCATATTCGTGTTGGCAAAGATTCGCGAGATGTCGGTGATGTCGCCAACTGTCCCGGCGGCAAGCTGAGAGCCGCCGTTAAAGCCGAACCAGCCAAGCCACAGGATAAATGTACCCAATGTCGCCAGCGCGAGGTTGGAGCCAGGCATTGGATGCACGCGACCGTCCTTGTACTTGCCCAGACGGGGACCAAGGATCAGCGCACCGGCCAAGGCCGCCCAGCCACCAACAGAGTGCACGATGGTCGATCCCGCAAAGTCATTGAAGCCAGCGGCGTCCAGCCAGCCCGCGCCCCATTTCCATGAACCGGAAATCGGATACAGCACGCCCGTCAGAACGACGACGAAAATCAGGAAGGGCCACAGCTTGATCCGTTCCGCCAGCGCACCCGATACAATGGATGCCGTGGCTGCCACAAACATTAGCTGAAAGAAGAAGTCGGACCCGACAGACGCATAATCCAATGCTGCATCTTCCGCGGCCAGGCCGACCGCCTCAAGCTCTGTCCAGTTGAAGAACGGCCCGAGCCAGCCGCTGACAAGCCAGCCGTCGCCGGGATACATCAGGTTGAAGCCAATCAGCCAGTACATGATCGACGCGATGGAAAACAGTGCGATGTTCTTGGTTAGCTGCATAGTGACGTTTTTGGACCGCACCAGACCTGCCTCGAGCATGGCAAAGCCAGCGGCCATCCAGAATACGAGGAAGCCGCCCACGAGGAACAGCAGGGTGGTCATCAAATACGGGCCGATTTCGTCGAATGTCGGTGCCGGGGCGTCCTGCGCCAGCGCGACTGTCGGCAAAAGCGCGAGACCCGCACCGACCGTTGTAAGCTTGAAAAATTTCATTGATTTGTCCCTCATTACGCGATCACAGCGCGTCATCATTTGTCTCGCCGGTGCGCACCCGCAGCGCGCTTTCCACGTCGAGTACGAAAATCTTGCCATCGCCGATCTTGTCAGTTTTGGCCGTTGTCGCGATGGTGTTGACGACCTGATCGGCCATGCTGTCCTGAACCACGATTTCGAGCTTCACTTTCGGCACGAAATTCACGGCATATTCTGCGCCGCGATAAATCTCCGTATGACCCGATTGTGATCCGAAACCTTTGATTTCAGACACCATCATGCCGCGCACGCCCACAGAGGTCAGCGCCTCGCGCACCTCTTCGAGCTTGAACGGCTTGATTGTTGCAATGATGAGTTTCACATTCTTCCCCTTGCGCATTCTTTGGCGGGTCCGTTTTGGCAGCGCCCGCTTGCCCGGCAAGACAAAGCGCCCGCGAAGGCGGCGGACAAGGCAATGCTGCGATGCAGCGTCACTTAAACCGGCCACTGTTGCACATTTTTTGCACAAATGCCGCCGAATGCCCACTTATTGGGCAGATAGATGATTGAGTCAGCGATCCTACGCCGTGTCCGAAAACGGCCTGTCTGTGCCTCGTCTGGTAGAATCTTACCGGGTGGTGGCGCGTCGCAAGACCCGCTATGGTGCAGCAAAATCAGACCGAACAGTCAGTCGAGCGGAATATGAGTGGAAACGGCAAAAAACGGACACCTCTGGTGGCCGAACGGCGCTATCCTGCGGGCAGCACAGGCAAGAAGCCTGCGCCAAAGAAGAAGGCCGCGTCGTCCCGCACGACACGTCGCAAGGCAGCGCCCAAGCGGAGCAAACCCACAGGTCCCATTGGCTGGCTGCTGCTGCCCTTCCGCTGGGCAGTGCGGATCATCTGGGCCATCGGCTGGCGGCTGGGGCTGGTCACCGCTCTGATTATCGGTGGCTTTTCGCTTTATTTCGCAAGCCAGATGCCTGCGATGGAAGAGTTGATTGATGGCCGCACCCGTGGTTCCGTCACCATGACCGATCTGACGGGCGAGGTCTTTGCCTGGCGTGGCGATCAGTTTGGCGGGATGGTCAGGGCTGAATCTGTTTCACCCCATTTGCACAACGCCGTTGTCGCGACCGAGGATAAGCGGTTCTACCGCCATCTTGGCATTTCGCCGCGCGGCATTGCATCGGCCATCCGGATCAATCTACGCGAGGGGCGCGGACCGCTGTCAGGCCATGGCGGGTCCACAATTACCCAACAGACCGCCAAGCTTTTGTGTCTGGGCGTGCCGTTCGATCCGACCAAATGGGAATCAGAGGCCGATTATGAGGCCGACTGCCGCCGCACATCGCTGCGCCGCAAAGCCCGTGAGGCTGTCTTTGCCCTGGGCATGGAACTAGCCTATTCCAAGGAAGATATCCTGACGATTTATCTGAACCGGTCCTATCTGGGCGCAGGCAGCCGAGGCTTTGAAGCGGCTGCGCAACGCTATTTCGGCGTATCGGCGGCAGAGGTGGACCCGGCACAGGCGGCAATGCTGGCGGGGCTGCTGACCGCCCCATCCACCAACGCCCCCACCCGTAACCTCGAACGCGCCCAGAACCGGGCCGCGATTGTGATCGGGCTGATGGAAGAACAGGGCTATCTTTCGACGCAAGAGGCGATGAACGCGATCGCCAACCCCGCCACGCTGTCCGAATCCGCCCAGCAGGATTCAGGCGGCTTCTTTGCGGATTGGGTCATGGAAAGCGGGCCTGAGTTCTTTACCCGCGACACCACCGAAGACGTTATCATTCGCACGACGCTGGATCAGGATATTCAGGCCGCCGCAGAGGAGGCCCTGATTTCGGTCTTTGAGAACGAAGTGCGTGAAGGGTCCGAAGCACAGGCTGCCATTGTCGTGATGTCTGCAGACGGGGCCGTGCGTGCCATGGTCGGCGGGCGCAATATCTCGGCCACCGGGGCGTTCAACCGCGCCACGCAAGCGCTGCGCCAGACCGGATCGGCCTTCAAGCCGTTTATCTACGCCGCCGCGCTTGATCTGGGCATGTCGCCTTATGCGATGGTTGATGATGCACCAACCTGCTGGCAACGACGCGGGTCCCGTGACTGGTGCCCCGTGAATTACGACCGCACCTTCAAGGGGCCTGTGACACTGATTCAGGCCTTGGCCGAAAGCCGCAACATTCCGGCCATCATTGTGTCCGAGGATGTGGGCCGCGAACTGGTGCGCAATGTCGCCAACGGGTTCGGGGTCGAGGGTGATCTGGCCGCTGGCCCGGCACTGGCGCTGGGTGTATCCGAAAGCACATTGATCGAGATGACAGGTGCCTTTGCCGGCATTTTGAACGGTGGATCGGCGGTGACACCTTACGGACTGACAGACCTGCGCATTCAGGGCGATGACACATCGCTGATGGACGCCACCGGCGCCGGCATTGGTGAGCGGGTCATCCGCGAGGATGCCGCCCGCCAACTGACATGGATGATGACCAAGGTGGTTGAAGAAGGCACCGGCCGTCGGGCGCGCATTGATGGCTGGCAGGTTGCAGGCAAGTCCGGCACCACAAATGGCGCCCGCGATGCCTGGTTCATCGGCTTCACCGGCGATTATGTCACCGGGGTCTGGATGGGCTATGACGACAACCGCCCCTTGTCAGGTGTAACGGGTGGCGGCCTGCCCGCCACGATCTGGCACGAAACGATGGTGCGCGTCCTTGCGGACAGATCGCCCACACCGCTGCCCATGATCGCCCCGCCACAACCCGCCGCAACGGGCCTGCTGCAAAGCGAAGGTGGTCAAATCGTGGATAATGATATTCTGGATGTGCTGGATCTGATCGTGAACAACTGACGCCAGGGTCAGTATTCACCCTCTTCACAAAGATCATAGCGGAAGGCATAGCCGTCCCATATCATGTAGATGCCCGGGTCCTGCGCGTCGATCATCATGATCGCCCGTTCGGTCCACGTCTGCCCCTCGCCGGAACATTCCATGGTATAGATCGTGGCATCCATATCGTTGATGTCGACAGGATTGGTCATCCGGCACTCAACCTCGACCCCGTAAAAGATGCTTTCAGCGATCTTGAGCGATCCGCCATCGGCACCAACCAAAGAACATTCAGCATTGGCCGTCTGCTTGTAGACGCCATCATAGGGCCCGGCATGCCCTTGCCCCGGCGTCAGCAGGCAGAAAACTGCCAAAGTCAGATAGTATTTGCGGTTCATCGCCCAATTGTGTGGGCCATTTTTATCGCCAGATCAACGATTCATGCTAGAGGATGCGTCACGCAAGGTCAGAGCATAGAATCGCATTAACTCTGTCCTGAATTTCTGCTACCTGCCGCCGCAGGGTATGAATACGACGAAAAGGCGAACTGGGGCACATGTTGGACGAAGTCAAAGCCAAGGGCGAAGCCGAACTGATCGAGGCGCGCCGCGAAAGCCGTCATTTATACTGGATGGTTGCGATCTTCAGCTTTTTCGTGAACCTGCTGATGCTGACCGGTCCGCTTTATATGCTGAGCGTCTACGACCGGGTGCTGAGCTCGCGGTCGTTCGAGACGCTTTTTTTCCTGACCGCGCTGGTTGCGTTTCTTTATACCATGATGGGTATTCTGGATTTTGTCCGTGGCCGCGTGATGGGCCGGGTCGGGGCCCGGTTTCAGGCCCGTCTGGACCGGCGCGTTTTTAGTGCCGTCCTGAAGGCCACGACGCTGAACCGCGCCCCGCGCGAGGCCGCGACTGGCCTGCGCGATCTGGAAGCGACACAGCGTCTGATCACATCGCCGGCCTTGATGGCCCTGTTTGATTTGCCTTGGACGCCCCTTTTCATCTGGGGCATTTTCATCTTTCACCCTACGATGGGTGTTCTGGCATTGGTTGGCGGTGCCATTCTGGTTGCCGTCGCGATCCTGAACCAATTGACCACCCGCAAACCGCTTGAGGCTGCAAATGCGGCGTCATTTGCCTCGGAACAATTGGGCACGCAGATCCGCGGCGAAAGCGAGATGGTCCATTCGCTGGGGATGCGCGGGGCTGCGTTTGACCGCTGGCAATTGGCCCGTGGCAAGTCGCTTGATGCCACGATCGGGGCGGCTGATGCCTCTGGCACATTCACGTCGCTGACCAAGGCATTCCGTCTGTTTTTGCAATCCGCGATGCTGGGTCTGGGTGCCTATCTGGTGCTGTTGAACGAACTGTCCCCCGGTGCGATGATTGCCGGTTCCATCCTGCTTGGCCGCGCACTTGCTCCTATCGAGATGATCGTGGGCCAGTGGGCTGTGTTCCAAAAGGGCCGCGAAGGCTGGCGCAAACTGTGCATCCTGTTGGGGTCGGTGGGCGAGGAAGAGCAGCGTACGCAATTGCCCAAGCCAAAGGCCCGTCTGATTGCCGATCAGGTGACTGTCGTTCCACCGGGTGAAAAGCAGGCATCACTGCGTCTGATCAGCTTTGATATCAAACCAGGTATGGCTGTCGGTGTTATCGGTACGTCAGGTGCCGGGAAATCGACGCTCGCCCGCGTGCTGACCGGCGTGTGGCAACCCGCTGGCGGCAAGATCCGTCTCGATGGCGCCGCGTTGGATCAGTACGACCCGGACGTGCTGGGCCAGCATATCGGCTATCTGCCGCAGCGAGTGCAGTTGTTTGACGGCACGATCAAGGAAAACATTGCCCGGATGTCGATGCAGCCCGACGATGCGGCCGTGGTGAAAGCCGCAAAAAAGGCCGCCGCACACGAGATGATCCTGAAACTGCCCGATGGCTATGACACACGCGTGACCAGCAATACGGGCCGTTTGTCGGGTGGTCAGATCCAGCGCATCGGTCTGGCGCGGGCCATGTATGGCGATCCGGTTGTGCTGGTGCTGGATGAGCCGAACTCGAACCTCGACAATGATGGATCGGCGGCGCTGAACAAGGCAATAAAGACACTCAAATCCGAAGGTAAGGTCGTTTTCATCATGGCCCACCGTCCGGCGGCCATTCAGGAATGTGACACATTGCTGGTCATCGAGGGCGGGGCCCGCCGCGCCTTTGGCCCCAAGGACGAGGTGCTGGCCGAAATGGTCAAGAACCATAAGGAAATCCAGAAAAGCGTTGGCAAGACCGGGGGCGTGTCATGAACCAGCAACGCGATGCGCTAAGCACCCGCTGGTCGGCCAAGCGTCATATGACCGTCGGTCTGATCGCTTTGGTGATCCTTGTCGGCGGGTTTGGCACATGGTCAGTCATGGCCCAGATTACCGGGGCGGTTATCACATCGGGCCAGATAGAGGTCGATCGCAACCGTCAGGTTGTCCAGCACCCCGATGGCGGTGTGGTCGAGGAAATTCTGGTGGATGAGGGCGATACCGTCGAGGCCGGCGCTCTGTTGATCCGGCTTGATCCGTCAGTCCTGCAATCGGAACTGGCCGTCGTCGAAGGCCAGTTGTTTGAAATTCTGGCGCGCCGCGGCCGTCTTGAGGCAGAGCGGGACAATCTGGACCGCCCCGTCTTTGATGCTGTTTTGCTGGAGGCTGACAACGCCGATGCAGAAACACTGATCAATGGCCAGATCCGTCTGTTTGAGGCACGGCTGGAGTCGAGCAAACGGGCGGTCGAGCAATTAACCCAGCAGCGGGCGCAGATCGCCAGCCAGCTGAATGGGATCGAGGCGCAACAGACCGCACTATCGACCCAGCGTGATTTGATTGCACGGGAACTGACCGACCAGCAAAGCCTGCTGGATAGGGGTTTAGCCCAGGCTAGCCGGGTTTTGGCCCTGCAACGCGAAGAGGCCGATCTGTTGGGCCGTGTGGGTGAGTTGACAGCGCAAGCCGCACAGGCCGCCGAACGCATGACCGAGATTGAGATCCAGATCCTTGGATTATCCACCAGCCGGAGGGAAGAGGCGATCACCCGTCTGCGCGACCTGCAATTCAACGAGCTGGAACTGTCGGAACGCCGCCGCACACTGCGTCGCCAGTTGGATCGTCTGGATATTCGCGCACCCGTTTCGGGTATCGTCTATGGCTTGCAGGTCTTTGCCGAACAATCGGTGATCCGGCCTGCAGACCCGGTCCTGTTCCTGATCCCGCAGGACCGCCCGCTGGTGATTGCCACAGAGGTGCAGGTCATCGATATCGACCAGATCCATCTGGGTCAGGAGGTCACCTTGCGTTTTTCCGCATTTGATCAACGTCGCACGCCCGAGCTGAAAGGCGAAGTCACCCTGATCTCGGCTGACGCCTTTCAGAATGAGAATTCTGGTCTGTCCTACTACCGGGCCGAGGTGCAATTGAACGACGGCGAGATAGATAAACTGCCGTCGGACATGACCCTGATCCCCGGTATGCCGGTGGAGGCCTTTGTGCGGACCGCCGAACGAAGCCCGATGCAGTATCTCCTCAAACCGTTGGCCGATTATTTCGCCAAGGCCTTCCGCGAGTCCTGATTGCACCTGTCTGCGTTGCCCGCTAGCGTCCGGGCAACAATGGAGGATGCTATGAGCGCGATTGAAAGCAAACTGGCGGAACTTGGCGTGACCTTGCCGGATATGGGTGCCGCACCCAAGGCTGCTGGCAACTACCTGCCTTTCGTCACCGTGGGCGGTCTGGTTTATGTGTCAGGCCAGATCTCGCAGGACGAAAACGGCCCGGTGAAAGGAGTCGTTGGTGCTGATTTTACGCTGGAACAAGGGGCCGAGGCGGCAAAGCTCTGCGCCATCTCCCTGCTGACGCAGCTCAAAGGGGCCTGCGATGGCGATATTGATCGGCTGGTGCGTGTGGTCAAGTTGACCGGTTTCGTGAACTCCACCCCGGACTTTGTTGATCAGCCCAAGGTGATCAACGGCGCCTCTGATTTCTTTGTGGCTGCATTGGGCGACAAAGGCCGCCATGCTCGCGCTGCGGTCAGCGCCGCAAGTCTGCCGCTGGGCGTCGCGGTCGAGATCGAAGCAATCTTTCAGATCAAATGAGCCTACCTGCCGCATTCTTTGATCGCCCTATTGCCCACCGCGCCTTGCATGACCGCAAGGCAGGCCGGGTCGAAAACAGCATGAAATCAATCAAGGCGGCCATTGAGGCTGGGTATGGCATCGAGATGGACGTGCAACTGACCGCCGATGGTCATGCGATGGTGTTTCACGATGATGTGCTGGATCGGTTGACCGCACAGGACGGCGCAGTGCGCGCCCATACCCGCGCGGGATTAGAGGCGATCGAGCTGACCGATGACGGCGGCACGATCCCTTCGCTAGAGGACGTGCTGGCGCTGGTCGACGGTCGTGTGCCCTTACTGATCGAGATCAAGGATCAGGATGGCGGGATGGGGCCGGATATCGGGCCTCTGGAGCAGGCAACGGCGGATGCGCTGAAGCCATATGCTGGCGATGTCGCCCTGATGTCGTTCAATCCGCACAGTGTCACCAAACTGGCCGAACTGGCACCGGATATTCCGCGCGGCCTTGTCACCTCAAGCTATCAGGCGCAGTTCTGGCCAGAGGTCCCGGATCAAATCCGGGACAGGTTGCGCGACATCCCGGATTATGACCGCGTGGGGGCCTGTTTCATTAGCCACGAAGCGGGCGATCTGGACCGGCCTCGTGTCGCGGAGCTCAAACATCAGGGGGCCGCGATCCTTTGCTGGACGATCCGTAGCGCCGCCGCCGAGGCAGAAGCGCGGCGGATCGTGGATAATGTCACCTTTGAGGGCTATCTGGCTTGACGGCGGCCCACAGCCCCCCAAGTAAACCCCCATGGATGACACACCCATCGAAATTGCAGCCCACGGCAGCATCAACGGGATCGACCCCGTCGATTGGGACGCCTGCGCCTGCCCGGAGGCGACGGATGGGCGGCCCGATGACCCGTTCACGACCCACCGTTTTCTCAAAGCCTTGGAAGACAGCGGATCGGTCGGCGCCGGCACAGGCTGGCAGCCCCGCTATCTGACGGCCAGGATCGACGGACAGATTGCTGCTGTCGCCCCGCTTTATGCCAAGGGGCACAGCCAGGGCGAGTACATTTTCGACCATAACTGGGCCCATGCATATGAGAGTGCGGGTGGACGCTATTACCCCAAGCTGCAGATCGCTGTGCCGTTCACACCGGCCACAGGCCGCCGATTTCTGACCCGTCCGGGGTATGAGGCGGCGGGCATGTCCGCCCTCATTCAGGGGGCGATTCAAATCGCTGCGGATAACGAGTTGTCATCGGTCCATGCCACCTTCTGCACCGAGGCTGAAGCGATTGCTGGCGCTGAAATGGGATTGCTGCATCGGGTCGGTCAGCAGTTTCACTGGGTCAATGATGGCTATGGGACATTTGATGACTTTCTGTCATCCCTTTCCAGCCGCAAGCGCAAGAACATCCGCAAGGAACGCCAGCAGGCGAATGACTTTGGCGGTGAGATTTTGGAATTGACCGGTGACGCGATCCAACCGGAACACTGGGATGCGTTCTGGCAGTTCTATCAGGACACCGGGAACCGGAAATGGGGTACGCCGTACCTGACGCGCAACTTCTTTCACTTCGCCCACGAAACCATGCGCGATGACATCCTGATGGTGCTGGCGATCCGGGATGGGCGACCCATTGCGGGCGCTCTCAATTTCATTGGGCGCGATACGCTGTTCGGCCGCTATTGGGGCTGCACCGAACACCACGCCTGCCTGCATTTTGAACTGTGCTATTACCGGGCCATAGACTTTGCCATCCGGCATCGGCTGGGTAGGGTGGAAGCGGGCGCGCAGGGCGAACACAAGCTCGCCCGTGGCTATCTGCCCACCCCCACCCATTCATTGCATTGGTTTGGCGATCCAGGGTTCCGCGATGCCGTCGCCCGCTATCTTGACGCCGAACGCAATGCGGTGGATCACGAGATCGAGGTGCTGACCAGCTACGGCCCTTTCCGCAAATCCCATCAGGAGGACCACCAATGACCGACAAACTGACCGAGGCTGAACGGGACGAACAGATCAAACCCCTGCTTAACAATGGCTGGGAACTGGTCAGTGGGCGTGATGCGATCCACAAGACATTTGTGTTTCGGAACTTTGTCGAGGCATTCGGGTTCATGACAAAGGCCGCCATATGGGCCGAAAAGTGGAACCATCATCCAGAGTGGTCGAATGTTTACAAGACGGTCGAGGTGACCTTGACCACCCACGACGCCGATGGTCTGTCGGCGCTGGATGCAAAACTGGGCGCAAAACTGGACGCGCTCGCAGGAGAATAAGTTGGAAGAGTTACTGAATACCGAAATCTGGGATGGTCGGACCATCGCGGATTTACTGACGCTTGAGTTTTTGGCGTCGATCTTTGGCAGTGTAATTGCCGCGATCCTGATCTTGATCGTCGGCTTTATCATTGGCGGCTGGGTGCGCAAACGATTGGTCCGGCTAGGCGAACAGTACAGCCATCTTGATGTGACGCTGTTCAATTTCCTGGGCAATGTCGTCCGTTACGTGGTGGTCGGCTTTGCGTTCCTGTTCGTGCTGAACACATTCGGGGTGCAAACCACATCTGTCATTGCCGTCATCGGTGCGGCTGGTCTGGCCATTGGTCTGGCCTTGCAGGGCACGCTTTCCAATGTGGCAGCAGGCGTGATGATCGTGTTCTTCCGCCCAATCAAGATCAGTGATTTCGTCGAGGTCAACGGCCAGATGGGGACGGTCAAGGATATCACCTTGAACTACACTGAACTGGCGTCCATCGGGAATGTGCAGATCATCATCCCCAATTCCGAAGTCTGGGGGAACACGATTTCCAATTATTCCGTCTACCCGACCCGCCGGGCCGAATGGACCTTTGGCGTCGGTTATGGCGTAAACCTGAAACAGGCCGAAGACGTGATCCGCGAGACAATCATGGCTGACCCCCGGTCCATGTGCGATCCGGAGCCGTTTATCCAGGTCAACAATCTAGGCAGCAGTTCGGTCGATTTTCTGGTGCGGGTCTGGTGCGCCAGCGGCGATTACTTCGCTTATCAGGCGGATATGAAGCGGAAGGTGAAAGAAGCGTTGGATGCAGCCGAAATCAACATCCCCTTCCCGACACGGACCATTGTCAACGTATCGGAATAAGAAGAAAGGGCGGCCTGTTGGCCGCCCGCTTCACAGTTAGTCCATTTGTTCCAACAGCGTCTCGCCCGCAGAAATTTCGCATTCGCCGGGGTTACTTTCGGCGTTCAGGATTTTGACCTCACCGTTTTCGACCAGCATCGAATACCGCTTGGACCTGTTCACAAAACCGACCGGCGGCGCGCTGAAGTTCATGCCGATGGCGGTGGTGAAGCTGCTTTCGGCGTCAGCCAGCATGGTGATGCCGACGTCATTGGCTTTTGTGCTGTCGCCCCAGGCCTTCATCACAAACGGATCATTCACGGCCACGCAGATGATCTCGTCCACGCCCTTGGCCTTGAAATCGTCATGTGTGATCATGAAGCTGGGCACATGGGCTGTGGAACATGTACCGGTATAGGCCCCCGGTAGCCCGAAAATCACCACCTTGCGATCCTTGACCTTGTCGGCCAGCGGCACCTGTTTTGGTCCATCGTCGCTCATCACCAGCAATGTTGCGTCCGGCAGCGTGTCACCCACTTTGATTGTCATCTCATTAGCCCCTGTTCGTAATTGTGTCTTCCGACGCTTCCCATATAGAGTCCTGCTGAACAAGGGGCCAGCGAAGAGGGGCGATTTCCCGTGACACATGTGGTTGTGGTTGGCGGCGGCCAGGCTGGCGCCTCGCTCGTTGTGAAATTACGGGCCGAAGGATTTGATGGTGACATTACCCTGATCGGCGCTGAAACGGTGCCCCCCTATCAGCGCCCGCCGCTCTCAAAGGCTTATTTACTTGGGGAAATGGCCGAAGAGCGCCTGTATCTGCGCCCCGTTGAATTCTACGACGACAACAACATCACACTGCGTCTGGACACGCGCGTCGTGGGCATCGACCGCCCCGCAAAGGTGGTGACCCTGACGGGCGATGAGCGCTTGCATTATGACGAACTTGTGCTGACCGTCGGCGCATATCCGCGCACCTTGCCTGCAGAGGTCGGGGGGATGCTGGATGGGCTGTATCTGGTCCGTGATCTGGCGGATGCCGATGCCATGGCGCCTGCCTTTCAGCCGGACAGGCGCGTGCTGATCATCGGTGGCGGCTATATCGGACTGGAAGCTGCGGCGGTTGCATCCAAGCTGGGATTGAAGGTCACGCTGGTCGAGGCAGCCGACCGCATTCTGCAGCGCGTGGCCGCCCCCGAGACATCCGACTATTTCCGGGCGCTGCACCAATCCCATGGTGTCGACATTCGCGAAGGTGTGGGGCTGGACCGGTTGCTAGGCGATGATCATGTCTCTGGTGCAGTGCTGACCGATGGCAGCATCTTGCAGCTTGATTTCGCCGTGGTCGGTGTTGGTATCACACCTGCGACGATCCTGGCCGACAGTGCGGGGTTGGAGGCGGATAACGGGATTACGACCGATGCCTATGGCCGCACCTCTGATCCGCATATCTGGGCCGCCGGTGACTGTGCCTCTTGCCTGTTTCATGAGGAGCGTATTCGGCTGGAAAGCGTCGGCAATGCCATTGATCAGGCAGAGGCGGTGGCGTTGAACATCATGGGCCGCGACATGCCCTATACGCCCAAACCGTGGTTCTGGTCGGATCAGTATAACTGCAAGCTGCAGATCGCCGGGCTGAACAGGGGCTACACGGATGTTTATGTACGCAAGGGTGATACCCCCGGCGTGCAGTCCAACTGGTACTACAAGGGGCCTGAACTGCTCGCCGTGGACGCCATGAACGACCCGCGCAACTACATGATCGGCAAGCGCCTGATCGAGGCAGGACGCAGCCCCGATCCTGCCGTCATCACCGACCCGGCGACGGATATGAAAGTTCTGCTAAACCCGTGAGGATCATCGGCGGCACCCATCGCGGCACGGCGCTGGCGACCGTGGGCAAGGGTGATGCCGGCGCGCATCTGCGCCCCACATCCGACCGAGTGCGCGAGAGTCTGTTCAATGTCCTGCAAGGAGGTCGCTTTGGTGACCCAATCACGGATGCCCGCGTGCTTGATCTCTTTGCAGGCACCGGCGCGCTGGGGTTGGAGGCGCTGTCGCGCGGTGCGGCTCATGTGACCTTTGTCGACAGTGGGCGCGTGGCGCAAAAGTTGATCCGCAATAATATCGTCAAGCTGCGCAGGCAGGCGGATACAACACTGGTCGGGGCAGAGGCGACAAAGCTGCCAAAGGGTCAGCAGTGCGATTTAGTCTTTCTTGATCCGCCTTATGGGCAGAATCTGGGCGGCAAGGCTCTGATCGCTGCAATCGATGGCGGTTGGGTCGCTGAAGGTGCCTTGATCGTCTGGGAGGAAAGCCAGCCCCAGATTGCGCCACCCGGTTTTACGCAACTGGACCAGCGCCGCTATGGTGACACTTGGATCACGGTGATGCGCCATGGCGACTAAGCTGGTGATTTTCGATTGCGACGGCGTGCTGGTCGATACCGAGCCTTTGACGGATGTGGTTTTGTCGAAAAAGCTGACAGAATACGGCCTGCCCTTGGCGCCGAGTGAAATACCCGGCCTGTTTCGTGGTGGCACGATCCAGGCTGTGGGTGAGGAGGCGATGAGGCGCGGCGCAACCCTGCCAGATAACTGGCTGGATGATCTCTACGCCGCCGTCTTTGATGCACTGCGTCAGGATGTGCCGGTGATTGACGGCGTGTTCGATCTGATTGACGTGCTGGACGGGGCGGGGATTGGCCGGGCCATCGCATCCAACGGCCCCGTGGCCAAGATGAAGATCAGCCTGACCCCCAGCGGGCTGTGGGACCGGTTTGCCGGACGGATTTATACCGGGCATGATCACGGCCCCAAGCCGAAACCGGATATGCTGCTGCGGATCATGGCAGATGCCGGTGTGACCCCGGACGAAACGGTGATGATTGATGACATGCCTGCCGGGTTCAACGCGGCCAAGGCCGCTGGCATTCGCTGTTTCGGCTACGTGGCTGACGGCAATCCGGATCGGGTGAACGGGACCGGAGCAGTGCCTGTGACAAATTTTGATCAGATCGCACTGGCGCTTGATTTGCGCTGATCGCGTGCCGCCGCTAGGCTGACCTTATGACCGACGCGACCGATTTCAGCGTTATACCAACGGTGCGCAGGCAAAAGACGGCAAGCCTGCCGCTGCCTGCGCCAGTACCATTTGGCGCGCCTGTTCTGATTTCCGACTGCGTCAGCCCATTGGCGGGGGAAACACTGCTTAGCCTCATCTGGCGCAGGCTGGACGGGACCGACGAAAAAACGCCCGATCCAAAGGACCGGACGCGATAATCGGCAACCACTCACGCTATGTAAACGCCTTAGTCACCAGTATTGTTCCGCACCGCCACCTGTGCGGCATCAACAAGTGCGGCACCGTCATAGCCCTTGGCATCCATCTCGACGATCCAGTTGGCGGTCACGGTATCGCCCAGCGCCTTGATGCGCGCGGTTTCGTCCTCTGACATTTCCGCAATCTGGTTACCGTCGGCGGCCATCACATCACGACCCACGATATCGCCGGTGTCATGCGCCCGGCCTGCCCACATGCTGGCCATCATGCCGGAATTGGCGTCGATGACAGCGCGCAGGTCGTCGGGCATGGCGTCATACACATCCTTGTTCATCGCCCAGATGAAATAGAGGTTATAAAGCGCCCGGTCGCCTGCCACATCCGTGTGGCTGTCGGTCAACTCGTTCAGCTTGAGCGATGGTGACATCTCCCAGGTGATGACGCCGCCATCGACCACGCCTTTTGACAAGGCTTCGGGGAATTGCGGCACTGGCATTCCGATTGGCGTGGCGCCCAATTCCTCTAGCAGCAGGGTCGCCGGGCGCGATGGACCACGCAGTTTCAGACCAGCGAAATCATCCACTGTATCAACCGCGTCACCACGTTTGTGCACGATGCCGGGCCCATGCATGTGCGCGGCGATGACATGCACATCCTTGAAGTCATCCATGAGGTAGTCTTGGGTAAATTCCCACGCAGCGGCAGAGGCTTCCTCGGCCGATTTGGTGGTCATGAAGGGCAGTTCCAGCGCCTCGGCTTCGGGGAAGCGATTGGGCTGATAGCCGGGGATCACCCAGCCGCCATCAATCGCGCCATCGCGGATCAGGTCATACTGGTTGGGGGCGGCCCCACCAAGCTGCATGAAGGGGTAAAGTTCGACCTTGATGCGCCCGTTCGACTGTTCTTCGATGGCGTCAGCCCATGGCTGCATGAAATAGGTCGGGTTCGCGCTGGCCGGCGATACGAAGTGCTGAAAGCGCAGGGTCACCTCTTGGGCCAGAGCAGGGGTCGCGGTCAGGGTGAAGGCGGCAGCAATGGCTGCATACTTTGTCAGGTGCATGTCATGCATCCTTTCATCAGTGATTTTAGGAAGGGGTGTCACCGCTAGCGACACCGGGTAGGTAAGCGGTGCCGCCGCAGGATACAAGCAAAGAACTTAGGGTGAATTTAGGCCTGTTTTTCCCCCTTGCCGGTTCCAGACCTCTGAAACTGAGATGTGGATCACCGCCAAAAGGGCGACAAACCCGCCTGCAACACCCAGCCCCGTCACGCCGTATCCGCTGATCACCGCGCTGCCGATGGCCGAACCGATGGCCGCGCCGATATAGATAGCGGCGGCATTCAGGGCCAGCACGATGGCGGCACTTTCGGGGGCGATGCTGATGATCCTGACTTGTTGGGCGGCCATGAAGGACCAACCAAACACCGACCAGAGCCCGCAGATCACAAAAACCCAAACGTCGGGCAAGGGCAGCAGCGACAAAAGCGGCATCGTGACAAACTGAATGATCGACAGGCAGATAAGGGTGCGGAACGGACCGATCCGGTCGGTCATCCGCCCGCCCAGCAGATTGCCCCCAACGGCCCCCAGCCCAAAAACGACCAGAACCATGGTGATGCCATCGCGCCCGTACCCCATCGTGTCTTCCAGCAATGGCGCCAGATAGGTGTAGACGACATAGATGCCCGTCAAAAAAGTGGTCGTGAACATGACGGCGAGCATGGTCCGCGCCTCGCCCAAGGTACGGCCCAGATCGCGCAAGGTGACCACCTGAAAGGCCAGCCCGGCAGGCACGACCCGCCAGACCATGATGATCACCGGAATGGCCAGCATGACCACAACGCCAAAGGCGACCCGCCAGCCGAATGTGTAGGCGATCCAGCTACCCACCGGTACGCCCAGCACCTGTGCCAGCGTCAGCCCGAAAAAGACAGCAGCCAGGGCCTTGCCCCGCTCTTCCTCCGCGCTCAGTCCGGCGGCCACGGCAGCGGTGACCGGTGTCATGACACCGGCACCTGCAGCGGCCAGAATACGCGCGCCGTGCAGCATTGCTTCGTTTATGGCAAGCGCGGACAGAAGGTTTGCTGCCGCAAACGTGCCCAGCGCAAAGGCGAGCACGCGCCGCCGCCCGATCTGCCCGGTCAGCGATACCAGCAAGGGCGAGAGTACGGCATAGGCCAATGCATAGGTGGTCATGATCCAGCCGGTGCGGGCCGGTGTGATCCCCAACCCTTCGCCCAGCGGGGTCAGCATCCCGATCAGGACAAAGGCCCCCATGCCGATGACGAAATTCGCCGCACTCAGAACCGGGATCAGTGTCCGGTTCGGCGTCACCCGGTGATCCAGGTGGGATGATATCGGTTGCCGGGGGACAGCGTGAAAATCTCGCAGCCATCCGCCGTGATCCCGATGGAATGTTCGAACTGTGCTGACAAGGATTTGTCGCGGGTCACCGCGGTCCAGTCATCGGCCAGCACCTTGGTATCGGCCCGGCCCAGATTGATCATCGGCTCAATGGTAAAGAACATGCCTTCTTCCAGCGTCGGACCGGTGCCCGGCCGACCGTAATGCACCACGTTCGGCGGCGCATGAAACACGCGGCCCAGCCCGTGACCACAGAAATCTCGGACAACCGACATGCGATTGCTTTCGGCATAGACCTGAATGGCATGGCCGATATCGCCAAACGTGTTGCCGGGCTTCGCCGCCTCGATCCCTTTCATCAGGGAATCGTGGGTCACCTGGATCAGCCGTTCCGCCTTGCGTGACAGATTGCCAGCCACATACATGCGGCTGGTATCGCCGAACCAGCCGTCAACGATGACTGTCACGTCAATGTTCAGGATATCCCCATCCTTCAGCTTCTTGTCACCCGGAATGCCGTGGCAGACGACATGGTTGACCGAAATGCAGCTGGCATGCTGATAGCCTTTGTAGCCGATTGTGGCCGAGGTTGCCCCGGCATCCTCGACCATCTGGGTGATCAGGCGGTCAATCTCTGCCGTGGTCTGGCCCGGAAACACATGGTCGGCGATGTCATCGAGAATCTGTGCGGCCAGCGCTCCGGCGGCATGCATCCCCGCAAAATCGCCAGCCTCGTAAATACGGATGCCATCCTTGGTAATCCGGCCGTTATTGGTCTGCACGTGTGTCTTCCTTTGTCGGTGTTGCAAACGCACATAGGCCAATTAATGCCCAAGTTCTAGGGTTGCATCGGGATCGGTTTGCCCAGCGCGATCTCCGCCGGGCTGATGGTGCAGGTCTGGGCGAGACATTGCACCCCCGTGGCCTTTGCTTCAGCGAAGGCTGCCGCATAGGCAGGATCGATATCCCCGGCCAGCGTCATGGCGGTGCAATCGGTGCGCTGCACCAGATAGAACATGATTGCCCGGTGGC
Source organism: Yoonia sp. SDW83-1 (assembly GCF_046762885.1). NCBI lineage: Bacteria > Pseudomonadati > Pseudomonadota > Alphaproteobacteria > Rhodobacterales > Paracoccaceae > Yoonia > Yoonia sp. SDW83-1. The sequence continues at coordinate 392,379 of NZ_JBKQXO010000001.1, forward strand.
CTTGCCGCACCATATCGGTCAATTCCGCCAGATGTTTGGCCCCGCGCGCGGTCACGCTGTCGGGGAACTCTGCCACCCCCTGCTTGCGGGACAGGGTGACACTTTTGACTTCGACATAGGTATCAGGCCCCTCACCGCTGAGCAGGAAATCGATGCGGCTGTTCTGGCCGTACTTCACCTCTGACCGCACCATATCATAGGGCGGCAGTCCGGGCACCTGATGCGCAATCAAGGCCACCTTCAGCGCCTTGTTCGGGATGGAGGTGTCGACACCGGTGAAATGTCCGTTTTCATGATCAACCAGCCGCCAGCCATATTTCAGCTTCTTCTTGGGATCGTCATTCGGTTCCAACCATATTTTCGTGCCCGGCTCCGCCAGACCCATCATGGAGCCGGGATTGGCGCAGTGGGCTGTTACCTCGCGCCCATCCTCCAGCCTGACATCGGCCAGAAACCGTTTATAGCGGCGGATCAGACGGGCGGGCACAAGGGGCGTGGAAAATTGCATGGGGCCACCCTATAACCAGTTCGGACCTGCAGGAGAACCAGAATGCCAAACCCCACCGCCGCCATGCTTGTTATCGGGGATGAGATCCTGTCAGGACGGACCCGTGACGCCAATATGCATTATCTGGCCGGGCAACTGACCGAAGCTGGCATTGATCTGAAAGAGGTGCGCGTGGTCAGCGACGACGCCCCGGCGATCATCGCCGCTGTCCGCGCATTGGCAGAAACCCATGACACCGTATTCACAAGCGGCGGGATTGGCCCGACCCATGATGATATCACCGCCGATTGTATCGCTGCGGCCTTCGATACGCCGATTGATGTGCGCGATGACGCCCGCGCCATTCTGCAGGCGCATTACGATCGTGCCGGGACAGAACTGAACGCCGCCCGGCTGCGCATGGCCCGCATTCCGGACGGCGCGGCCCTGATCGAAAATCCGGTCAGCGCGGCCCCCGGTTTTACCATTCGCAATGTGCATGTGATGGCGGGGGTTCCGGCGGTATTTCAGGCCATGGTCGCCAGTATCCTGCCGACCCTGACAGGGGGGGCACCACTGATTTCAAGAACCTTGCGCGTGTTGCGGGGTGAGGGTGACATCGCAGGCCCGTTGGGAGATTTCGCGCAGCAATTCTCTGATCTATCTGTCGGCTCTTATCCCTTTCAAAAAGACGGTATATACGGGTCAAACATTGTCGTGCGCGGCACTGACGCGGCGCAACTGGATACGGCGATGACAACATTGGAAAGCATTATTAACGCGTGACATTACCGAGTGCCCAGAAGTTATATGCCATCATAGATGGCACATGGCCGTCCTCTGCCAAACAGGCGCTGGGGCCTTGGACCGTGCGTCTGGATGACAGCGGCAGCAGCAGGGTCAGCGCGGCCACCGCCGAAGGGCCTGCCACCGATCACGAGATTGATCTGGCCGCAGCCGCGATGATGGAGGCCGGTCAAAACCCTCTTTTCATGATTCGTGAAGGCGACGAATGGCTGGATGCCAAGCTGGAAGAACAGGGATATGTGATCAAGGACCCGGTCAATATGTATGCCGCCCCGATTGACCTCTTCGCCACCGATCCGGTTCCGCCGGTCACAGCTTTCCGGGTTTGGCCCCCCCTGACCATCCAGACCGAGATTTGGGAGGCAGGCGGCATTGGCGCGGGCCGCATCGCCATTATGGATCGCGCCCGCCCGCCCAAGACCACATTGCTGGGCCGGATGAATGACAAGCCTGCTGGCACCGTCTATATCGGGATGGCTGCCGATTGCGTAATGATCCACGCGCTTGAGGTGGGCGAGGGTCACCGCAGGCAAGGGCTGGCCAAACATCTGACCCGCGCGGCGGCCTTTTGGGGCAAGGAACAGGGCGCCGCATTCCTCACACTTGTGGCCGCGCAGAACAATGAGCCCGCGAACACGCTCTACGCTTCCCTCGGGATGACGGTTGTGGGACAGTATCATTATCGCAGCCTGCCGGAGTGATCTTTTGACCAAACAGCCCACCGCCCTTGATTTGCCGATGGTTGATCCGCTGCCGGAAGCGACGCAAAAATACTTTGATATCTGCCAGGATAAGCTGGGGATGGTCCCCAATGTGCTGCAGGCCTACGCCTTTGATATCGACAAGCTCAATGCCTTCACCGCGCTTTATAACGATGTGATGCTGGCTGATTCCGGGCTGACAAAGCTGGAACGCGAGATGATCGCGGTCACCGTGTCGTCGATCAACAAATGCTATTATTGCCTTACCGCCCATGGTGCTGCCGTCCGGCAATTGTCGGGCGATCCGCAACTGGGTGAAATGCTGGTGATGAACTGGCGCGCCGCCCGGCTGGATGCCAGGCAGACCGCCATGCTGGAATTCGCCGAACTGGTGACGGTATCCAGCGCAAAGGTGACCGAGGCCGACCGCGATGCACTACGCCAGGTCGGATTTTCGGACCGCGACATCTGGGACATCGCCGCCGTCACCGGGTTTTATAACATGAGCAACCGGATGGCATCGGCCACCGATATGCGCCCCAATGATGCCTATCACGCCCAGGCACGATGATCGTCCGGCTGGTTGCTTTAGTCCTGTTGTCGGCCACCGCCGCTGCGGCACAAACCCTTGATTTTCCAAGTAATGCCAGCCTGCAGACTGAGGTTGTCAGCGATCTGGACAGTTATGCCATGCCGGTTGGCATCTGGGAAAACGGCACCTTGCCGACAGAGGTTGTGGAGGGGCAAAAAACGCAGCAAGCCTGGCGCGTCTCTGCCCAGTCGCTCACAACCTTGCAACTGCTGCGCCCGCTGCGCGAACAGCTACGCAACGCGCGTTTCCGCGTGATTTTCGAATGCCAGACCGAGGCTTGCGGCGGTTTCGATTTCCGCTTTGGCACCGAAACCCTGCCCCCGCCGGAGATGCAGATCAACATCGGCGATTTCCGTTTCCTGGCAGCGCGGCGTCGCGTCTCAGATGGAACCGAATATGTCAGCCTATTCGTCAGCCGGACCGCGCAGGCGGGGTTTATTCAAGTGACCCGCGTCGGTCCGGCGCCGGAAGAAGAAGATGAACCGCTCGTCACATCAAGCGCCCCCCCTGCCCGTGCCGCGACCCCACCCACCACCGGCAACCTGAACGAACAGTTGAGTACACTTGGCCATGTGGTGCTGGACGATCTGGCCTTCGCCACCGGTTCTTCTCAGCTTGGGGAAGGCCCATTTACGTCGTTGCAGACGCTGGCGGATTTTCTGTTGGCCGCACCAGAGATGACAGTGGCGCTGGTCGGGCACACCGATACCTCTGGTTCGCTGGATGCCAATATCGCCCTGTCCAAACGACGCGCGGCATCGGTCCTGGAACGGTTGGTCAGCGATTACGGCGTTAATCGCCGACAACTGGCTGCGGAGGGGATGGGATACCTGTCCCCCATTGCCACCAACGCGACCGAAGATGGGCGCGAGGCGAACCGCAGGGTCGAGGTCATCATCACCTCTATCCCGGAACGGTGATCACCCCGCCATCTTGATGTCTGATCGCTCCGTCATTTCGTTCCATACGACGACTCTCGCGCGCCCCTCCTCCTTAGCACGATAGAGGGCGCGATCGGCCAGATTGAACAGCTCATCCAGTTCATGGGTCTCATCCGCGATCACCACACCGACGGATAGCGTGACGGTCAGATGGGGATTGTCCGGTGGACCCTGAAACGCAATCGGCTTGGTCATCCGTTCCCCGATGGCGCGCGCCTGCACCAGTGTTGCATCGCATAGAAAGATCGCGAATTCTTCACCCCCGATGCGCCCCACAACGTCGTTTTCGCGCAGATTGCGGCGCAGGGCGTAGGCAATGGTTTCCAGACATGTATCGCCCGTCTGATGACCATAGGTATCGTTGATCTTCTTGAAATGGTCAGCATCAAGCAGAAACAGCGCCCCGATCGGCGACGTCTGGCGACGCCGATTTGTCATCTCGATAAAGGTGCGGCGATTGTTGATGCCGGTCAGCCCGTCCTTGCGCGACAGCGCTGACAGTTTTCTTTGCAGCCGGACCTGTTGCATCAGCATGAAGAAGAAAAATGCGGTGAACGGCCCGCCCACGATAACGGCGTGCGCGATGGCAAAGCGAGGCTCTGGCGCGACCTGTCCTGCGTAAAAGGCCATGAACGCCGCGTTCGCAAGACCGATCAATGATACGAATACCGCAAAACGGACGAAAACGCCCATGCCACTTCGCGGTTCGAGCATACGCAAAATTCTGTTCATCTTGACCCCTCAGAGGGATCAGAATGACAGCCAAAGCTTTTCAATCATTTAATCAGCAATAAAAGAGCGCGGCCAAACAACACGGGCCGCGCCAGTAGGGTGACATGCACCTTGGGAAAACTCCGTTCGGCCCTACCAGGTATCAGGGCCTTTCTCGGCAAATGCATGCACGAGGAAATCGATAAATGCCCGCACCTTGGGCTGTGTGAAGCGGCCTGGCGGATAGACGGCGTAGATGCCTTGCGTTTCCTGCGGGAGGTCAGGAATGGCTTCTTCCACCAGCCCGCTGCGCATTGCATCCGCGTAGAGAAAGCTGGGCAGGTAGGCGATGCCAAGACCGCCCACACAGGCATTCAGCAGGGACTGGCCATCATTGACGGTCAGCCAGCCTGCGGTCCGCACTTGTCGTTTTTCGCCCGAGGGTGCTGTCAGTTTCCAGACGGCGGAATTTGCCTGGTTGGAATAATGCAGCAGCTTATGTTCGTTGAGATCGTCGATCTTCTCGGGCCGTCCGTACTGCTCAAAATAGGCCGGGCTTGCGATCATGCGTTTTGTTGTTTCGGTCAGTTTGCGGGCGCGCAGGGTGCTGTCTTCCAACTCACCAATGCGCACGGCCATGTCGAAGCCTTCGGAGATCAATTCAACATAGCGGTTGTTCAGAACCATATTGACGGTGATGTCGGGAAACTCGCTCAGGAAATCGCCCAGCACGGGAGACAGATGATTAACCCCAAAATCAGTGGCAACACTGATGCGCAGCAGGCCCGAAGGGGCCGATTGCATGGATGTCACCAGCGCATCCGCTTCACCTGCGTCATTCAGCACGCGGCGGGCGCGGTCATAATAGGCCAGACCGATCTCGGTCGGGCTGACGCGGCGTGTTGTCCGGTTCAGAAGGCGTGCACCAAGCCGCGCCTCAAGCGAAGAAACATGCTTGGACACAGCGGATTTCGAGATCCCCATTTTCTTTGCAGCGTCTGTGAACCCGCCCTGGTCAACTACCGTGGCAAAGGCTTCCATTTCCGTCAGACGATCCATGCGCGCTTCCTAAAACTCTATCAACTTGAGTCCATTCTTGGGCGCGAAATCAGGCAGGAATGGGACCAATGCCTGACAATACCGGGGTAAATGCGGATTTGGTTCACCTGTGGAAACAGCTGATTCCCTTGACGAAATCGGCCTCAATGCTGCCAAGGTGCCTTATTTCATGGGGTTTGATTGACCTTAGGACAAGCTCGTCGGCCCATGATCGAAAGGCAAAAAGTTGCCTATAAACTGGCAGCTAACCGCGTACCCTGATCAATGGCCCGCTTGGCGTCCAACTCTGCCGCGACATCGGCACCGCCGATGACATGAACCTCGCGCCCTGCGGCGATCAATGCATCGGCCAGCGACCGTTCCGGCACCTGCCCTGCGCATAAGACAATCGTATCAGCCGCGATGACCTGCGGGTTTTCAAGGGCCTCTCCGCTGCTGACATGCAGGCCATCGGCTTCTATCTTTTCGTAGTTCACGCCGCCAATCATCTGCACATTTTTCATCTGCAAACCCGCGCGGTGGATCCAGCCGGTTGTCTTACCGAGCCGTTTGCCGAGCTTTTCAGACTTGCGTTGAAGAAGTGTGACTTGCCGGACCGGCGCCTCTGGCTGTGGGCCTTCGGGGCGCAGGCCGCCGCGCACATTTTCAGGATCGCCGACGCCCCATTCTTCCAGCCACTCATCCAGATTTTCTGTGGGACTGTCATCGGTTACCAGATATTCGGCCACGTCGAAGCCGATGCCCCCCGCCCCGACAATCGCAACGTTCTGGCCGACCTCGGCCTTGCCCCGCAGCACGTCGATATAGGAGAGCACGTTTGGCCCGTCCTGCCCGGGGATCGCCGGGTCGCGTGGGGCGACGCCGGTGGCGATAATGATTTCGTCATAGGGTGCAAGCATGTCAACATCCGCCGTCGTACCCAGTTGCAGGGTGATACCGGCCTTGGCGACCATGGTGCGGTAATATTCGACAAGACCCCAGAATTCCTCTTTCCCCGGGACCTGTTTGGCCATGTTCAGCTGGCCGCCGATCTCTTCCGATTTATCGAAGATGGTCACGTCATGGCCACGTTCGGCGGCGGTCAGGGCGGCGGACAGGCCTGCTGGCCCCGCACCCACAACGGCAATTTTCTTTTTGCTTTCAGCCGGTTCTATTGTCAGTTCGGTTTCGTGGCAGGCTCTTGGGTTCACAAGGCAGGACGACAGTTTGCCACTGAAGGTATGATCCAGACAGGCCTGGTTGCAGGCGATGCAGGGCGCGATTTCCGCAGCCTTTCCGGCTGCCGCCTTCGCCACAAAATCCGCATCGGCAAGGAACGGGCGCGCCATGCTGACCATGTCGGCACAGCCATCGGCCAGCACGTTTTCGGCCACGTCCGGCATGTTAATCCGGTTGGAGGTGATGATGGGGATCTGGACCTCACCCATCAGCTTTTTGGTGACCCATGTGAACGCCCGGCGAGGGACGGATGTGGCGATGGTGGGGATGCGTGCCTCGTGCCAGCCGATGCCGGTGTTGAGGATTGTCGCACCGGCTTTTTCGATGGCTTTGGCGAGTTGCACGACCTCTTCCCAGGTCGATCCGTTAGGCACCAGATCGATCATGGAAAGTCGATAAATCACAATGAAATCAGTGCCTACGGCCTCGCGGACTCGGCGGACGATCTCGATAGGCAGGCGCATCCGGTTCTCATACGATCCGCCCCAGCGATCCTCGCGTTTGTTGGTGTGGGTGACAAGGAACTGGTTGATGAAATACCCTTCGGACCCCATCACCTCGACCCCGTCATAGCCTGCTTCTTTGGCGCGGGTCGCTGCGGTCACGATGTCGCCGATCTGCTTTTCGATCCCGTCCTCGTCCAACTCTTGCGGCGGGAAGGGTGAGATGGGGGATTTGATGGCGGACGGGGCAACGCATTTGGGGCTGTAGGCATAGCGTCCTGCATGCAGGATCTGCATCGCGATCTTGCCATCGGCGTCGTGGACGCGGTCAGTGACGACCTTGTGGTTCGCAATGTCGTCATCGGTGTAAAGCCCTGCAGCACCGGGGAAAACCCCGCCCTCGGGGTTGGGAGCCATACCGCCGGTGACCATCAGGGCGACCCCGCCACGGGCGCGGGTGGCATAGAATTCGGCAACGCGGTTCCAGTCCTTAGTCTCTTCCAGACCGGTATGCATGGAGCCCATGAGCACGCGGTTTTTCAGCGTGGTAAAGCCAAGGTCCAGCGGAGCCAGAAGATGTGGATATTCGGTCATTGATGCGCCTCCCGTTTCGGGGCGAGTTTGGCCGAGCGTAACGCGCGCGTCACCCCCAAACGCGGCGTCATGATGCAACGTTCGGTGGGGTGCGCAACGGGCCGCGTGCGATGGTCCGGTGATTCGCCAGTTAACAAAGGGCTTTTGGTGATTTTGAGCTGTCGGCATCGCGTCGGATTTGCGTCGGCAAAGCGTCGGACCCTTTGGCGGATTTTGCCCGGTTTAATGCAGCGCACGGTCGAAATGTGAATGTCGCGTTAAGGATTGACGCATGGTGGGTTTGCACCCACCCTGCGGATCATGGAGCAGAGTTTTTCACGGCGGAAACTGCTGACACCGGCGGAGCTGCGCGCCCTGTCGGAACGGTCTGATCTGCGTGGTGCGTTGCAGATGACGAGCCATGTTGGCGCCATTGGCGTCGTGGCTATCCTGCATGCGCAAGTCATGGGGACGTGGTGGGTGCTGCTGACCGGGCTGGCGTTGGGCGTGTTGCTGAATTTCCTTTATGCCGCCCAGCATGAATTGTCCCATGCGACGGTGTTCAAGACCCGCAGGCTGAACGAGCATTTTGGCCGGATCATCGGGTTCATCCAGCTTTTCCCCCGCGATTTCGACCAGATCATGCATTTCGCCCATCACCAGTATACGCAGGACTGGGAGCGCGATGGTGAGCTGGTCCGTGAGCCTTATACGCTGACCACATACCTTATGTGGCTCAGCGGGATCACCTATTGGCGTAACCGCGTGGTGGGCATCATCCGCCGGGCAAGGGGCATCATCATTGAGCCTTACATCCGCGCCGAGGAAGAGGCCAAGGTGATCCGCGAAAGCCGGTTGCATCTGGCGGGGTATGCGGTGATTGCCCTGATTTCGGTCTGGCTGGGAAGCTGGGCGGCCCTGACATTCTGGCTGATCCCCATGGTGCTGACCAAGCCGATCCATCAGTTGCAGAACACGATTGAGCATCTGGGGCTGTCCCATGAAAACGACATCATGGAAAATACCCGCTCCACCCGTGCCAATGTCCTGCAGCGCTGGCTGTGCTGGCAGATGCCATACCATACCGCCCATCATACCTTTCCCGCCGTGCCGTTCTGGAAATTGCGTGACCTCAATGACCGGATCGAGACGAAGGCGGGCGCGGTGCATCGCATGGGCTGGATCGAGTTCCAGATCGAGGTGATCCGTAAACTGATGGCAAAGGATGAAAGCCAGTATCCCATGGATGAGGTCTGGGTTGTGCCGCGCGCTGGTGGTCGGGTCAGCCGGATCCCGGCGGAGTAAACAGGGAACCATTCGGCCCACATGCCGTTGATGACTGGCATTGCCACGATGGATTGATCTATGCCCGCATCAACCGAAGACGCGCTGTCCGCCCCCAGAATCGAGCCCCTGCTGCTGGCTTTTTGCGGGATCTTGGGCCTGATCGGCAGCGTTGCCCCGACCGGCGCGCTGATCTGGGCCAGCCTTGTGGCCGAGCATGATTTCCTTGCCGATACCGTTAGCGATCTGGGGCGCGGCCCGCACCGCTGGATCATGGATAGCGGATTTTTCATCAACGCCGCATCCCTGTTGGCGCTGTCGATTGGCGCGGCACATATCCATGCGGGGACCAAGCGCTGGACTGCCAGTATCCTGTGTTTTGCCTTGCTGGCCTTGGTGATTGTCGCGATTGGCTTGTGGGATGCATTTGGACGCACTGCTGAAACCGATGGGATGAGCGTACACACGCGGCTGACATTCCTGCTTGGTCCACTTTACCTGATCGGGCCGATTCTGATGTGGTATTCCTTTCGCGACACGGCCCCGTCGATGGCCCGTCTGTTTCTGGTCTCAGCGGTGTTATGGGCGGTTTTTGCCACCGCCTTTAAGCTTGCCCCCGACTGGATTGATGGCGGGCTGGAGAAGCTGGCCATCGCCGCCACATTGTTGTGGACCGTACCGTTTTCCAACTGGATGACCCGTCGGGCTTTGCAGGCGAGATCAGAGGTGAATTAGTTTTGCATTGCGTGCCTTGCGGCCCTGCGTGACAGTGCCTGTGGCACAATTGGGGGCAGCGCATGCGGCGATTACAGGTCTATACCTCGCTTTGGGCGATGCAGCCGCATGACCAGACGGGGGTGAAGCTGCCGCTGGATCAGGTCTGCGCAATGGTCGCCGAGGCCGGTTTTGACGGGATGGCCATTGATCTGGGTGCATCGGATGTGGCGGTGGCCCATGCGGCGCGTCCGCATATGGAGGCGCAGGGGCTGACGCCGCTGATCGTGGCCTTTCCCAAGACGATAGAAAGCCTTGAAGACACGCTGCACATGGCCGCCGATTTCGGCGCGCCGTTTGTGGATGTGATTGGGCAGGTGATGCCGATTGCGCTGGATGATATGGTGCCGGTGATCGAAACTTGGATCGCGATGGCGGAGCGAATTGGTGTGCCGGTGCAGTTTGAGACGCATCGCAACTGCATCACCAATGATCTGTATATGACCCTGCAATTGCTACATCGCATTCCGCAGATGCGGATGTGTGCGGACCTGTCGCATTATGTGGTGGATCGGGAGTTCTGGTTTCCCCTGTCTGACCACGACATGGGGCTGATCAGCCGGATATTGCAGCGATCCGACAGTTTTCAGGGGCGAGTGGCATCCCGTCAGCAGATTCAGTTGCAGTTGGACTTCCCGCAGCACCAGAAATGGGTGGACCTGTTCAAGGGCTGGTGGCGCGAGGGGCTGGCCGATTGGCGGGCGCGCAATGCGTCGGGCGACTGCATCTTTGTCTGCGAATTGGGTCCACCGGAATATGCCATCACTGATGCGCAGGGCCGCGAGATGTCGAACCGCTGGGAAGAGGCGCAGGTGATCATGCGGTGGGTGCGCGAGATCTGGGATGATCTGGGGGGCGACGGCTAACACGTCAGCAACTGTCGGGAGACCGAATTTCCGGGCTTGTATGACATCCGTTTCGCGTGTCGTGTGGCGCCATGAAACTCAACGGTCCTTTTCTGTTCATCCTTGCCACCCTGATGATCGACGCCATCGGGATCGGGATTGTGTTTCCGATCATGCCGGACCTGATGGATCGCGTGGGTGCTTCCAGTACGGCCGAGGGCGCGTTCTGGGGTGGCGTGATGATGTCGGCCTATGCCGCGGCAATGTTTCTGTTCGGGCCGATTGTGGGCAGCCTGTCGGATGCTTATGGGCGCAAACCCGTCTTGATCGCGGCGCTTGTCACGCTGACGATTGATTATGTGATCATGGCGATGGCGCAGACCTATTGGGTGCTGCTGGTGGGCCGGGTTGTGGCGGGGATGGCGGGGGCCACCTATATCACCGCGACCGCCTATATTGCGGACATCGCCAAGCCGGAAGAGCGCGGAGCGGCCTTTGGCATGATCGGGGCCGCGTTCGGGATCGGCTTTGTGCTGGGGCCTGCGATGGGCGGGATGGCGTCGGGCTGGCATGTCACGGCACCGTTCTGGATCGCGGCGGGCCTGTCGGCGCTGAACGTGGCGTTTGGGCTTTTCGTGTTGCCGGAATCGCTGAAGCCGGAAAACCGGCGCCCTTTCGGGCGGCGTGACCTGAACCCGTTTGGCACGATTATCCGGGCATTCGTGATCCCCGGCCTTGCCATTCCGTTGATCTGCATCTTTGTCTTTGAGTTCGCCAATATGGTCTATCCGACGCTTTGGGCGTTCTGGGGACGTGAGGTCTTTGGCTGGGACGGGTTCACCATTGGCCTGACATTGTCGGGCTATGGGGTGCTGATTGCTGGCGTGCAGGCCGGTATATTGCCGCAACTGACCAGGCGGTTGGACGATTTCAAGACGTTGAAAATCGCGACTGTTGCCGCAGTGATCGCAATGGTTGGCTTTGGTGGGACAAGCGCGGTGTGGGCCGTGGTCGTCTTTCTGCCTATCGCGGCTTTGTCCGACATGGCGCCGCCTTTGATGACGGCCTTTGCCGCCAATCGTGTGGGCGAAGATCAGCAGGGATTGGTGCAGGGGGTGATCGCGTCGCTGTCATCGGTGGCGGCTGTCGCGGCCCCGCTTGCGATGACCGGCGTGTTCGAGCGGTTTGTGAACGGTGAGGGGCTGTATCTGCCCGGCGCACCGTTTTTGTTCGGTGCCATCCTGATCGTGGCAATTGTTCCGTTGATCTGGCGGATGAATAGACACTGACACTAGGTGGCATTCGTGAAAAAAGACCCTGCCGCGCAGAAGCTGCTGTGCGGCAGGGTCAGTAGGATCAGGTATTGCGATACGAGCACCGACCGGGACAAGGGCCTGCCCGCATCGCTCACATTTTCGCCCTGATCCTTATTCCCCCGAGACCGCATTGATGGCGGCGCCAGTGCCGCGCACGGCCAGTTTGGTGGCCCCGACGGCGCCTTTCACGGCGGTGTTTGCGATGAAAAGGCCACCATCGACGCTGCGGTCAACAACCTTTTCGGCGGAACAGGCGCTCAGGAAGACGATACCGGTCAGGATCATGACGGCGCGTGCGAGTGTCGTTTTAATTGTCTTGTCCTTTCAGGGTTCGGACGATGCGTTTGGCGGGGTGCCTTTGCTTGAGGCCTAGATAGGGGCTGTCCATGCAGAAGAAAAACGAATAAGAAATATATATAAAACGATATTTGCTTATGGATCTGTTGTGATGGACATCACACTGCTGAAGACATTCCTCGAGGTGGCTGCGACCGGATCATTTGTGTCGGCCTCTGAACGGCTTTATGTGACCCAATCTGCCGTATCCCTGCGCATCCAAAGGCTGGAGGATGTTCTGGGCAAGCCAATGTTCACCCGGTCCAAGGCGGGGGCGGAACTGACCAATGCGGGCCGCGAGTTTGAACGCTATGCCTTGTCGATGATCCGGGTGTGGGAAGAAGCGCGTCAGCAGGTGGCGATCCCAGAGGGGTTTACCCGGTCCCTGACCATCGGCGCGCAATATTCGCTGTGGCCCCGGCTGGGGTTTCGCTGGATCGACGGGTTGCGCGCGGACATGCCTGATCTGAATATCCGGGCCGAACTGGGGATGCCGGATCGTCTGACCCGGTTCCTGATCGAAGGGATCATGCATGTCGGCTTGCTTTATATGCCGCAGCTGCGCCCCGGGTTGGTGGCAGAGGAGGTGTTGGAGGAGGAACTGGTGCTTGTCGCCTCTTGGCCTGACCCGACGATGGATCTGGATGATCGCTATGTCTTCGTGGACTGGGGCCCGGAATTTGTGAGCGCCCATGCGCTGGCCCTGCCGGACCTGACCAATCCCGGGCTAACCTTTGCACTGGGAGCGTTGGCCGCCGAATTCATCGTGAACCGGCAGGCGGCAGGATATTTGCCCGCCCGCTATGTGAAACGGTATCTGGATGCGGGGCAATTGCATCTGGTGCCGGACGCCCCACGCTTTCCCTATCCGGTCTGGGCGGTGTGGCGCGAGGACCTTGACCCCGCTATCCGCAGTGTGGCCGCGCAAGTATTGGCGCAGGTGGCCGGAGCCGCTGAAGCGGATGGAGAGGCGGTAATCGCGCAGCTACGTGATATCAGTGAGGATCACGCGGTAGACGTTATGGGCAAGACAATTGATCCATAATAAATAATCGCTTTAAGCATGATTATTTTGAATTTCCCTTGATGATGATCTGTCCCTAGATAGCGGGTCAGCAGAGATGCTCCCGTTCCCCTTAAAGGGCGGGTCACTTTCTTGGGAAAGGATAGACCCATGACAAAGAACGTCTTTATTATCGCCGCTATCAGCGGTTTCATCGCGACAGCCGGTGCTGCGCAAACCACAACATTCAGCAACGAAGATGCATCTGCCGATGCGGTCGAAGACCTGGAAGAGCAGATCGAGGAAGATCGCGAGCGTGACATCGGCCGCTTTGGCAATGAAGGCCGCGAAATCGGCTCTTACGGCTCGCTGGCTGTGCGCGGTACGTCCGTCAGCAGCGACGGTGACAACACGACCGATGTCGGCCTTGGCCTGCGTTATGGCACATTTGACGGCATCAACGGCCTCGATATCACCGCAAGCCTCGCTTACGGCGAATTTGATGGCGAAAAGACAAAGGACACGTTGCTGGCTGGCGTTGATTATCGCCGCGATCTGACCGCGACCTTCTTTGCTTATGGCAAACTGGAAGCCGCCTATGACAATCTGGCCGACAGTGAAGGTGAGTTCACGCAGGACATCTTTGCCGGTGCTGGTCTGGGTTACCGGATCTACAACACTGCCGACACGCAGTGGTCGGTTCAGGCTGGCCCCGGCTACCGTGCCGCAAAGCGTGTGACATCGATGGAAGGCGACCCGCGGGAGACCGAGGATATCTCTGAAGCCGCTGCTTCGGTATCGTCCAACGTGTTCCGCAGCCTGACCGAGACGACCTATGTCACCAACGACACCGACGTGATTTATTCGGAAACTGCGACCACCGTCACCAATGAGTTGGCGCTGAACGTGGCAATGACAGATACCCTGTCGCTGCGCACCAGCTACACCACCAACTTCAACAGTGAATCCGATGACGACCTGTCGGACGCTGTGAACACGCTGGGTGTGTCGGTGATCTATAACTTCAACTGATCATACGATCAGCGTTCCCAAGCACCTGAGAGCATGATCAGGGAAGAAGGGGGTGGCCGTGAAAACGGCCACCTTTTTTGTTTGCTTGGGGGAATGAATGGGGATCACACCCGAACGAAGCTGTTGCTTTCAGCCCGGTTGCAGCGTTGATACTGGATGCGTTGGATTGCGCGCGTTGTGTCAGCAGCAATCATGATTCTTTGAGCTGCAAACCGTCGGCTTAGCGAGACGGAACTGCCGTTAGATCTGAGCGCACGAATGACCGTTCTTTAGCCCTAAGATTTCATGGTATCTCAGCATATGAGGCTGTTTTCAGCATCTGAATTTTGCGCAATATAATACTGGATCGCGGTCAGCATTCTTGAGAGCCAACAATACTTGGAAATAGCTGGCCTGCTGACAACAGTTGTGCGCATAGTCCGTCCGTATTCAAAAGCGTCTTCGATACCAAGGCAGTGTTTTGTCTGCGAATGTGCTTGGGAACTGGTCCCGTTTCTCTTCCAAAACCGACCAGATGTGATCGGGGACGGAGAACGGAAATTCATAGGCCCCGTAAGAATGCCCGTTCTGCGCGTCAGTTTGAATAAATCCGCGCTTGTACAGCGAAGCCGCATGGCCGCCGTCCATCTCAGCTGTGAAGCTCTTCCGGTTATCCTTAAGCAAATAACCGTAAATCGCTAATTCGTTATCTGTCATATAAGGTATGTGTTCGGCGAATTTGCGCTGGTGCTTCGCGATTTTCTGGTCCTGTTCTTTTGCTTCTCGGCGTTTGGTCACCGCAGCCGTTGCCCATTTCGCGACCTGTTCGACTAACGATGCAAGACCAAGTCCGGCTGTAATTAGGATCGCTAGAGGCAGGCCGTAGACCACAAACGGCGAGTCCGAGGGAGGAAGGATCTCAGCCCTCAGCAAAAGCCAAAACACGCTTAAAGCAAGACTAAGTCCGAGCAGCTGCCATGCACTTGCTTTAAGAATCGCCAACCAACCTGAGTCCAATATCTTTACCTCCTGCTGCCTGAGAAATTTCGAAAGTGGTTTGTCATGTTGTCCATCGTATGCAGCGACGTGGGCGATGTCGATTACCGTGGACTTTGCATTGCAGGTGTTGGTCTGCTGCGCAGCATAAAGCTGTTTGGGCTCATTTCGAACAAAAAACCCCGCCGCGCCAAGTGAGTTTGCGCGGCAGGGCCGTTTGTCACTGCTCTTTCGCAGGACGCCGTGTTACGGCAGCAGGACGCTGTCGATTACGTGGATCACGCCGTTGGAGGCGATGATGTCCGCGGTGGTCACGTTGGCGTTTTCGACTTTTACGCCATTGCGACCATCGATATGTACGTCCGCCCCGTTCACGGTCGCGACGCTGAGCCGCTGACCGGCGAGTTGGTCGGATGTCACCGCACCCGGCACGACGTGATAGGTCAGGATCGCGACCAGCTGATCCTTGTTTTCAGGCAGCAGCAGGGTGTCGACGGTGCCGGCTGGCAATGCGGCAAAGGCAGCATCTGTAGGCGCGAAGACGGTGAAGGGGCCATCGCCCTTGAGTGTCTCAACCAGACCAGCGGCGGAAACGGCGGCGACCAGCGTGTTGAAGTTACCGTTGGAGGAGGCGATGTCGACGATGTCAGGTTCTTTTTCCATCATAGGCGTACAGGCGGCGACAACGGCGACACCTGCGGCAAGGATGGCTGACTTCAATGCAAAACGACGATTCATGGGGAAAATCCTTTCAAGTCCCTGTTAACGAGTTTGTTACGGGGCGCATGGCAGGATGGTTGTGCTTCTGACAATCTATTGATCTGGCGGAATATTTTGATCCGAAGCGGGCCGGGCGACGTAATGGCGCACCCGTCAGCCTTCGTTGCAGTGCCGCCGGAATGACTGTTTCAACATGTCCAGTTCATTGCGCAGCAACGCGACCTCGGCCCTGATATCTTCGGCCAGCGCCTCGCCCGAGAGCAGCATGAAACTGTCGAGCACATTGCCCTGCTTGTCGCTGATGATGAAAGTCTGCACCCCGTCACTGATCAGCCGCGCCGGGATCGGAATGCTGACATGCCAAATGTCCTGATCCGCATCATGGGTGAGCGTGACCCCGTCGATGGTTTCACCAAGATGGGTGACCTGCAGGTCGGGTTGATCCGCCCCTGCCCCGGTCAGTTCCCCTTCCCAAACCCCAGCGAAAAGGCGCGTTTTGGTCAGCGTCATTTTGGTCATCGGCGGGCCCTTTTTTGCTGCTTACATCTCGGCGCGGGGATATCTGCAGACGTTCAGGTCGCGCAGGGTGATCTTGTTCATCTGCGGATCTTCGAACATCAGGTCGATCCACATCCGCTCTGCCCGTTTTTCATTGAGCTGGCTATAGGCGAGGTCGAATTCGACGGCTGTTTCAGCGTCGTCATCGGGCAGTGTGAGCAGGATTTGTTCGGTGTTTGGTCCATTTTTTACGTTCAAGCGGGCCAGTATCCTGATGGGTTTTTCCCGGTCTATCGTGGCGGCCAGCTGGATCAGGTGCTGCTTTTTCAGACCGGCGCAAACCCCGGTAGGCAGGTCCAGAACAAGCGACAGGAAAGTCCCGTCAAAGCGAAACACCTCAAGCGTGACCCCAAAGGCTGCAAGATCGTGATCCCGCGCATTACGCACCTGCCGGAGCGAGATTTCACTGGTTCCGCAATCGTGGAAGATCGTCAGATCCGGCCCGAGGCGGGACTTGCTCAGGGCTGGTGCGATCCCTCGTTTGGGTAACGCACCCCGCCACAATTGCGGCCGCCAGGACCAGTCGGTGCCTGCAGGGCGCGCAAATGTATTCGATCCGATCCGGGGCAGCGCCAGCCGAGTATCAGCGATATAGGTCAGTTCCTGCAGTGGCGTCCGCAACTGCCGCGCCTGCTGGCGATGGGTCCGCAGTATCGCGATGTCAGCGGTAGGGGCAGACCGTGCCGCAGCCGTCCACCGCGCCAAGGCGCGCTGATGCAGGAACTTGCCGATAATCCCATTGGGGTTGAACGCCATGAATATCCTTTGTCCCGTCCCGATCTGGTGCCGATTGTGTCAAACACCTGTAAAGAATGAAACAATCTATAGCGTCGATGTTTCATCCGGCGCGCTACCACCGGTTGCAAGTAGCCCGTTGACTACAAGGTTAAGGAGCCAGTTCCCAGTCCCGTCCCGCAGCGGTGCCGTGGCCAGCCCACGCACAGCGACTGTCACCAGCCGCCCGTCAATATCGGTGAAGGCGCGCCATTCTTCGCCCTGCAAACCGGTCATTGGCGGTTCACCATTGTCACTGAAATGCACGGTCACGGTGTTTTCGCCTGTCACCGCTTCCAGTACCCTTACTCTGTCCTTATTCCCATCTGCGCTGAGAAGAACAGCCCCCGCGTCTGACTGTAGAAGAGCCAGCAACGCCTCTTCCGATCCGATGACGGTGCCGCTGTCCGGTGGGCCGACCTGAACCGTCGCCACCCCAAGCACGTCCGGCACCCTGTCCCCCGCCCCGAGCGATGCGCATGATGACATCACGGCGAACCCATCAGCGGGTTTGCTGGCTGACGGGTCCACGCAATAGCCTGCGGGTGCGTTTGCCGTGATCCCGCCTTCGACAAGCGCAAGCGACTTTACCGGTGTCACTGTTGGCGTGCAGGCGGTGATCGCCAGACCGCCTAGCGCGCCCAAAACAATAATCCGCAAGATCAGAGATCCATATAGATGTGTTTTTCGTGCTTGGCGCCGGGATGGGTCACCGCCCCCAGACGCGCACCGCCCACAAGCTGCGCATATTTCCAGAGCGCGCCGGAGGCATAGATCGTCTCGCGCGGCCCTTTCCAGTTGTCCTTGCGGGTGTTCAGTTCTTCGTCGGTCAGATCGACGGTCAGTTCCCCTGTGATGGCGTTGATGGTGATTACATCGCCATCTTGCAAAAGCCCGATGGGCCCGGCATGCGCCGCCTCTGGCCCGACATGGCCCACGCAGAAGCCGCGGGTCGCGCCGGAGAACCGGCCGTCAGTGATCAGCGCGACCTTCTTACCCATCCCCTGACCGGACAGGGCCGCTGTGGTTGCCAGCATTTCCCGCATCCCTGGTCCACCGGATGGCCCTTCGTTGCGGATGACCAGCACTTCGCCTTCCTTGTAGCCGCGCGCCTTGACCGCCTCGAACGCGTCTTCTTCGCATTCGAACACACGGGCGGGGCCGGTGAAGACCTGTTCACCCTCGGACATGCCCGCCACTTTCACGATGGCACCTTCGGGGGCGAGGTTGCCCTTGAGGCCCACAACGCCGCCGGTTTTGGTGATCGGGTTGGCGGCTGGGTAGATCACCTTGCCATCCGCCTCGCCTTCGATCAGGTCAAGCTCTTCGCCCATGGTCCGGCCAGAGGCTGTCATGCAATCCTCGTGAATAAGCCCTGCCTTGCGCAGTTCCTTCATCACGACAGGCACGCCGCCGACCTCATACAGGTCCTTGGCCACAAATTGTCCGCCCGGTTTCAGATCGACGAAATAGGGCGTGTCATGGAAGATGTCGCAGACGTCAAAGAGGTCGAAATCAATTCCAGCTTCATGCGCGATGGCAGGCAGGTGCAGGCCCGCATTGGTGGACCCGCCGGTGCAGGCCACGATGCGGGCGGCGTTTTCCAGCGATTTGCGGGTGACGATATCGCGAGCGCGGATGTTTTTCTCAAGCAGGTTCATGACCGCTTCACCGCTGGCCTGCGCGTACTGGTCGCGGCTTTCGTAGGGGGCCGGTGCACCGGCTGAGTTCATAAGTGCAAGGCCGATCGCCTCGGAAACGCAGGCCATGGTGTTGGCGGTAAACTGGCCACCGCAGGCCCCGGCAGAAGGGCAGGCCACTTTTTCCAAGGCGCGCAATTCTTCGTCAGAATTAGCGCCCGCCTGATGGCGGCCCACGGCCTCGAACACGTCCTGCACGGTCACGTCGCGCCCTTCAAACCGGCCCGGCATGATCGACCCGCCATACATGAACACCGATGGTGTGTTCAGACGGACCATGGCCATCATCATGCCCGGCAGGGATTTGTCGCAGCCCGCAAGGCCCACGATAGCGTCGTAGCAATGGCCGCGCATGGTCAGTTCAACGGTGTCCGCAATCGCGTCGCGCGAGGCGAGCGAGGAGCGCATCCCCTCGTGCCCCATGGCGATGCCATCGGTGACGGTGATGGTGGTGAATTCGCGCGGCGTGCCGCTGGCGGCCTTGACCCCCAGTTTGACCGCCTGCGCCTGACGGTTGAGCGAGATGTTACAGGGTGCGGCCTCATTCCAGCAGGTGGCGACGCCGATAAATGGCTGGGCGATGTCCTCTTCATCCAGACCCATGGCGTAGTAATAGGACCGGTGCGGTGCCCGCGCGGGCCCCTGGGTCACGTGGCGGCTGGGTAGATTTGTTTTGTCGGCCTTGCCTTTGAGCATCTGATCTTCTCCCGGAAACTGTTGGAAACGGGTCTAAATAGTGGCCCCTCGTGACGCAAGGCGGAACTGTGGTTGCCTGCGGCGCATCGGGGCCCCATGTTGGCCGTCATGTCTGACCCTTACGGCCCCTTGACCCAATTTGCCCGCCCCGCAGCCGGCGTGACCGATCTGCGATATGTCATTCTGGTCAGTGCCGTCTTTGTCGGCGCCTTTCTGGTCACGCCAGCCCTGATCATGACTGTCCTGCCGCTGTCCGGGCAGATCGCGTTTGAAGAAGGGCGCACTGCGTTTGGCACATGGTTACAGTTCGCCATGTTCGCCATCCCGGCGTTCGCCTTTCTGTGGACGCTGCGGCGGATGCATGGGCGCGGGTTCTGGTCCCTGATCGGTCCGACCGATGCCGCGTGGTTTGACCTGCGCCGCGTCGCGGTCGCCCTGATCGCCATCCTGTTTGTGATACAGATCGTGGTGCCATGGGGCGGCGCAGGTATGATTGTGGAAATACGGCCCCTGATCAGCTGGTTTCTTTTGCTGCCATTCGCCCTGATCGCATTGCTGATCCAGGTCACCACGGAAGAAATGGTGTTTCGGGGTTATCTGCAGCAGCAATTGGCCTGCCTGTCACTGAACCGCTGGGTATGGATGGGCATTCCGTCGCTTTTGTTTGGTATCTGGCATTACTGGAACGGCAATACCCCATTGGAAGGGTTTGTCTATGTCGTCTGGGCGACATTGCTGGGCGTCGTCTGCGCAGACCTGACCGCTCGCACCGGCACACTGGGCGCTGCGATTGGTCTGCATCTGACAACGAACTTCTTTGCGATCATGTTCTTCGGGATTGAGAACCGGCCGCATTCGGGCTTTGCCTTGGTCTTGTTCGAATATCGTGATCCTGAGGAAGTCAGCGCGTTTATTGCCGAATTTGCGGTGATCTGGGTTGTCTGCACCCTCATCATGATATTTTTGACGGTGCTGATCATGTGGCTTGCCGCCCGGATCGCGTTGCGTCGCTGAAGCGAAAGGGAAGAGCATGCGCCAGACGGTCTTTGCAGAGCCTTTCGAGCGGTTTATCGCCCCTGCGCGGCGTAAGCCTGCGGTGTGGCGTATTATCTTGGGTTTCGTGCTGATCGCGGCGGTTTACATAGGCGTTGTGGCGGCCGCGCTTGGAACGCTGAGCTTTCTGGACGAGTTTGACCCTGAAAGCGGGGCAGCGTCGCTGGGGTTTCTGCTGGCCACGTTCAGTGGTGCCACGCTGGGTGTCTGGGCCGCTGTCAAATGGCTGCATGGCCGCAGTTTCGGCACGGTTATTGGCCCCCTGCGCCCAGCCTTTCGCCATTTTGGCGTGGCGGTGGTTGTTGTTTTCGCCGTGCAGGCGGTTCTATTGGTGATCTGGTCCGTGCCGTTTGATGCCGTGTTTCAGCGCAGCCTTGGCAATGTGTTGATCCTGCTGCCTTTGGTGATCGTGCTGACCTTGATCCAGACAAGTGCCGAAGAATTCGTGTTTCGCGGCTATCTGATGCAGCAGATGGCCGCCCGTTTTCAGTCGCCCTGGGTCTGGCTGCTGGTTCCGCAGGCGGCATTTGCGCTGCTGCACTATGATCCCGCCACGATGGGTGCGCTGACATGGCCGGTGATTGCGATCATCTTTGTCTATGCGCTGATGTGGGCCGATCTGGTGCGGGTGACCGGTAATCTGGGCGCTGCCTGTGGCTGGCATTTTGCCAATAACCTGATCCTGTTTGCTTTCGTCAGCCCGCAGGATGCGATGTCGGATTTTGCCTGGGCCGTGGCCCCTTATGCGGCGGCGGATACGCCGGTTTTCCTGTTTGTTCTGGATTTTCTGGCCTCGGTTGTCTGTTGGCGGATACTGCGCCACCGCTTGCGTCCCTGATTGCAATTGCGCCCGTCGCGGCATATCTCAAACCCGTTAACGCAAAAGGCCGCCCCATGAACTGGATCACCAACTACGTTCGCCCCACGATCAACTCCCTGTTTTCGCGCCGCGAAGTGCCCGAGAACCTGTGGACCAAGTGTGACGCCTGCGGCACAATGCTGTTTCACCGCGAACTGGCCGACAATCTGAACGTCTGCACCAATTGCGATCACCATATGGCCATTGGCGCCCGCGACCGGCTGCGGTCAATCTTTGATGGCGGCGTTTTTGTTGAGGTCGAGGTGCCTGAGCCGGTAGTTGATCCGCTGCATTTCCGGGATCAGAAACGCTATACCGACCGGATCAAGGAGGCGCGCCGCAAGACGGGCGAAAAGGATGCTATGTTGGTCGCCGAAGGCGAGATGGGCCGCACACCTGTGGTCGTCGCCGTGCAGGACTTTTCCTTTATGGGCGGGTCGATGTCGATGTATGTCGGCAACGCCATTGTGGCCGCAGCCGAGCGGGCGATTAAGCTGAAGCGTCCGTTGATCCTGTTTTCCGCCGCCGGTGGCGCCCGCATGCAGGAGGGCATTCTGGGCCTGATGCAGATGCCGCGCACGACCATTGCCGTGCAAATGCTGAAAGAGGCAGGTCTGCCTTATGTGGTGGTGCTGACCCATCCAACGACGGGCGGTGTGACCGCATCCTATGCCATGCTGGGTGACGTGCAGATTGCCGAACCCAATGCCCTGATCGGTTTTGCCGGTGCCCGCGTCATCGAACAGACCATCGGTGAAAAGCTGCCTGAAGGGTTCCAGCGCGCTGAATACCTGCTGGATCACGGGATGCTGGACCGGGTGACCAAGCGCACCAACCTCAAGGACGAGTTGGTGACGATCGTCCGTTTGCTGATGAAGCAGGATGCCCCTGTGAAAGGTGATTTACCGCCGCCCGAGATTACATCGGAAGCGACCTTGCAACTGGAAGACCCGCTGCCGCCGGAAAAGGCCAAGTGACCGCACAATCGGACGTTATTCTTGAACGGATGATGGCCTTGCATCCCAAGGTCATGGATCTGGTGCTGGATCGGGTGTGGCGGCTGTTGGCAGCTGTTGGCAATCCGCAGGACCGCCTCCCCCCCGTCATCCATGTCGCGGGGACCAATGGCAAGGGATCGACACAGGCGATGATCCGCGCCGGGCTGGAACAGTCCGGCGCCAGGGTGCATGCATATACCTCCCCCCATCTGGCGCGGTTTCACGAGCGTATCCGACTGGCGGGTGAATTGATTTCCGAAGACGCCCTGACCGAGGTGCTGGACCGCTGTTATGCGGCCAATGGCGGGGAGCCGATCACCTATTTCGAGATCACCACGGTGGCAGGCTTGCTGGCCTTTGCCGAGGCACCGGCGGATTATACCCTGCTTGAGGTCGGATTGGGGGGCCGGTTGGACGCAACCAATGTGGTGGCCAAGCCAGCCCTGACGGTGATCACACCTGTTGATCTGGACCACCAGCAATATCTGGGCGAGACCTTGCCGGAGATTGCCGGTGAAAAGGCCGGGATCATCAAGCGCGGGGTGCCTTGCGTTGTTGGTCCGCAGCATGATGCAGCGCTTGACGTGATCGAACAGCAGGCGACGCGATTGGGTGCGCCGCTGCTGGCCTATGGGCAGCATTGGCATGTCACGACCGAGCGCGGGCGATTGGTTTATCAGGACGAGCGTGGATTGTTGGACCTTCCTTTGCCGAACCTGCCCGGCCCCCATCAGATCCTGAATGCAGGTGCTGCGATTGCCGCCTTACGCATCTTGGGCCAGGACGAGGTGGCATGCGAGGCCGCCGTCACCGGTGCCTATTGGCCCGCCCGGATGGAGCGGCTGACCAAGGGTCCGCTGGTCGATCTGGCCGCCCCGGCAGAGCTCTGGCTGGATGGTGGCCATAACCCGGCGGCGGGCCATGCGCTGGCCGCGACCCTGAAGGAGCAACCCAAACGCCCGATCCATCTGATCTGCGGTATGCTGAACACCAAGGATATCGCAGGCTATATGGCCCCGCTGGCCGCGATGGCCGACAGCCTGCACGCGGTATCCATCCCCGGTGAGGCAAATACGATCCCGGCGGAGAAGACGGCAGAGGTCGCGGCAAGCGTTGGCTTGGCGGCGACCACGGCCTCATCTGTGCAGGATGCCATCACGGCGATCACCAAAAAGTCGCCAAATGCCCGTATTCTGATCTGCGGATCGCTGTATCTTGCGGGGCATGTGATGCGAGAGAACACGACATGATACGCGGATTGACGACGGCACTGGCCCTTTTTGCCACCAACGCGCAGGCGGCGGATTTCTATTTCTGCTGGAAGGGGGCCAATGACTACACCATGACCGGTCAAATGACGATCGAGCCCAGCGCGCTGAACAAGCCTGTCGTGACAGAGGCTGATGTCACCCGGTTCAAGATCGCGGGCTATCAAGAGGGCACATTGCTCGGCAAATGGGATATGGCCACGCGGGATGCGACTGACAGCTGGACCTTGTTTTTCAACCCGGCCCGCAATGCGTTCATGACCCCCGGCGAAATTGGCCTGGGCGTCAGTCAGGCGTGGAATGCTAACGGCAATGCCGATGATTGTGGCAATCCCGGCTTTGGTTTCAATCTGGGGAACTTTGCGCAGGATTTCTGCCTGAACGGCGTCTGGATCGAGGAAAGCGGGATGCCCCCCGAAACCCCGTTTCTGGTCAGCCCGATCCCCGTTGATCCGCTGTGCCGGGTCTATGCCCCCGTCAGTTAGGAACATCTGATGCCAGACAGTAACCGCAAACTATCGCTGCATACCCGCATCGCGCAGGCGCTGCATTTTGTCGAAGATGGCACAGGTGCGGTGACCCCGGCGATCCAGCCTGCGGCCACCTATGCGCGGGATGAAGACTATCAAGTGCGCCGACCCTATTGGTATCGCCGCGATGGCAGCCAGACGACCGCACAGGCAGAAGCTGTGATTGCGGAACTGGAAGGGGCGAAAGAGTCCCTGCTGTTTTCATCGGGCATGTCGGCCTGTACGGCGGTGATCGACCATCTGCTGACCGGGGCCCATGTGGTGGCGCCCAAGGTGATGTATCACGGGGTGCTGGCCCAGCTGCAAAGTGCCGCCGCCAAAGGGCGCATCAGCCTGAGCGACTATACCGCCGGCAATCTGGATGAAATGGCCGCCGCTGTCCGCCCGGGTGAGACCGCGTTGGTTTGGGTCGAGACCCCAAACAACCCCAATTGGGAAGTGACGGATATTGCCGCCGCCGCCGAGATTGCCCATGCCGCTGGCGCCAAGCTGATGACAGATTGTACGGGCACACCCCCCTGCATGACCCGCGCCTTGGATTTCGGGGCGGACTTTTCGTTTCATTCCGCCACCAAATATCTGGGCGGGCATTCCGATGTCACCGCCGGTGTGCTGTCGGTGCGCCAGACAGGTAATTTCTGGGATGATATCGCGCTGATCCGCAAGCTGCAGGGCACGGTGCTGCAATCCTTTGATGCCTGGTTGCTGATCCGGGGGATGCGGACACTGTTTCTGCGGGTCGAGAAGGCCTGCAAAAACGCGATGGCTGTCGCGACCCATTTCGACGGGCATCCACAGATCGAGGCGGTGCTGTATCCGGGCCTGCCATCAGACCCTGGTCATGCGGTGGCCAAGAAACAGACCGATGGACAGTTCGGCGGCATGATGTCGATCATCGTGAAAGGGTCGGAACAGACCGCCATCGATGTCTGCCGGTATTGCGAAGTGTTTTACCCCGCCACATCGCTGGGCGGGGTGGAAAGCCTGATCGAACATCGCAAGACGGTATCAGGTGAGGGATTCCCCGTGCATCCGCGCCTATTGCGTCTGTCCATCGGGATCGAGGATGCGGATGATCTGATCTATGATCTGGAACAGGCGCTCAGCCGGACGAATGCGAGCTGATTACAACCTCGCCCTCGTGCAGAAAGCAGGCTTTTGTGAATAGCCCCATATCAATCGGATTGGGGAGGCGCACGTCACTGATATCCGGAACGGTTTTTGTCGATAAATCATAGGACCGGTCGATCTGCGAAATCATGATAATCATCAAACTCCGCGTCTGCGCATGATCGCGCAGGGTGGTGATCTGATCGGCCAATGGTGGGTTTTCGCGTCGCTGGTCCAGAAGTTGCAGGTAATCAACCACGATACAGGACCCGGTTGGTGCTCTTCGGGTCTGAGCGACAATGTGGGCCGCGCTGATGCCATCAGACGTGTCCAGAATAAACTGCGGCCCGACTTGCGTCGGGTTTGCACCGATCTGTCTGATACGTTCTAGGACCTGCGCTGATGTATATTCCAAGGTGAAGAAATAGCCGCGCTGCCCTGTTGCGATAGCGTCAAGCAATGTGCGCAGACCCAGCAGGGTTTTACCCTGCCCCGGTCGGGCGCCAAGCAGAACAAAATCGCCCGCCACCAATTGACCGAACAGACCGGCACAGAACTGGCCAGCGCGGGCGGAAAGCAGGCTCCAGCTTTGGAAACCTTCCTGGCGGGCGATCTGATCAAGCGCCTGATTGTGGGAAATGCCGATATCGCGAGCAAGTGCCTTAGCGCGGCGTTTGAGAACGGGGATCGGGGCAGAGAGCTTCATGTCAGAACCTTCCATCACGGGCGTTCGATCACAATCCCTTCTTATGTGCGATGCCCGAAAGGCTGATGCGATGAAACTGATCCTGCAGGTTGCGTGCTGCCCCGTGATGAAGGGGGTAGGCCGGGATCGGCGACCTGAGATTTAGTTTAAGCCAATGCGACGGCTAAGCAAGTCACGGCGGGGACGTCAGACTTTCGCGGAAAGTCTGTTTGCAAATCCTCATCGAGGATTTGGCTGGGGCCGATGGCCAGCCTTCTTTTTGCCGATTCGCGAATCATGGGATTGACGCCGAATCACTTACCGGGATAGATTCGCCGATAACGAAGCGCCGCGGGCAAAAAGGCGTAACAGAGCAGTCTTGGCAGGGCGAGTGGGCAGGCGTTACGCCTGTCTTCTTGTTTCTGGGGTATCGGTACACGCATATGGTGGACGGCCTTTAAATATATCTTCGTTGGCGCGCTGTTCCTGCTTGTCGGTTGGTTTCTGACCGCCTCGTCTTCCCGGTTTCTGGAAAATTCACAACCTGCGATGCTGATTGTTCTTCAGGTGGACGAACGCCGCGACACGGACGGCAAACGGTCCTATCGCCCCGTTTTCGGTCTGCAGACCACCGACCGTCCGCGCCCGGAATATACCGGATCGACCTGGTTCAGCCCCAAGCCGCATCAGCCCGGTGATATTGTGTCCGGTCGTTATGACCCCAAAAGCGGCGAAATGCGCAGCGATCAGATGATGGGCCGGTCCCGCTGGATGTGGCGCGTGCTGCAGGTTGTGGGCGCGTTGGCAGTGTTGCAGGGCATCCTGATGCTTTTCGGTGTTCCGGAGCTGCTTTTGCCGCTTCGGGTGCGGGGCGGTCGTTAGGTTGTTGCTGCCCGGTCTGCCGGCACAACCGCTTGCCGATACAGGTGCCATGTCGCGTGGCCCAGCACTGGCAAGGCGATGATCATGCCGACAAACAGTGTCAGAACACCCAATCCGAGCAGCGCCACAACGATCAGGCCCCAGACGGCCACGACAACGGGGTTTTTGCGGGTGATCTTGACCGATGTCACCACAGCCTTTGGAATACCCACCTGCCGATCGATCAGCATGGGAAACGACACCAAACTGATCGCCAGGACCACCAGTGCAAAAACTGCCCCGATCGCCACGCCTGCCACCAACATGGTCCAGCCGGGACCTGTGGTCAGCACATCGTTGAAGAACCCAAGCGCCGATTGCGGCGGCTCCGGCCCGAGCGTAACGCCGTAGAGCGTGAAGGCAACGATCATCCAGGTGATGAAAAGTGCAGCCAGATAAAAACCGAGCACCAGAATGGGCACGAATGATGGCGACTGCATCACGCTGAATGCATCGCGCCAGCTTGCCTGGCCGTCGCGTTCGCGTTTCCGGCTCATTTCATAAAGGCCGATGGCGGCGACCGGCCCGATCAGGGCGAAACCTGCGATGAGGGGGAACAAGAGCGGCAACATCTCGCGGTTGACGGCAAAAAGGGTCAGGACAAGACCCACAATCGGGTAGATGAGGACGATGAACATCACATCGGTCCGCAGGGCGACAAAATCCTCATAACCCTTGCGCAGGGCGATCTTCAGATCAGCGATTTGCAGATCCCTGAGTTCAATAGGTGCTGCGGCTTCGCCGCCAAGCTCTGCCGCGCCTTCCTTGAGATAGAGAGACCGCCGCCTGATCGCCTGCACAAACCATGATGCCGGATTTCCGATGGTATCAACCATGACGCTTACTCCTTTTCGACCAATACAAAGGTCCGTGAGTGGGAACAGCCGTATAGGTGTAGCGTATCAGAAAAACCGGTTTCTGTCGTCTCAGGTCAAGCTGATGTGAAGACGTGTGTCGGGACCGGCGTTATTTGCCCCAGCCATCAGACTGCATTTCGCGCAACCGGCTGGCGGTGCGTTCGAATTCAAACGTGCCTTCACCTTCGACGTAGAGCATCTCGGGCTTGGCGGCGGCACTGCAGATCAGTTGCACCTTGGCCTCGTAAAGCGCGTCGATCAAGGTGACAAAGCGTTTGGCTTCGTTGAAGTTATTGCGCGAGAGCGCGGGGATGTCTTCGAGGATCAGCACCCGCACCGCATCGGCCAGCGCAAGGTAATCCGCCGCCCCCAGCGGTTTGCCGCAAAGATCAAAGAACTTCGCCCGTGCCACCCCGTTATGGAATTGGGGCAGTTCGACCTGCCGCCCTTTGACATGCAGCACCAGTGGTTCGCATTGTCCGCCGCTAAGATCATGCCAGATTTGCGCGATGGCGGTGGCAGCCTCGCCGTCTATGGGCGTGAAATAGGTGGGCGTTCCTGCCAGCCGGTCCTGCCGGTAATCCGTATCGCTGGTCAGTTCATGCACGACCATATGGTGTTTCAGAAGGTCGATGAAAGGCAGGAACAGTTGCCGGTTCAGCCCGTCCTTGTAAAGGTCATCCGGGGGCCGGTTTGACGTTGTCACCACTGTCACACCTGCGTCGAACAGCGCCTCGAACAGGCGCCCGACGAGCATGGCGTCGGTGATATCGCTGATCTGCATTTCGTCGAAAGCCAGAAACCGGACCTCACCCGCCAGTTTGGCGGCAACAGGGGCGATGGCGTCATCGACCCCGCGCTTGCGCGCTTCGGTCATTTCGCTGTGGACCCATTGCATGAAGGCGTGGAAATGTCGGCGCTGTTTGGGGGCCGTGACGTGATCGTAAAGCAGGTCCATCAGCATGGATTTGCCGCGCCCCACCCCGCCCCACATGTAAAGGCCGGGCACCGGCGGCGGGGCCTTGCGGAACAGCCCCTTTTTGACCGGTTCTGCCAGACCGGACCGGACCCGCTCAAGCTCCGGCAGGACCGCGATCTGGGCGGGGTCACTGTTTAACGTGCCGTCTTTGACGGCGGCTTCATATGCCTCTTGCACTGTCATCACGCTTGGATAGCGTGGGGGAACTGCGTTGGAAAGTCAGGATGAATTGATGACACCGCGACCTGCAACCATCGACGACGTCAGTATGCTGGCGCGTGTCCATGTGCAGGCCTGGCAAGAGGCCTATCCCGATCTGCTGCCCGCAGCCGAGATTGCCGTGCGCACGTTTGAAAAACGTCAGTTCCTTTGGGCGCGTGTTTTGTCGAAAGAGCATGGCCGGGTCTGGCTGATTGAGGATAAGGGCTTTGCCCACATCGGGCCGCAGCGCGAGGATATGTGGCGTGAACGAGGATACCCCGAAGAGTTGTATGCGATGTATCTGATCCGCGACGGCTATGGTCTGGGCCGCCCATTGTTAGAAGCAGCGTTTGGCCCTGATGGACGCCCTTTCACCGCCTGTGTACTGGAGGGAAATGACCGCGCCTGCGCGTTTTATGAAAAGTCCGGCGGGCAGCTGCTGATGACCCGGGATGAGATGGTTGGCGCCTCACAGGTGGTCGAGCGGGTCTATGGCTGGACCGCGGCGCCATTCGCGGGCTGAGGCCGTTTCATCACACTTGGTGAAGAGGCGCATCACAACGGGCCAATTGACAATGTGCCTGCAGCGTTCC
Source organism: Yoonia sp. SDW83-1 (assembly GCF_046762885.1). Lineage (NCBI taxonomy): Bacteria > Pseudomonadati > Pseudomonadota > Alphaproteobacteria > Rhodobacterales > Paracoccaceae > Yoonia > Yoonia sp. SDW83-1. The sequence continues at coordinate 421,978 of NZ_JBKQXO010000001.1, forward strand.
CAATTGTGCCCATGGAACATCGCGCCCCTTTGATCACCCCGGTTCTGATCGCCGGTTGTATTATCATCATGACCGGTTTTGCCATCCGGGCGTCGTTCGGGGTGTTCCAGATTCCGATTGCCGAGGAATTTGACTGGCTGCGCAGTGATTTCAGCCTGGCGATTGCGATCCAGAACCTGGCCTGGGGGATCGGCCAGCCGATATTCGGGGCGATTGCGGAAAAGATCGGGGACAGGAAGGCGATTATCATCGGGGCCGTCATGTATGCCGCCGGGCTGTTGTTGTCGGCCGGAGCCACAACGCCTCTGGCGCATCAGCTATACGAGGTTCTGGTCGGGTTCGGGATTGCGGGAACCGGGTTTGGCGTGATTTTGGCTGTTGTGGGCCGGGCCGCATCCGATGAAAACCGGTCGATGGCATTGGCCGTGGCTACCGCAGCCGGGTCTGCCGGGCAGGTGTTTGGTGCGCCCCTGGCGGAATATCTGCTGACCTTCATGACTTGGCAGATGACCTTTGTCGCCTTTGCCGGGCTGATCATGTCCACGCTGCTGGTCCTGCCAATGATGCGCAGCCCGGCGCAGGCCAGCAAGGCCGAGCTTGAGGAAAGCATGGGCACGATCCTGATCCGGGCCTTCAAGGATCCATCCTATACGCTGATTTTCCTTGGTTTCTTTTCCTGCGGCTATCAACTGGCGTTCATCACGGCCCATTTCCCGGCGCTGGTGACCGAGATGTGCGGGCCGATTGACCAGGGTGGCATTCTGGCAGGCATGGGTATTTCAACGACAAGTGCCTTGGGGGCCGTGGCGATTTCGCTGATCGGATTGGCCAATATCGGGGGCACGCTGGCTGCAGGTTGGGCGGGCAAACGATATTCTAAGAAGTATCTACTGGCCGGTATTTACACCGCGCGGACAATTGTTGCGGCGGCGTTTATTCTGACGCCGATCACGCCCGGCACGGTGATCCTGTTTTCGGTTGCGATGGGCAGCCTCTGGCTGGCGACCGTCCCACTGACATCCGGTCTGGTCGCACATCTTTACGGGTTGCGCTATATGGGCACGCTTTACGGCATCATCTTCTTTTCGCATCAGCTGGGGTCGTTTCTGGGTGTGTGGCTGGGCGGCGCACTCTACGATATCTATGGCACCTATACCCATGTCTGGTGGGTCGGTGTGGGTGTCGGCGCGTTCAGCGCAATCGTGCATTTGCCGATCCGGGAGCGGCGGGTGACGCCACAGGTAGCCTGACGTCACGGCTCCGGTTTCTGTAAAATTTTCGGCAAAGTTTTGGAACATCGGATGGAACAATTAAGGCGGTCGCTGGCGTTATAAACAATCCATTTACCGTGATGGTTTCTATTGGCACGCACAGGTTGTAGAGGATCCGACGCGATGCCATTTCTTGAAAAGATCATGCTGTTTGTTGAACCTTTGGGTCTGGCGTTGCTGATGGTCTATGCCTACAGCTTTTTCAGCCGGTCGGCGCGATCTGAAAGAACTGTCAATATCGTGATGGGCGGCATTTTTGGCATCTGCGCCATCGCCGCCATGTCCGCCCCGATTGAGATTGCGGATGGTGTCATTGTGGATATGCGCAATCTGTTTGTCGGGCTGGCTGCAGCTTATTTCGGCCTGATCGGCGGTGCGATTGCCTTGCTCGCCGCCGGAGTGACCCGGGTCATGATTGGTGGCGACGGGATGTATCTGGGGTTGCTCGCCCTGATGATCGCTGCTGGCATGGGGCTGATCTGGGCGCGCTGGATACGTATTCGCATCAAGAACGACATGGTGGCCTATGTCGCGCTTGGCCTTGCGATTTCAGCACATCTGGTCGCCGGATTACTCCTGCCGGCATCCGTTCGGGACGTGTTTTTTGGTGCCGTCGCACCAACACTGTTTATCGCTGATGTGCTCGGGGCATTCCTGCTCAGCACATTGATCGGCAGAGAGCGCGCCTTCATCACCGAACGGGACACGCTGCGGTCTGCTGCATCCACCGACTCGCTGACCGGGCTGATGAACCGCGACGCTGCGGTGAGCAACTATGGCAAGGTGCCGCGGGTGAAGGACCCGTCGCAAGGGGCGGCCATGTTGTGCATCGATGTCGATCATTTCAAGACGATCAACGACACCCACGGTCATTTGCGCGGCGACAAGGTGCTGGTGGAGATTTCGGCACGCATGTCGGCCTGCCTGCGCCCCGATGACATCTTTGCCCGGATGAGCGGTGATGAGTTCGTGATTGTCCTGAACCATCTGAGCGCGGAGCAGGCCCATGCGGTGGCCAGCCGTTGCCAGGAATCAGTAGCCGCCGAACCTGTGATGGCCGATGGTGTGGATATCGACGTGTCCGTCAGTGTGGGCTGCACCTGGGTGCCAGGTAAACCGGGGTTCAACGAATTGCGCTTTTCTGCGGACGAGGCGCTGTACCGCGCCAAGGAACACGGCCGCAACTGTCTGGCCTTTGAAAAGAAACAGGGTCCGCTGACCAAACCGCGGATCCGCACACAGGTCGCCGCGTGAGATGGCGGCGGTGGCAGCCAACACAGCGTACGCCCACCTATGGGCGACGCCCCCGTTTCGCGGGGAAGCCTGTATCAGGGCGTTCCATGAAAGGACGAACGACACTGAAGCGATGTGAGCGGTCAACCAATTTCTGATATATGACAGGTAAACCGCCCTAGTCACGCAATGCGGTTTTCAGTGCGGTGATCAACTGTTCATCATGGCTGTAAGGCAGTGCGTGTTCGGCCTCGTCCACGACTTCCTGTCGTGCTGCCCGGTTCCATTGCGCCAGCACCCCAAGGGCCGAGATCGGGATCACCTGATCCCGCTCTGCCCAGATCGCCACAACCGGCACGTCCTCACGCCCCAGCTTGCGGTGTTCGGCCTCGTGATTTTCGGCCAGCATGCCCCGCCGGCTTGACAGGATCGCGGGCAGATAACCGCGCCTGTGCAATTCCTGCCGCTGGGCCATCAGCACCTTTTGTACTGACGGGCGGCGGGTATTTTTGGGAATGGCATTCATGATCCGTCGTTTGGCGAACATCGCATGCACCCAGTCACCGAGGATCGGGGTGGTGCGGCAAAACCGGGCAAACCCGCTTTCCTTGGTCTGGACCCCGGCACTGGCCAGCAGGATCAGCCGCTTGACCTGATGCGTGTTTTCGGCGGCAAAGGCCGTGGCGATAGAGCCGCCCATGGAATAGCCGACCAAGGTCAGTTCCTCATCCGCGTTCTGATGCACCAGAAGGTCGGTCAACTGCCGCAGGAAAAACGCCCGATCCTGCGCGCCGGGCACCGCATCGGACAAACCGCGCCCATAAAGATCATACATCAGGACACGATAGCCCATCGTAGCCAAGCCTTCGGCCACCTCTTCCATCGCGACAGAGGGCGAGGCGAGCCCGTGGATCAACACAGCCACGGGGCCGCGGACGGGACCCACCCAGCGATAATGGGTCACCCCCTGCGATAGCTGGGCAAAATCACCATCTGCCCCATGCCGTGCGGTTGCCCCCACAGCAGGCCGTAACCTTTCGATTACAAAGGGCAACGCTGCGACAACGACAATTGCTGCAATGATAACCACATACCAGATCAACTGTTTTTCCTTCCCGGGTCGCTCCCCTGCCCTTGCCAGGCGTCGAGTATGTACCGGCTGGTCATCAAATCAAGATGCGCGCCGCCACCGTTCTTGAACAGTGTGATGTCTGTGTCATTTTTCCGACGGAACCGATCGGGCTGATAGTAGTCAGCGATCACATCATTTGCGGCAAACGCCCCTGATGCAATGGGGATTTTCAGCTCTCCGATATGATCGATGGTCGTCCCGCGGCTATCGACAAAAACCTGTGCCTTTTGCAGGGCGGCATCGTCGACTTCGCGCATATCAGGGCGATAGGCGCCGATCAGGTCAATATGCTGGCCTGGCTGCAGCCACGCCCCCTTGATCAGCGGTTCGGTCGACATGGTAGCGGCCGTCACAATATCCGCCCCGCGCACGGCTGTTTCCAGATTATCGGCTGCAGTTACATCCGGATGGGTGTCGCAAAATGCCCTGGCCCCTTCGACGGACCGGTTCCAGATGGTGAAACGCGACTCCGGGAAAGCCGCGCTGTAAGCCGCGTGGAGCGAATGGCCGACGGTGCCGGCACCCACGATCAGGATGTTGCGACTGTCAGGCCGGGCCAGACGGCGGGCAGCCAGCAGGCTGTCACCCGCAGTTTTCCACTTGGTCACCAGATGAAAATCAAGGATCGCCTCGAGCGTGCCATCAACACCCGAAAACAGGTTCACCGCGCCCCCGATCGCCGGTTTGCCCTGCGCCTTGTTGCCGGGAAAGATTGTCGCGCATTTCACCAAAAGCCCCATGCCCGCGATCCAGGCAGAGCGGTTGAGCAGAGTATTGTCGCCCTCATAAAGGAACACGTCCGCTACATCCGCTTTTGGTCCGTCATGCCCGACGGCCAGCGCATCGGTCAGGGCGATCCAGTCCAGATTGGCCTCGCCCTCAGCAAAGGGGATCATCACGGTCATTGTGCTGCCTCTTTCGTCAAAAGACCGGCATCGACAAGCCGGTTCGCCCAACCTTGCGGGCCATCGAAGAGATGGGTTTGCCAACCGCGATCAGCGGCAACATTGATGTTGTTGATCCGGTCATCGGTGAAAAGAAGCGTTTGGGGGTCAAGCCCGCAATCGTCCTCAAGCATCTGGTAGATTGCAACTTCCGGTTTCATCACCTTCAAATGACCCGAGATGTAGCGGCGGTCGAATTCAGTGAAGAACGGATAGTGGCGCGCCGCGATCTCAAATGTCTCAACCCCGAAATTCGACAGGGCAAAGACAGGCACACCTGCCTGACGTAGTGTCCGCAACAGCCGAACCGAATGATCAATGGCCGGGCTGGCAATTTCGATCCAGCGGTCATGCCACATCAGGATTTCGGCGCGCCAGTCCGGGTGCTGATCGGCAAGCGCATGGAAGACGGTGTGAAAATCATCGCCCCGGTCCACACCATCATTCACGCCCAGCAGGTCAACGGCGTCAAACAGCGCCTTACGGCGGTCAGACCCGATGACACGGTCATAAAACCCTTCGGGCTGCCATTTGATCAGCACATTGCCGATATCGAAAACGACGGCATTGACTTGCTGCATGGGTGTCTCCTGCTCGGCCATCAGCTTAGCGGCGCAAAGGCCGCTGTAAACCGGGGGATTTTGTCTGCGCCCCGCGCCAGATGGTGAACAGGCCAGCCCCGAGGATCAGCGCCATGCCGATATAGTCGAGCGCCACGGGATATTCGTCAAAGAACAACATCCCCCAGATCACCGACATGGGCAGGGCGAGATATTCAAACGGCGCGACAAAGGACGCCTCGGTCACCCGATAAGCCTGGCTGATCAGGTAGCCCCCGATGGCGATCCCGGTGCCGATGATCAGAAAGACGGGGTAGTCGGCGGGCAGCGGCCAGTCCCACGCCCGCAAAAGAAACGCCAGCGACGGGTCAGACTGATCCCCAAACCGACCGTCACCGACGGCCAGCCCCATGGCAAGACAGACGATGATGAACATGATCTGGATGTAGAACGCCATCGTCGCCGCACTTTCCGTGCCGCCGATCCGGCGGGTGATGACGTGGATGCCAGCATAACAGAAGGCCGCCGCCAATGGCAGCAGCGACGCCAGTTGAAACGCGTCTGTGCCGGGACGCATCATGATCAGAACGCCAATAAATCCGACGGCGATCGCTGCCCAGCGCCGGGAACCGACCGTTTCGCCGAGAAAGATCACAGAAAAGACGGTGATGACCAGCGGGCTGATGAAAAAGATCGCGACCGCATCGGCCAGTTCCATCGCCGCCAGCCCCAGAAAGAAAGTCATATTGGCGAAAACCACGCAGAGCCCGCGCAGCATATGCATTTTCAGCCGCTTCGTGCGGGCGATGGCCCAGCCGTCGGTCAGCGGGGCGATCAACACCATGATCAGGATCAGTCCGATAACCGACCGGATCAGCACGACCTGATGCAGGGCATAGCCGCCGCTGAGAAACTTGATCGCCACATCGTTGATGGAAAAGAAAATGACCGAGATCGCCGCGCATAACGCGCCGAGTTTCGCCGGGGATATGTTGGCCGTGCGGATCATATCGCCAGTGGTCGCAGCAAGGGCGACCGGTGTCCATGCTGTTTCGCACAGATCGCGGCAGATCAGGCGGGTCGCGCGGCCTGCCGCACCATCCGTTCCAGCGCATCAAGGAACCGCGCCCGGTCGGCCTTGCTGAACGGCTTGCCCCCACCTTGCCGGAACGGGTCGGCGGCGCGCATATCGGTCATCAGATCACGGGTGGCCAGCACGTTGCCGATATTTTTCTCGGTCAGTGCCTCACCATTATGTTTCAGCACCAGCGCTCCGTTTTCGATACAGCGCGCGGCGAGGGGGATATCGCCGGTAATTACCACGTCACCCTTGGTGGCCCGGTCGGCGATCCACATATCGGCCACGTCCGGGCCGTCGGGGACAACAACCGTTTCGACAAACGGGTTTTGCGATGGGCGGATGCCCCCATTTGAGACGACAAACATCTTGAGTTTATGCCGGGTGCCGACCCGTTCGACCTCGGCCTTGACCGGGCAGGCATCGGCATCGACATAGATCATGTGCGCTCCTTCGGTGCGACGATCACTGATAAAGCGCCTCTGCATGGAAGGCGACGTGATCTTCCATGAAGGTCGAGATGAAGAAATAAGAATGGTCATACCCGTCCTGCAGCCGGATATGAGCGTATTGGCGGCGGGTGGCGATGGCGGTGGCCAGATGTTCCGTGCCCAGCAGATCGCCAAACTGATCATCCGTGCCGGTGTCGATCAGCATCGGCCCGGCGAACCCTTTGTCGCGCATCAGCAGGGTGGCGTCATGGGGTTTCCAGGCCTCTTCGTCCGCCCCCAGATAGGCGGTGAACTGTTTGCGGCCCCAATCGCTGGCTGTCGGATGGCAGATGGGCGCCAAAGCAGACACAGACCGGAAACGTCCGGGCAGTGACATGGCCATGGTCAGCGCCCCATGTCCGCCCATGGAATGCCCCATGATCGACTGGCTTTCCATATCGAGTGCGAAGTTCTCTCCCAGCACCTTGGGCAATTCGGCGGTGATATAGTCCCACATCTGGAAATGCGGCGCCCAGGGGTCCTGCGTCGCGTTGACATAGAACCCCGCCCCTTGGCCCAGATCATAAGCGTCATCATCGGCCACGCCATCACCGCGCGGCGAGGTGTCAGGAAAGACCAATGCGATCCCCTGTTCGGCGGCCCAGTTCTGCGCACCGGCCTTGGTCATCGCGTTTTCATGCGTACAGGTCAGCCCGGACAGAAACCACAGGACCGGCACCGGGCCATGCGCCGCCTCGGCGGGTAGGAACACAGCAAAGGTCATGTCGCATTTGCAGGTGGTCGAGGCGTGTTTGTAAACGCCCTGCGTGCCGCCAAAGCACCGGTTTTCAGAAATCGTTTCCATCTCAAATCCTACTCGTTTGCTGTCAGGCCTATCGCAGCTTCAGAAACTTGTCACCCAGGCAATGACCGCCGAAACCGTCAGCACGCTGGCCATGGTCGAAAACAGGATGGCGGCGGAGACGCGGGCGGGGGCGACCCCGTAATGCTGGGCGATGATATAGACGTTGCCTGCCACTGGCAGAGCCGCGGCGGCAATCATCACGCCCGCTGCATAGGGATCAATGTCAAAGACAAAAAGCGCCGCGATGGCGACCGCAGCCGGGTGCAGGACCAGTTTGCAGACCGAAAGCCAGCCTGCAACGATCACCCGTTCGGCCGATTTGCTGGCAAGTGATGCGCCAATGGCGAAGAGCGCGCCGGGTGTCGCCGCCCCGCCAAGGATGGTCAGGAATTCGTTGATAGGAACCGGGATCGGGATGGCATTGGCCGATACGATCAGCCCCAGCACGATGGATACGATCATCGGGTTCTTGATCAGCCCGAGGGCAACAGTCACCAGAATTTTCGGTGACATCCGCCCGTCACGCGACCCGGTGATCAGGATCACGATCAGGCTGCCAAAGACGATCAGGTCCACCGCCAGCACCAGCATGATCGGCCCGACGGCCCGTTCGCCAAGAAGCAGCGCCAGCATCGGGATACCCAGAAAACCCACATTGCCGATGACAGCGCATTGCGCCTCGACCGCGGCTTCGGCCACACGCGCACCACGCCGCATCGCGACGATGGTGGCAACGATATAGACCGCGCCGGTCCCCGCCAGATAGGCGAAGACAAAGGGCCAGTTCAGTATGTCCGCCAGCGACAGGTTGGCCGAAAACCGGAACAGCATCGCCGACAGGGCAAAGTAAAAGACGAATTTGGTCAGATAGGCCGTAGCCTCTGGCGTAAAGAACCGGGTGCGCCCGGCCCCGTAACCAACCCCGATCAGCATGAAGAATGGCAGTGTCTTAAGAAAGATGTCCCACATCTAGTCGAACGTGCCCGTCGCCCGCCCGAGCAGCATGAAGGCGCGCGCGGTTCGCGTTTCGGCCAGTTCGAGCATGTCGGTATCAGTGGCGCGGTCTTCGAAGGTGACCAGCATCTGATCGAATTTGCGCAGGAAATGGTGAACTGTATCCCGGAAAATCGCGTCTTCGCGCATCCGGCCGGTGGTCAGCGCGATGGCCGCCCGATCCCGGATTGCGCCCAGCGTTTCCATTGTCGGCCCGCGCTCACCCTTGGCAAAGCGGCGCCAAAGGCTGGCGCTGGCCGGATCGGGGCGCATGTCATCCATATAGATGCCGTCCTGCGACAAGAGCGTCAGCACGTCCTGGCTGGCCTGCACCAGTTTGCGCGCGTTGCGGTCGCGCAAGGCCCGGCGCAGGGCGGCAAACCCGTCACGGTCGTTTTCGTCGTCGGGAAAGTTCAACGCGCGGATCAGGTCGGGCCGTTCCAGCGGCGGGTCCATATCCTCGGCCGAAGTGCCAAGCGGCAGGTTTTGCTGGTCCGCAGGTTGTGGTGCAGGTTGCGGCACGATCATCCGCGACACCTCGCGCCGCGATGCGAAACGCGACATGGCGCTTTCGGTCTTTTTGGTCGCTTCGGCGATTTCGTCCAGCTTCTTTTCCATCACCGGTTCTGGTGTGGCCTTGGCCCGTTCCGCAAGATAGGTCTGGCGCATCCCATCGATGGCAGACTGCACGCGAAACGATTCCTCGCGCATGATCCGGGCAGAGCGGGCGGCGGCGGCAGCCACCCAGATCATCGCCACAGGCATGAAAATCGCGATGAGTATCAGCACGAAACGCAGGCTGTCAAAGCTTGCACCGGGTTGCCGTGCCGGTGGCAGGAGCCAGAAAAACAAGCCCACAGCAATAATCCAGCCCAACGCCAGCCCCGCCGCAATCCGTTCCGTGCGGGTGATCCCGTCAGCAGGGTCTCTGGTGGGCGGTTGCGTCATGACACGCGCGCTTTCTAGATATAGCTGATCTTGAGGATCTCGTAACTGCGCGTGCCGCCGGGTGTCGTCACCTCGACGCTATCGCCTTCATCCTTGCCGATCAGGGCCCGGGACAGCGGCGATTTCATGTTCAGCTTGCCGTTTTCGATGTCGGCCTCGTATTCGCCGACGATCTGATAGGTCTTTTCCTCATCCGTGTCTTCATCGACCAATGCGACGGTCGCGCCGAATTTGATGGTGCCGGACAGTTTGGACACGTCGATGACATCGGCCAGCGAAATCACGCCTTCCAGTTCCTTCACACGCCCTTCGATAAAGGACTGCTTTTCCTTGGCGGAATGATATTCCGCATTTTCAGACAGATCGCCGTGTTCGCGCGCCTCGGAAATCGCACGGATAATGGCCGGGCGCTCCACCGATTTCAGGTGCTTGAGTTCTGCATCCAGTTTGTCAAACCCGGCACGGGTCAGTGGTATCTTTTCCATATTGCCCCCAAGGCAAAACCTATCAATCGGACGTTCATAGCCTATTTGGGCGTATCAAAGTCAAGGCCCGGCCCGCGATTTGGTGTCGCGCCGGGGCATTTTGACGTTGTGTCTTGATTGCCCCTTAATCTGTCATCAGGTAACGCTTGCTGCGACTGAATAAAAGGGGTTCTACCCCCGCTTTGTAAAGGATGTGTCGATGGCCGAGATTGAACGCGAAGCAATGGAATATGATGTGGTCATCGTGGGCGCAGGCCCCGCTGGCCTGTCAGCGGCGATCCGCCTGAAACAGCTGGATGCCGATCTGAATGTCGTGGTTCTTGAAAAAGGGTCCGAAGTTGGCGCGCATATCCTGTCGGGCGCGGTGCTGGACCCCGTTGGCCTGAACAAGCTGATCCCGGAGTGGAAGGCAAAAGGCGCGCCGCTGAACGTGCCGGTCAAGGAAGACAATTTCTACATGCTGGGCGAGGCTGGCAAGCTGCGCATCCCGAATTTCGTGATGCCGCCCCTGATGAACAATCACGGTAACTATATCGTTTCTATGGGAAATGTCTGCCGCTGGATGGCAGAACAGGCCGAGGAAATGGGTGTTGAGATTTTCCCCGGCATGTCCTGTTCCGAGCTGGTCTATGGCGACAATGGTGAGGTCAAAGGCGTGGTCGCCGGTGAGTTCGGCAAGAACGCCGATGGTACCCCCGGCCCGTCCTATGAGCCGGGCATGGAACTGCACGGCAAGTATGTGTTCCTGGGTGAAGGTGTCCGCGGATCGCTGTCAAAGCAGGTGATTGCAAAGTACGAACTGGACGCGAAATCCGATGTTCAGAAATACGGCCTGGGCATGAAGGAAATCTGGGAAATCGACCCCGAGAAGCACAAAGAAGGCACCGTGACCCACACGATGGGCTGGCCTTTGGGTGGTAATGCCGGCGGTGGATCGTTTATCTATCACCTTGAAAACAATCAGGTTTACGTGGGCTTCGTGGTTCATCTGAACTACAAGAACCCGCATGTGTTCCCTTACATGGAATTCCAGCGCTTCAAACATCACCCGATGGTGGCGGAGCTGTTGAAAGGCGGCAAACGCGTGGCCTATGGCGCGCGGGCGATTTCCGAAGGCGGGTTCCAGTCGATGCCGCAGCTTGAGTTCCCGGGCGGTGCCCTGCTGGGCTGTTCTGCGGGCATGGTCAACGTGCCGCGCATCAAGGGCAACCATAATGCAATGCTGTCCGGCATTGCGGCGGCCGAAGCCGCGGTCGAGGCGATCAAGGCGGGCCGCAGCGGCGATCTCGTGGGCGGTTATGACAAGGCCGTGCGCAAGGGCGAGATTGGTGAGGACCTGAAAAAAGTACGCAATGTCAAACCCTTGTGGTCCAAGTACGGGCTTGTCGCCTCGCTGGGTATCGGCGGTATGGACATGTGGACCAACACGCTGGGCTTTTCGATCATCGGCACAATGGGCCATGGCAAAAACGACGCGGATGCGACCGAGGACGCCAGCAAGCACAAGAAAATCGACTATCCAAAACCTGATGGCACGCTGTCCTTTGACCGGCTGACGAACGTGTCCTTCAGCTTTACCAATCACGAGGAAAGCCAGCCTGCCCATCTGCAGCTGGCTGATCCATCCATTCCAGTTGACGTCAATCTGCCGAAATATGCAGGTCCGTCAGCACGTTACTGCCCGGCGGGGGTGTATGAATTCGTTGAGGAAGAGGGCAAGGACACGCGCTTTGTCATCAACTTCCAGAACTGCGTGCACTGCAAGACCTGCGATATCAAGGACCCGAGCCAGAACATCACCTGGGCGGTCCCGCAGGGCGGCGACGGGCCGAATTACCCGAATATGTGATCGGTCCCGTTGAGCATTCGCGAGGATATCCTGGCGCTTGTGGTCGAATACAGCGATGTGGACCTGAGGCATTTCGATCCTTCGGACGTGTTCATCGGCAATGGTATTGAAGGCGATGATGCTGACGAACTGCTGAAGGCCTTCGCCGAGACGTTCGAAGTGGATCTGTCGCAATTCATTGATTACTTTCACTTTGTTGGCGATGAACCTCCGATGGGTCGGCGTGAATTTCCGGTAGATGCCGATGGTAAGGTCATACCATTCTGGCCCGTCACGCTGGATATGCTGGTGGATGCCGCCGAGGCAGGCCACTGGACACTTGTCTATCCGGAGCACGAAGTGCGGACCAGTTTATGGTGGCGGGTTTTCGAGTATGGCGCGCTGGCATTATTGCTTGTCGCTGCCCCCATGTTCATTGCTTATGAAATCGTGAAATGGGTGAGGTCGTAGCACCGTTGAACGGCGCGGCCAAGCAACGTTCGGTGGGGTGTGCAACGGTGGTGATCAGCAAATTTGCCGAATCATGGTTAATTTCCTGCTTTTGCGGGGTTTGGGCCGGTCGGCATTGCGTCGGCAAAGCGTCGGACCCCAAAGCGGGTTTTGGCGGGATTAATGATGCGCGCGGTTTAAGTGTGAATGCCGTGTTAACGATTTGACCTAAACCCGGCCTTTGCCGCTGGTTTGCATGAGGGCCGGCAACGCTGGTTCAATTGCCGTTTGCCGTAAAAGGTGCGCCGTCACATCACCGGGTCCAAATTTGCAAGTTGAGCGACGACGAAGACAGGCCCCGTCGTCGCTCCGAACGGCTAGCGTTTTGCGATGAAGATGCCGGTTTCGGTGAGATCCAAGGTGCCGACACCACCATGTTCCATGATAACGGCGCCGATAATCTCATCTGCGGCGGCGCCGCCAGACACATATCCACCATAGCGGCTTGCGCCGGTGGTAGTACCGTCCAGGATTTCGCCACCTGTGGCATTGCCCGCAAATTGGCCGTTCCCATCAATCGCCGTTGGTTCCAGCGTGATATTTTCGAGGGTGAGAATGGTGTCAAGGCTATTGTCATCGGTGAAACGTAACTCACGATTGAGAATAGCGCCGTAGGTTTCGTTGGCCGCGAATTGAGCGACGACTACTGCCGTCCCATTCACAAAACGTACAACCTGATCGGTTTCGTTATTGCGAAGAAAGCCAGCGTAGTCGCCCTGAAAATTGATGTTACCGGTTTCTGGCATGACGACTTCGGCGTAACGACCGACGACTGAACCGACGTAGGCTTGTCCGGTCGGGTCCCGCCCGACCGCAACTATGGCGCTTGAGTCGTCAGTGCGGATAACAAACGCCAAAGATGAATCATCGATCGTACTTAGGGATTCGATCTGTCCCTTATCGAAGCTTCGGTCGGACAGCAGTGTGATATCCCCGTTTTTGTTCGGGGTGATGACTATTCTCTCGCCCCTATCCCTAAAGAAGGTTGTCGTGTTCAGCGACGTGCCATCGTCGTCAGGGTTGAAGGCGAAGGCAATATTATTGGGGTCAGTCGTCAGCGCGTCGCACGCTGAGAGTGAAACTGCCGCTAGTGCCGCGAGGGTGAAAGAGGTGAAGCGCATGAATTATCTCTGTGTTTTTGCGTATACGTCAGCTTCTGCTGTGTTCCAGACTAGCTGTCAATTCAAGAGAAAATCGGCTTGTTGATAACGCCCTTTCATTGCTACTTGTCGTATAATGGTCACACAAACCATTCAGATCAGATGCTTTCGGATACTCCGCGTTATCAAAGTGTATGCGGCGGTCCAGACCGTCGGGTGTTCCTCAGCAAAACAAGGCATCAACCCAAGCTTAACGCACGCGGACCCCGGTTACGGAATCATCGGGCTTCTGCAAATTCTGGTACCGCTTAGCCGTTATTCATGGGTGATGCAGCCATCGTCGAACCGGGCGGCGACAACGCAATGCGAAAGCCAAAGGACGTCATGAGAAGAAGATGTCCCCAAGGGCGGAGGATGAGCAGGTCTTGCGTACGCTCGATGATCTTCATGTCCCTTGGATATGACGGTTTTGTAACAAAGTGATGACGCAAAGACTGGTTTTGGCTGGCTAGACTTTTTTGAAATCTTAACGAAATTCGCGCATCGTCGCCTTAATTACTGGCATCAACGTGCGGTTTTCGGCCCAATCGAAAAAATGCGACCACCGCAACAATTTGCCGCCCTGACAATGTCGCAATTGCATGCCAGCGTCCGTCACCATAGGCTGACATAAACCGAAAAAGGGTTCTTTGTGACTGTGCTTAAACGTTCAATTTCCGCCATTGCGCTGGCGTGCCTGCTTTCCCCCGCAACCCAAGTGATCGCCGACCCCGATGCAGGGGCCTATCTGGCTGGTCGACATGCCGGGGCCGCGAATGATTTTGCAGCTGGCGCGCGCTATTTCACCAAATCGCTGGCGTCGGATCCGGCGAACGGGTTTCTGCTGGAAAATGCGATGACGTCGTTCATCGCGCTCGGTCAGGTGGATCGCGCCATTCCCGTTGCCGAAGCGATTGTTGATACCGGTGCGCAAAGCCAGATTGCCAACCTGATCCTGAGCGCGCGGGCCGCCAAAACAGGTGAATGGGGTGAGATTTTTGCAGCCCTCGAGCAGGGGCGCGGTGTTGCCCCGTTAGTCGACGGCCTGTCCCAAGGCTGGGCCCATCTGGGCGAAGGCGACATGACCAAGGCGCTGGCCAGTTTCGATCAGGTGATCGAAACCGAAGGCATGACAGTTTATGGCCTGACCCATAAGGCCTATGCCCTTGCCTCTGTCGGGGATTTTGAAGGGGCGGAGGCCGTGTTTGCCGACGGCATCAGCGGCGGCACCTTGCGTTACAGCATCCGCAGTGCTGTTGCCCATGCCCAGGTGCTGAGCCAGCTGGGCCGCAATGATGATGCGATTGCCATTCTGGATGCTGTCTTTGGCGGCCGTATGGATGCCACAACTGCCGCCTTGCGTGCTGAGCTGGCATCCGGCACTGCTGTTCCCTTTGACGCGATCACAAGCCCGATGGAAGGGATCGCCGATATCTTTCAGGCTGTCGCCGGTGCGATCAAGGATGACGCCCCCGACGCCTATACCCTGCTTTATGTCCGGGCCGCGACCTATCTGAAGCCTTCCGATACTGATGCGGTGCTGATGACCGCCGAGCTTTTGGAAAGTCTGGGCCAGTTCGATCTGGCCAATGACACCTATGCGACCATCGGTCGTGATGACCCGGCCTTTCATGCCGCCGAAATTGGCCGCGCCGATGTTCTGAACGCCGCTGGCCGCGAAGAGGCCGCGATTGAGGTGCTTGAGGCGCTGGCCCGCAGCCATCCCGAATTGCCGCAAGTTCATGCCAGCAAGGGCGACACTCTGCGCCGCGCCCAGCGCTTTGCCGAGGCTGCCGCCGCCTATTCCCGTGCGCTGGAGTTTTATGACGAGGCGAACCCGGTCAAGTGGTTCGTCCATTACACCCGGGGCATTGCCTATCATAAGGTGGACAACTGGACCCTGGCAGAGGCGGATTTCCGTGCTGCGTTGGAACTGCGCCCGGATCATCCGCAGGTGCTGAACTATCTGGGTTATTCGCTGGTCGAACGTGGTGAAAAGCTGGATGAAGCGCTCGCCATGATCGAAACCGCCGCTGCCGCCCGCCCCGATAGTGGGGCCATTATCGACAGTCTGGGCTGGGTCCTGTTCCAGCTGGGCCGCTATGACGAGGCCGTCGGCCATATGGAGCGTGCCGCGTCGCTGTTGCCCGTTGATCCGGTGATCAACGACCATCTGGGCGATGTATATTGGGCCGTGGGCCGCCATACGGAGGCCCATTTCCAGTGGAACCGCGCCTTGTCCTTTGACCCCGAAGCCGAAGCAGCCGCCCGTATTCGCGACAAGCTGGACCGTGGTCTGGATCTGGTTTTGCGCGACGAAGGGCTGCAGCCCATTCGTGTCGCCAGTGGCGACGATTAAGCGGGATGCCCCTGCCAAGGTGAACCTCACCTTGCATGTGACCGGCCAGCGCGACGATGGCTATCACATGCTGGACAGTCTGGTGGTTTTTGCTGGCGTGGCCGATCAACTGGCGGCCAGTATTGCCCCCGATCTGCGTCTTTCGGTCAGTGGTCCGTTTTCGACGGGCGTTCCGACCGGCCCCGATAACCTGATGATCCGCGCTGCAGAGGCGCTGCGCCAGACGCGCGGTGTGACCAAGGGCGCCGCCCTGACGCTGGAAAAGCACCTGCCCCATGCTGCGGGTATTGGTAGCGGGTCTTCTGATGCTGCCGCGACGCTGGCTATGCTGGCCGAATTGTGGGGCGTACCCCCCGTGCCCGCGACCGCCGCCGAAGTCACTGCCC
This sequence comes from Yoonia sp. SDW83-1, assembly GCF_046762885.1. NCBI lineage: Bacteria > Pseudomonadati > Pseudomonadota > Alphaproteobacteria > Rhodobacterales > Paracoccaceae > Yoonia > Yoonia sp. SDW83-1. Next base: position 438,140 of record NZ_JBKQXO010000001.1, read on the forward strand.
TTGGCGCTGATGTGCCGGTCTGCCTGCGCGCCCCGGCCCCGACCCGGATGTCGGGGATCGGGGATGTGCTGTCCCCCGTCGCCCCCTTGCCCGACTGCGCGCTTGTGCTGGTCCGCCCCCCGGTTGACGTGCCGACCGCAGATGTGTTCAAGGCGCTCGCCCAAAAAGAAGGCGGGCCGATGAACCCGCTGCCGCCGGGTCTGGATTTTGATGCCTTTGCCCGCTGGCTGACCGCCCAGCGCAATGATCTGCTGGCCCCCGCCTGCAAGATCGCCCCGTCCATCAAGGAGGCGATTGCCAAGCTGAAGGCCCTGCCGGCCGTTGCGGCCGCCGGTATGTCCGGGTCTGGCGGCACTTGCTATGGTCTGGTCAAGGACATGGCCAGCGCCCGCCAGGTCGCCCGCATCGTCCAGGTGTCAGAGATGAGCTGGTGGGTCGCGCCGGCTGAGGTGCTTTAGGCGGTTCACATCCTATCACCGTATACGTTATAGACGAGCTACCACCATTGGTGTCTTATGCAGTCACAAGGTTATTGAGCAGAAATCGACAATTTGACCACCGTCACGGATCCGCAGCACGTCCATGCCCGGTCCGGTTCGGCAGGGTGGTCCGTACGACAAAGAAAGAGAAGTTCATGACATATATTCGCATAGTTGCAGTCACCGGCTCTGTCCTCGTCCTTGCGGCCTGCGATCCGGTTGAGGGCTTTGATGGGATCAGTGCCGGTAGCGTGCCGGATTCAGAACTTGTTACGCTGAACATGGACGGCACCCTGCCTGACCAGAATTTTTCGGGGATCGGTGTGTCGGGTAGTGGGGAGTCATTTGCTGGATCAGGTTCTACATTAAGCGGGTATAGCTTTGCCTATGGCCGTGTGACGGGGACAAACACGTTCCTGGGTGTGGCCGGGTTTGCGCCGACATCGGTTCCCGGCGCTGAAGTGGACACGGGCACAGTCGGTTACACAGGCACCTATCAGCTGGCCTATATCGGCAACACCGAACAGACCCAGAGTGGCGATATCACTCTGACCGCGACCTTTACCGGCCGTACATTCACGGGCGAGGCCGATGGTCTGATTGTCAACGGCACATATGGCGGTGCCGGGGGTACTGAACTGGGAGGAGAGGTCAGTTTTGGCGGTGTGACTGCAACGCTTGATGGAGTGGTTGGTCAGGACCGCGTCGTCGGCGCGTTTGCCGGGAACACAACGGGTGCCGTGCTGGTCGGTGGTATTCTGGCGGAGGCTGACGAATAAGTCGTCTGACTGACGACGCCGCTGCGTGACCCTTCTGGACCATCAATGGTTGTTTTGAGGGTCCCCTTATTCCAGAGTTAAGTGGGGCAAACTTTCCGCCGTCATTCGCAAGCATGAGGTCAATATGACGACATTTATTATCAAGACAAACATGGGTCCAAAGACCTGCTAAAGCTGTTCGGATCAAAGGATACCGAATTTGGCCCTTGTGATTTCTGACCTGTCCCGGCGGCGGTCAGGTTGGCAGTGTCAGCCCCGAGGTCAGCACAGCCGTCACCACAATGATCCCGCCAATCACGGCCCATTCGCGTGATATGGAGCGTGCCAGGCTCTCGGCCGCTTCGCGGTTGCCGAGCCTGACCTGCGGCACGAAGCGCAGTTTGTTCATGGCGGCAAAGAACAGCAGCACGGCGACCAGGGCCACCTTGATCACGATCGCCTGCCCATAGGCTGTTGTGGTCAGTGCCTCGACCGTTCCGACCAATGTGTAACCCATGTACCCACCTGCCGCGATCAGGACCGGCACGGTCATCAGGGCGGTCTTGCCGAACTTGTCCCCGACCTCGGCCGCGCGCCACAGGTTGCCTTTGGTCAATGCCAATCGCCTGAGCGGGATCAGAACCCCGATCCAGAACGCAACACCGACAAGGTGGATCGCGAGGAGCACGCTGAGCCACCATGTGTCATAGCGCGATATGTGTCCGACCTGGGTGAATGACCCGACAGCCACCAGCCCGCCAATGGCCGCCAGCGTGACAAACCCACCCGGCAGAACCAGCCCCAGGATCAGTATGCCAAGCCCGGCCAGACGCAGCATCAAGGCCGTACCGGCCGCACTGCCCCAGAGCAGGCCAAGGATTTCGGGATCGGTCATGCCGGATACATCCCCGGTCAGGGTTACCCCCCGCAGACAAAAAATCAGCACCGATGCCAGAAGTCCAAGGATGGCAAAGGACAGCGCGATCCGCCTGTAAGGCCCCAGATCCGGCCCGATCATATAGGCCGCAAATGCCGTGCCGCAGGAGGTCAGAACCCCAAGATAGAGCGCCGCCTTTGTGATGATCTCAATGATGCCCCATAGATCCGGCATGGGTCATTCCACGGTGAATGTGAATTCGCCCGTTTGCGCGTGCCCATCATCCCCCAGTCCGCGCCAGACAATCACATAAACACCTGCGCCCTGATCGGGAAAAATCAGACTGTAATCCGACACGAAACCGGTCTGCCCAGCCAGGTCGAGGTCAAAGGCCTCGCCATCATCATGGGTCGCTGTCACCCGGGTGAGCCGCATCCCCCCGCGAAAATTGAGCTGCAGCTCTTCAGGGGCCACCGCGATGCTGGATTGATCCAACGGATTGGTGTTTTCCAGCGGAGAATGGGCCAAAGCGCCCGAGGCGAAAATGCCGAGAAACGCGGCAAGTAGAAAGTATTTCATGTAATCCGTTCTACCACATAGTCTGCCAGATCGATCAACATGGTTTTTAGGGGGTGGTCGGAAATCCCCGATAGCGACTTTTTTGCCTTATCTGCCCAGGCAATCGCATCCTGCCGCGTCGTTTCCATAGTGCCGTGTTTGCCCAGAAGGCTGATGGCATGATCAAGATCGCCATCTTCCTGCCGTCCTTTCTGGATGGTCCGCACCCAGAAGTCCCGTTCGGTCGCGTCCGCCTTGGCCACCGCCCGGATCACCGGCAGGGTCAGTTTGCGTTCGCGGAAATCATCGCCGACGTTTTTGCCCGTGGCCGTGGTGCCGCCGTAATCAAGCAGGTCATCCACGATCTGAAACGCGATGCCCAGCGCATCGCCATAGTCGTAAAGCGCCTGTTTGGTGGCCGCGTCCTGCCCGGCGATCTCGCCCCCCACCTCCATCGCGGCAGAGAAGAGCGCTGCGGTCTTGCCACGCACAACCTTGATGTAAATCTCTTCCGTTGTTGCCAGATCGCTGGCGGCGGTCAGTTGCAGTACCTCGCCTTCGGCAATGGTGGCCGCCGCATTGGCGAGGATATCAAGCACGCGCATCGACCCGGTTTCGACCATCAACTGGAACGACCGGGCGAACAGGTAATCGCCGACCAGCACGCTGGAGGTATTGTCCCAAAGCAGGTTGGCCGTCGGTCGCCCGCGCCGCTGTTTGCTTTCATCCACCACATCGTCGTGTAGCAGTGTGGCGGTGTGGATGAATTCGACCGTGGCGGCCAGATGCACATGGTATGGCCCGTCATAGCCGCACATGCGCGCGGCCGCGAGGGTCAGCATGGGCCGCAGCCGTTTGCCCCCGGCCTCGACCAAGTGGGCCGTGACCTCTGGAATACGGGGGGCGTGTTCGGACGACATGCGGGCGCGGATCATGTCATTGACCGCGCTCAGGTCGTCGGACAGTGCCGCGGCCAGTTGTTCATGCGGTTTGGTGGCGGCGATATCGAGGCTCATTAACGGTTCCGTCATGTGGATAGACAAGGGCCGCGCCCCGTCTTAGGTCTGCTATATGAAAGAGCTTTTGCGCACCAACGACCCCACCGTCATCGCCTTTGCAACCGCCCTGCTGGACGCGGAAGGTATAGACTGGTTCACCTTCGACGTAAACATGAGCGTCCTTGAAGGCAGCATAGGCATAATGCCGCGTCGGCTGATGGTGATGGACCGCGATTTGTTCATGGCAGAGGCCGTGATGCGCGATGGTGAGATTGACCTGGGCCGTGACTGAGGCGCTGACCTGCGACGACTTTCTGGGGGGCAAGCTGCGTGCCTGGCAGCCGCGCCGGGGATATCGCGCGGGGGTTGATCCGGTGTTGTTGGCCGCATCGGTGCCTGCAAAGCCCGGACAGTGTGTGCTGGAGTTGGGGTGCGGGGTTGGTGTGGCATCGCTGTGTCTGGCGGCACGCGTGCCGGGGCTGGCGCTGACAGGGGTAGAAGTGCAGGCCGATTATGCGGCCCTCGCACGGCGCAACGCGGCTGAGAATGGAGCCGCGTTTGACGTTGTCGAGGCTGATTTATGTGCTTTGCCAGCTGATCTGCGTCAGAAGCGGTTTGACCATGTGATCATGAACCCGCCCTATTTTGATCGAGGGGCGGGCACGGCATCTGATGACGGGGGCCGCAATCTGGCGCTCGGCGGCAATACCCCGCTGGCCGATTGGCTGGATGTCGGTGCGCGCCGGGTCGGGCCGAAAAGCTATCTGACGATCATTCAGCGGATCGAACGGTTGCCAGAGGTTCTGGCGGCGCTGGAGGGGCGTTTGGGCTCTGTCGTGGTGCTGCCGATTGTGGGGCGCGAAGGGCGCGCGCCGGAACTTTTTTTGCTGCGCGCCCGGCAGGAAGGGAGGGCTGCGTTCCGGATGGCGCCAGCGCTGGTGATGCATGAAGGTGCCGTGCATCAGGGTGATCAGGAAAGCTATACCCCGCTGGTACGCGACATTTTGCGGAATGGTGCAGCGCTTCCTTTTGGTGATTAATGTTCTGGCAACCTTTCTGATCCAGCCTGTTATCACGTCGAATTGCTGCCTTGCAGCGTGACTCGGCGGTTTAGATATGGTGCAATAAACTTGTTAACCAACCCAGAGGAGGACGACCATGAGCTTGAGTTCGCATTTGCAGGAACTGAAGAAGAAGCACCAACACCTCTCGGAACATGTCGAAGCTCTTCAACGCAGTCCGGCCACTGACGATCTCGAGATTGCGAAGCTGAAGAAGCAGAAGCTGCAACTCAAGGAAGAAATCACGCGGCTGAGCGCTCACTAAAGCTGCGACATCTGGCGCTGGCGTATTCCGCCAGTGCCTAATCAGACAAATCGCTGGCCATGACAAGCCGACGACCCTCCTCGTATTTGCGAGAGGCCTTGATCTCATCCATCATCCAGTCGTGGAACGCCTTGATATGCGGGCGTGTCTCGTTGCCTTTTGGGCAGACGAAACGGAATTGTGCGTCGGCGACGATGCCCAGATCAAACGGAGCGACCAGGCGCCCTGTCTCCAATGCGCGGGTCGCCAGAGAGACGCGGGCCAACACGACCCCTGCCCCGGTCATCGCGACATCAAGTGCGTGATCGGCTTGTGAAAACCGGGGGCCATGGTCTGTGTGGATGTTGATCTCTGCGGCCTTGCACCACGCCGCCCAGTCGCAAGGCGGTTCTAGAAACGCAATCGAGTCGTCATGGATCAGCGTGGCGCTTGCCAGATCGGCGGGCGCGGTGATGTCGCGCGCCAGTTCCGGGCTCATCATCGGTGTCATCCATTCCTGTATCAGCGGTTCGGCAAAGACATCGCCGGTCGTGCCCAGGCCAAACCGGATTGCCACATCAACCTCGTCCCGATCAAAATCGGCGATGCGCAGGCTGGCGTGAAAACGCAATTCGATTTCGGGATGCGCCTGTGCAAAATCGTAAAGTCGGGGGGCCAGCCATTTTGATGTAAAGGCCGGACCCGCCGTCACGGTCAGGACACTGCTATCATTCAATCGTTTTGCATTGCGCCAGGCCGCAGACAAGGTGCCAAAGGCGTCGGACGTGCCCGGGGCAAGGGTGCGCCCGGCCTCGGTCAGTTCCACGGCGCGGTTCAGGCGGCGAAAGACAGGGGTGCCCAAATCCGCCTCTAATGCCTTGATCTGGTAGGATAATGCGGCAGGCGTGACGTTCAATTCCTCCGCCGCCTTGGCGAATGACATGTGGCGCGCGGCAGCTTCGAACGCACGCAGAGCAGTGAGTGGTGGTAATCTTTCCTTCATAATTCAGTTTAATACAGCTTAACTGAACCTATAGGAAGTCTCGTTTGTCGCGGCGTGTTTCAAGGCGCATATTGGGTGCAGATCAAAAGACACCTCAAAAGGATTTGACCCATGTTCGAGACAACCCCAAACGCCCGCGTTCGCCACGGTTTTGAACGCGCCCATGAAGAACGCAGTGCGGTTCTGCGCCACGCCTGGCAGTGGCTGACACGCCGCGCCAAATAATTCGCTCCGGCTGGGTGCACACAGCCGAACGGAAAAGGGCCACGCCATGGCGGCGTGGCCCTTGCTGTTGTTCGGGATGCCCCGCTAGCTCATGTACTGGCCGCCATTGGCGGAAATGGTCGAACCAGTGATGAACCCGGCATCGTCAGACACAAGGAACGCCACAGTGCGTGCGATTTCAGATGCTTCACCCAGACGCCCGACTGGGATCTGCGGCAGGATCACTTCGTTCATGACCTTTTCGGGGATCGTGCTCATCATCTCGGTGTTGATGTAGCCGGGCGCGACGACGTTCACGGTGATGCCCGCACGCGCGCCTTCCTGAGCCAGCGCCTTGGTAAAGCCGATATCGCCTGCCTTTGTGGCGGCATAGTTGGCCTGGGCGAATTGCCCCTTTTGCCCGTTGATCGAGCTGATCGTGACAATCCGCCCGAATTTGCGTTCGCGCATTCCGCCCCAGACATTATGGGTCATGTTGAAGACCCCGTTCAGGTTGGTGTCGATACATTCATGCCACTGCTGCGGTGTCATTTTATGGAATGGCGCGTCGCGGGTGATGCCCGCGTTGTTGACGAGGATTTCGACCGGGCCCAGATCACTTTCGATCTGTTTGATACCCTCGGCGCAGGCCTCGTAATTGCCGACATCCCATTTATAGGTCTTGATGCCGGTTTCGGATGTGAAGGCCGAGGCCTTTTCATCGTTCCCGGCATAAGTGGCGGCCACGGTATAGCCTGCATCCTTGAGCGCGGTTGAAATTGCTGCGCCAATTCCGCGCGATCCTCCGGTGACGAGTGCGACACGGGACATATGATTCTCCTCCTTGGGTTAGTTGATCTGATGTTCTTGCAAAAACTGCCTGCCGTCCACCACGCCGCAGTCCCAGGTTTTCTGGATCTTGTCGGGGTCGGTAAAGTCGATCTTGTCGGCGGGGGTTTCGTTTTCTGGTGCGATATAATGCAGGTCGGGATGATCAGGCACATTGCGATAGTGCCGGGTCAGCAGCACAAGAGTGCGCCCACGGTCAGGATCAGGCATCGGCGCCTGATCGGCCATGCCCCCGTCGATGACCGGTTTGCCATCCCAAAGCGGCATGTCGAAAATGGGTGGGATCGTCGCTGCAGCGCAGACCAGATCGGCCAGCCGTCCGTCGCGCGCTGCCGCGTTGGCATCGACCAGCGTCGATGTCACGCCGATCTTTTCGGCCCAGTTGAAATGCGGCGCGTTGATCAGGTGCAATTCAGCCTCGTAGGCAAGGGTGGCGGCGGTAGCGCTGAACGTGCTGTCGCTTGGCGGATGCCCAAGCAGGATTTGGTAGGCTGGTCCATTGGCCACGTCAGATGCGACGTTGGTTGTGACAACCTCTTCGATGACGTCCCGATAGACCCGCTGGTGCAGTGTCAGCCCGTCGGTATCGTCCGGTTCGTTCCAGGGGATGTTGCTGTCTTGTGCCGCGAAAGCGGATTTCATTGTTTCAAGAACGCGAGGCCCGCAATGGGCGATGAAACCGACCCCGGTCAGCGCACCACCGCTGACCCCGGCGATCCTTGTGGGATCCAGGGCAAGTTTGCCCCGGACCACATCAAGAAATCCGCCCTGCCAGAAACAGCGCGTGCCGCCGCCCGAGAACACCAACTGATCATAGTGGTGTTGACCAGTGTTCATCAGGCGGCATGCCTATCGCGGCTGATCGCCACGCTTACGGGCGTTCGACGCAAAGTGCGACACCCATGCCGCCGCCGATGCACAGCGTGGCTAGGCCTTTCTTGGCGTCGCGCCGTTTCATTTCGAACAGAAGCGTGTTCAGAACCCGGCAACCGGACGCTCCGATGGGGTGACCGATGGCGATGGCCCCGCCATTGACGTTCACGATTGAAGGGTCCCAGCCCATATCTTTGTTGACCGCACAGGCTTGGGCCGCGAAGGCTTCGTTGGCTTCGACAAGGTCGAGGTCGTCAACGGACCAGCCTGCCTTTTCCAGCGCCTTGCGGGATGCGTGGATCGGCCCGACGCCCATGATCGACGGGTCAAGCCCAGCGGTGGCGTAGGATGCGATGCGCGCCAGCGGCTCGATCCCCCGCTTTTCAGCGTTGTCAGCAGACATCAGCAGCGTGGCCGCGGCCCCGTCATTCAGGCCTGAGGCGTTGGCCGCGGTGACCGAACCATCCTTGGTAAAGGCGGGGCGCAGTTTTTGCATCGCTTCGATGGTGGCGCCGTGGCGGATATATTCATCCTGATCGACCACAATGTCGCCCTTGCGGGTCTTGACGGTGAAGGCAGCGATTTCATCGGCGAATTTGCCGGCTTTCTGGGCGGCTTCGGCCTTGTTCTGGGAGGCGACGGCAAATTCATCCTGCATGTCGCGGGTGATCTGCCATTGGTCGGCCACGTTTTCGGCTGTCTGCCCCATGTGGTAGTTGTTGAAAGCATCCCACAACCCATCGCGGATCATGGTGTCGATATATTTCATGTCGCCCATTTTCTGACCGGCGCGCAAGGCGGCGGCGTGGGGGCTGAGTGTCATGCTTTCCTGACCGCCTGCAGCGACGATGTCGGCATCACCCAGTTGGATATGCTGGGCGCCAAGGGCGACGGCACGTAGGCCGGACCCGCAAACCTGATTGATACCCCAGGCGGCGGCTTCTTTTGGCAGGCCTGCGTTGATATGGGCCTGACGCGCCGGGTTCTGGCCTTGCGCGGCTGTCAGGACCTGACCAAGGATTGTTTCGCTGACTTCGGATTTGTCGATGCCGGCGCGGTCGACCACCTCTTCCAGCACGCGCGTGCCGAGGTCATGGGCGGGGGTATTGGCGAACGCCCCCATGAAGCTGCCGACGGCGGTGCGGGCGGCAGAAGCGATAACAACATTGGTCATGAATAGGTCCCTTCAGGTTTGTTCCCTTGGCAGGACGAGGCCGGACATACCCGTTGGGTTTGAGCAGGCCCCCCTGCCGCTCTCCACTTGTTTATTGGGTTGGCTGACCTAGGGCAATGCGATTCCCCCTATGCATTTGGTGCATGCCGGTCAGAGATCGAATTTGGGGACGCCGTAATGATAGCCCTGCAGGCAGTCGACGCCGAGCCCTTTCAGAAATGTCGCCTCAGCCTCGGACTCGACCCCGTCGGCGATGGCGAACATTTCGAACTGGTGCGCGACGGTGATCAGCGCCTCGGTCAGGACCTGATTGTCGGGATCATTTTCGACATCCTTGATGAAGCTTTTGTCGATCTTGACCAGATCGAAAAAGAAATCCTTGAGATACCGAAACGCGGTCATGCCTGCCCCGAACCCGTCGAGTGCGAAAGCCACCCCCTTGGGCTGCATTTCGGCCATGAACCGGATCACGTTTTCATGCAGCATCATGGCGGAGGTTTCGCTGATTTCAAAGATCAGCCGGTCGCCCAGATTGGACCGGTCCAAAAGCCCGTGATCGAGGATGCGCCGCCACTCCCCGTCGCCGATGGACCGCGCTGACAGGTTGACCGACAGCCGGATGCCCGGATTCTGTTTCAGCTTTTTCAGCGCCAGATCAAGCGTGATGCAATCAATCTGCCGCCCCATCCCGGTTTCTTCGACCGTAGGCATGAAATGCGCCGCCGGAATGATCCGGCCCGAATCGTCCATCAGCCGCACCAGCCCTTCGTAAAAGGCGATGCGCGGCTGCGCGTCCGCCGTAACGATTGGGTGAAAGGCCAGTTTCGCCCGCCCGGCTGCCAGCGCGTCGCGCACAAGGCTCATCACATCCGCATCGCGGCTGGCCATTGCGTAATGCAACGGGTCCAAAAGGGCCTTTTCGTCGATTTCTGCGCGGCTGAGCGTGGCGTTCTGCATGATCGGATTCCATACTGTCTGCGCAACATGGCCCATGGCCTGCTAACAACTGATTAAGGACAGAGCATGGTGGAACGCTGCGGCTGGGCCGGGACCGAACTGATCTATGTCGATTACCACGACACTGAATGGGGCGTGCCGGAATATGACAGCCGTGCGCTGTGGGAAAAGCTGATCCTTGATGGGTTTCAGGCGGGCCTCAGCTGGATCACGATCCTGAAGAAGCGCGAGAATTTTCGCGCGGCTTTCGCCGGATTTGATCCTTTTGTGATTGCCGAATGGGGCGAGGATGATGTGCAGCGCCTGCTGGCTAATCCCGGCATCATCCGTCATCGCGGCAAGATCGAGGCGACCATCGGCAATGCACGCGCCTGGGCCGAGATTGAGGCGCGGGACGGGTTTGACCGTTTTTTTTGGAATTACTTGGACGGCGTGCCGCTCCGGACGAGCCTGTCAGACCGCGCGCAAATGCCGACCCAGTCGCCTTTGTCGGAACAGATATCAAAGGATCTGAAGAAAGCCGGGTTCAAGTTTTGCGGCCCGACGATTGTCTATGCTTTCATGGAGGCGACGGGGTTGATCAACAATCACCTGACGACATGCTTTCGGCATGAACCATGTGCGGCGCTGGCGCGTGACCCGGCATCTGTCTGGCCCTGATCCGGCCTTTATTTCAGCACCTCGTAAGAGGTGATGCGGCCACGGAAATAAGGGGCGTAGACGCCGTCATTCACATAACCGACCTCGGCCATGTGCGGAACACGGCGCCCGCCGATCTCTTCATAATCGGAAAATACGCCACGCCATTGACGCAGAACCCTTTCGCCGGAAGAGACATCAGGCCTGTCGTCTGCCGTAACCTCGACCACGTCACCTGCGTCATCGAGGTGAAACCGCACCACGGCAGACCCCGGGGGTAGCGCCAGTTCCGCTTCAACTGTCTGCGCGTCGATCTGCCGCCAGATGATGGACCCGTTCGACATAATCGCGTCGGGCGCCAATGGCAGTTCTGCCAGATAACGCATCGCCTCGCCTATATCAGCATCTGGCCCGGTGAACTGCCCGACGCGGATCGATCCGAACAGCCGCACCTCTAGCAGCCCTTCGCCGCCGGTAAAGCGATCCATCACGCGGACAGCTGGTACCGGCCAGCCCGCCCCATGGGCCACCCAGACGAATGCCGGTTCGGCGATGGCGATATGCTGGTGGGTTTGAGAGGTCGACCAGGTCTCGCCCTGTAGCACCTGGGCCTCTTGCGTCAGATGCACCGCGCGCGGCGGGTTCGCCTGACTGACCAGCCCCCGCCCAGCGAAACGCCGCATGGCTTCGGGGATTTCGGCGGGGTCGCGCAAGTCGGCTGCAGGTGCTGTGCGGATGCTCTGCTCTTGCCGTGCGATCTCGGCCAGAAACCGCCCGGCAAGGAAAAACTGGGCAAGGACGGCGGCGAGCAACAGGATCAGGCAGGCGAAAATCGCTGTTTTCATTGGATAACTCCCCAGAATGCAACTGCGATCTAGCATCTGGCAGCGGAGCGGGCATTGACCTATCGCAAGGAGCGGAAGGTGTCCGGCAGAGCGGCAACGATGCAGATATCCGGGACGACCCGGGCGCGCAGGTGTTTCACCAGCGGTTCAGCGCGTCCTCATCTTCGTCTTTCGCGGCCACCCAATCCGCCCCCTGGTCGGTGATTTCTTTCTTCCAGAAGGGTGCACGTGATTTCAGGTAGTCCATCAGGAAATCGGCAGCCGCAAAGGCGGCGGCCCGGTGGGCTGCGGCGGTGGCCACCATCATGATCGGCTCGCCGGGTTTGAGCGGGCCATGGCGATGGATGACCAGCGCATCGGCGAGCGTCCAGCGGCTCACGGCCTCATCCACGATCTTGGTAATCGCAGATGTCGTCATGCCGGGGTAATGTTCGATCAGCATTTCCTGCAGCGTGCCATCGGTGTCGCGGACCACGCCTGTAAAGCTGACCACCGCACCGATATCCGTCCGCCCTTGCGCAAAGCCGTTCAGTTCTGCCCCGGCATCAAACGGTTCTGACTGGACCCGGACCTGCATTCAGCCGCCTGTCATTGGGGGAAAGAACGCGACCTCGCGCACCCCGGCGAGCGGCGCATCGAAATCGGACAGTTCCTGATCGAGCGCTACCCGCAACGCGCTGATATCGGCAAAGGCGGCGGCATAGCGGTCTTCGCGGGTTTTCAGCTCTGCGATCAGGTCGTTGACGGTTGCGGCCTCGGTTTCCACCGTTTCCTGCGGTACACCGATCCGTTCCCGGACCCATGCGAAATACATTACATTCATCAGCCAACATCCTTCAGATAGGGGCGGGCCTTGCTGAAATAATCCCAGCCGGTCATCAAGGTAAGCAGCGCCGCGACCCACAGCAATGTGATCCCCCCCCACCAACTGACATCAAAGCCGATGCTTTTCCAGCGCAGACCCAGTTCATCGGGGATCGACCCATCCAGAATGCCCATGATCATGATTGGGTCCATACCGATGGTCTGTTCGATCATGTAATGCTCAAACGCGCCTCTTGAAAACAGGACCGCGATGGCAACCATCTGGGCTGTGGTTTTCCATTTCGCCAGATTGGTCACCTTGAGCGTCCCTGCCGTATCCCCCAGAAATTCGCGCAGGCCAGACACAAACACCTCGCGGAAGATGATCACCGTCGCAGGCAGCAGGATCCACGGGTTCATGCCGGAAAAGCCGGTGATAACCACAAGCGCGATGATGACCATCGCCTTGTCGGCGATGGGGTCCAGCATCGCGCCCAGTTTGCTTTCCTGTTTCCACAGCCGGGCCAGGTAGCCATCGAGGAAATCCGTCACCGCCGCAGACACAAAGAGCACCAGCGCAAACCAGTCCGCCCAGGGGCGGTTGAAGTAGAGAAACATGATCACCACGCCGGGCGCCGCCAGAAGGCGGAGAATGGTGAGGATATTGGGCAGGTTCAGTTGCATGGGTCAGTGGTAGCGCGTGGGCTTGGTTGACACCAGAGGGGGCGTGATATCAGCGCTTTGCATTTTTTTGGCATATGCGCGCCTGATCCCTTGGCGGCTTGGTGCAGGAAACCGCCGGGCAGCAGCATCCCAAAACGGAACCAGCGAAAAGATGCCTGTAAATCATGTGCTTGCGCCATATCTCGCGCAGATTTCGGACACGTCTCAACCCGATCTGCCCTTTGGCGCATAGTCCCGTCAGAGCCGGGCAGTGGTCCGGCCAGCACCACAACCAAAGAGGTCTGATATGCCACAAGGGTCTTTCCAGGATTTTCTGGATGCGATGCGCGCATTTGAAAGCGGTTGGGATCGCGACCGGTATGAAGCGGGTCGGATCACCGATGCGCAGCTGACGCAATGGGCCGGCGGCCCGGTGCAGAGTTTCTATCCGCAGTACACATCCTGGGGCCAGTTGTCGGACAGCGAGTGGAAAGCAATGTCTTATACCTCGACCAATGCGCTGGGGTTTGTGGGCTATCAGTTTGGCGAGGCGTTGCTGATTGATCTGGGGTATTACGACGACGATGTCTTTTACGGCAGCGGTGCCGCTACCAACACCTCGGATGGCACCTGGACCGGCAAGAATGGCGTCAATTCACTGGCAGAATTCAAGACTGAGGCCGCGCAGGAAGTCGCCATTCGCGAGGCGTTTGGCTTCAACCTCAAGATCATCGACGAGAGCCTGTCCTATCAGGGGGAAAGCCTGGAGGATTATATCGGCACAACCCGCACCTATCAGGATGGCGGGGCAACAGTGAATGTTACGCTGACCCTGACCGGTATCATGGCGGCCGCCCATCTGCGCGGCGCCTATGGCACGCTGAACCTGTTGCAGGCGGGCAATGTGTCCACCGATGAATATGGCACGTCAATCCTGCGCTATATTTCTGATTTCGGCGGCTATGATGCCCCGTCCGTGGCCGAGGCCATCGCCTATTTCGAAAGCCGTGTGACTGGTGACGAAGGTCCGGGCGTGCCGGACGGTGGCACCCCGGATACGGGCGGCGACGGCGGGGGGATGCCCGGTGGCGGCGATGGCGGCGGGGGCCGTGACAATGCGGCCATCACCGTGGCCAACTCGACCCACGTCATAGACTGGGCGTGGGGACGGACCGTTGTCGACCCGAGTTTTGATCCGGCGACCGATACGATCTTTATCTCCTGGATCGCCGCAGACTCGATTGACATCACCCAGACCGCCCAAGGCGTCGTCTTTTCCGTCCCTTCAAACAACCAGTCACTGACCCTTGCGGGTGTGACGCTGGACGATCTGGACATGTCCCGGATCAGGGCGCTGGAGGACACGACCCGGGCAGAGCTGGCCAGCCTGATCTCGCATACTGGCGGCGACGTCCCGGGCGATGGCGGGCATGGCACCGGGGGAGATGGCGGCGGCGATGATGGCCATGGCGGTATGACCGGACAGATGACAACGATCACCCTGACATCGGGTGATCAGACAGTGGCCGGTTTCGACCCGTTCATGGATATGGTCCATATCGAGGGCGGCATTACCGCGGAGCGCCTGCAGATCTTTGAGGAAAGCGGCGATGCACTTGGACTGACCACCCGCATTGTTGTGCTTGATGCGGCAGGCGGCGTTCAGTCAACCACCATCCTGCTGCATATCGGGCTTGATGATCTGAGCATGGCCAATTTCTCAATCGCGGAGCAATCGGCCCTGAACGAGGTGGTCGCGGCGATCAATGCCGTCGTCACCAATCCGGGCGGTTCAACCGATGGGTTCCCGGTCACTTATGACACCGACGGGTCCAATCCGGTTGCGACTACGGGGCAGACGGACCTTGGGGGCACCAAACTCCGGGCCGATATCAACGCTGACGATATCACCGGATTTGACCCCAACCGCGATGAGATTGATGTCGGGGGCACATCCGTCCATGGCTTGATCATCACCAAGACCCCGAATGGCGAACTGGCGCTGGACAGCCCTTGGTCCGCCGCCATGCAGATTGTGCAGGGCGTGCAGATCACCTACCTGACAATGGCCAATTTCGGGATCGTGGGGAACGAACATCTGCGTCAGGATCTGGGCGGCGTGATGAGTTGGGAACTGGGCATTGGCCCGAGCGAGGCTGACACCGTCTATGTGCGCAGCCATGAATACGGCGTCAGCGAAGTGATCGACAATTTCGACCCCGGCACGATGAAGATCAGTTTCCTCTATTTCGGCACGCGCGAACGGCTGAGCGTTGAGGATACAAGCGCGGGCCTTGTCATATCGTCCTTGCCGACCGGGCAGAGCATGACCTTGACCGGGGTGACAAAGGCCGATCTGATCCCCGGTCTGATCGAGTTTCACCATGATCAGGTTGTCGAGGATAACTTGGAGATACCTTTTGGCTATACCGCCGAACAGTTCACGCTGGTGTCGCGCGCGGGGCTTTTGACGCCCGATGCCCCTGCCGGGGCAAGCACGGACGGGTTCCAGACCCGCTTAGGCGATATGACAGGCGCTCCCGGTGGTCAGCCAGATCCGGGTGACGGCGGCGGCAATTCTGACACGGGTGGCGGTCTGCAGGGTTACGAGACACTGTTGTTCGATGATACCACAGCGGACACGGCCGAGATAAGCTGGAACTGGGCCAAGAAAACCGCGATCACCGGGTTCGATTTGAATGATGATGTGATCGACCTGAACGCGCTCGGCTCCGGTCAGGTCACCGCCCGCGAGGCGGATGGAAACCTGTATTTCGAGGTTGTGGGCAATGGCGGGAACAGCACCGCCCTGATGGGCATTCAGGCCGAAGATCTCAGCATGTCCAACCTGACCGCACCGGGCTGGAACACCGTCCTGTCCAGCGACAGTGACCTGATGGTGCAGCTGACCAGCCTTGGCTTTGACATGATGTAGGCCCGCCCCCCTGCCGCTGCAGCGAATCTGTAGCGGCAGGGGGGCGGGGCATCATCGCTAAACTTCGAACTATTTGATGTTTGCCGTTTACCTGTTCACAGGTCTTTTTTCCTAAGCTCTGTCGCAAGCGTTGACAGTGTTTGGATAGTACATGGACCTCATTCCTTTGAAACTACGGCAATTCGTCGCGCATGTCGGCGTGATTCCGATCCTGTTTTTCTTGTCCGCCATCGTCACCTGGCCCATCCTGGCCGAGATGGAGTTGTTCGAAAGGTTCTACTATTACAGCCGCGCGCATGAGGATTGGGACCTGGACGAGCTGGGAATGCTCGTCATCAACCTGTCGATCGCGTTGATTTTTTCAGCCATCTATCAAAGCAGGCGGCTGAAAAAACTGGTGCATGAACGCGAGTATCAGCGCAAGCGGGCCGAAAAGAACGCGCGCCATGACCCGCTGACCGGGTTGATGAATCGCCGGGCTTTTGAGACCAAGCTGGAGGTCGCGGGGCAGCACCTGTCTGACGCCGATGAATGCTTTATCGCGATGGTCGATCTGGACAAGTTCAAACCGGTGAATGACCTCTACGGTCACGCGGCCGGCGACGCGACCCTGCGCGCCGCCGCGCAACGGTTGCAGGCCGAGGTTGGTGAGGCTGGCGCGATCGCGCGATTGGGCGGCGACGAATTTGCTGTCATCTTTGAACGCGGGCTGGACGCGACGCAGGTCGAACGTATCGCGCGCCGCCTGCTGCATACAATGACGCAACCCTTCGATCATGATGGCGCGCAAATCCATATTGGTTGCAGCATCGGCCTGATGAACTGGTCGGCTGACATCTCCGGAACGGAGGCATTGCGCCGGGCCGACAAATCGCTTTACGACGCCAAGACGCAGGGCCGTAACAGATTTGCCTGGTATGATGCCGAACTGGATCGTCAATCCCATGAACGCGCCGAAATACAAGCCGATCTGAAACTGGCCATCGCCAAAGACGAGATTGAGGCCTGGTTTCAGCCGATCATTCAGATCGAGACCAAGACGCTGATCGGGTTTGAGGTTCTTGCGCGCTGGACACACCATAAGCGCGGGCCGATTGAACCAAGTGTCTTCATCGAAATCGCCGAAGACAGCGGGCAGATTGGCGCGCTGGGATTGAGTGTGCTGCGTCAGGCCTGTCGTGCGGCCAGTAACTGGGACCCGTCACTCACCATTTCATTCAACGTCTCACCGCTGCAGTTTCATGACCCCAATCTGGTTGATCAGATCAAGGAAATCCTGACGCAGTCCGATTTCGATGCGCATCGTTTGACCATCGAGGTGACGGAAAGCTCCATCATCAGCGATTTTGGCGTGGCACGGACAAAGCTTGATGCGCTCAAGGCACTGGGTGTCGCCGTCGCGCTGGATGATTTTGGCACCGGGTATTCCAGCCTCGCCAGTCTGCGCCAGTTGCCGTTTGACCGGATCAAGATCGACCGCAGCTTTGTAACAAATATCGCGGGTGAGCCGCAAAACCAGAAGATCGTGACCGGGATCATGTCACTGGCCAAGGGATTGGCCCTTGATGTGACCGCCGAAGGCATCGAAAGCCGGGAAGACCTTGATTATCTTGAGGGGCTGAGTTGCTCACTCGGTCAGGGTTTTCTATTCGAACGGGCCGTACCCGCCAAACATGTGGCCTGGCTGGTTGACGAACAATGGAGTGACTGGGCCAAAGGACCGACGGAAATCACCGAAAAGGTGGCAGTACTGCAAAGCAAGGCGTGCTGATGATGGCCTGCCGTGCCCGGTCGCGCCGCCGCGTTTGGCGGCGCCCCTGAGATTTATAATACAGATTTTTCGCCGGTCTCGTTCTCGCCACGGCTGCACCCATCGTGAAAACCAATAAGCTGAATCATGTCTTTTGGACTTCACCTTGGCTGACACCTGCCACTAATGGGCCGCGCGGCTTGTGCCGCAGATAAGGGAGCAGATTACCGTCATGGTGTGACAGCTTGATGTCACAATCAAAGCTCAGCCGTTTTCATGGAAAAAATCATAGATCGTTTGCGCCATATTGGCCGATACCCCGTCGACCGCTTTCAGGTCGGCAAGGTTGGCGCGGGCTACGGCCTTGGCTGATCCGAAATGCGCCAGCAGGGCGCGTTTGCGGGTAGCACCGACGCCGGGGATATCGTCGAGCGGGGTGGCCCCGATCGCCTTGGATCGTTTCGCGCGGTGGGTGCCGATGGCAAAGCGGTGCACCTCGTCCCGCATCCGCTGGATGAAGTAAAGCACCGGATCATTGTGGCGCAGCGCCATGACGGGTCTGCCGGTACGGTAAAACTCCTCTTTGCCCGCATCGCGATCCTCGCCCTTGGCGACGCCAACCATGGGGATATCGGCCACGCCGAGGTTGTCCATGATTTCCTGAACAGCGCTGACTTGCCCGGCCCCGCCGTCGATCAGCAAAAGGTCGGGCCAAGTGCCTTGGGTCCGTTCCGGGTCTTCTTTCAGAAGGCGCTGGAAACGGCGGGTCAGCACCTCTTTCATCATGCCGAAATCGTCACCTGGGGTCAGTTTCGTGTCCTTGATATTGAACTTGCGATACTGGTTTTTGTCGAACCCGTCAGGGCCGGCCACGATCATCGCCCCGACCGCATGGGCGCCCTGGATATGCGAGTTGTCGTAAACCTCGATCCGCTGCGGCACCTTGTCCATGTCGAATGCCTCGGCCACGCCTTTGAGCAGTCTGGCCTGCGTGGCGGTTTCCGACATTTTGCGCGCAAGGCTTTCGCGCGCGTTGCGCAGGGCGGATTGGACCAGCTCTGCCTTTTCGCCGCGTTGCGGGATGATGATGTCGACCTTGCGGCCCGCCTTTTCACACAGCGCGTCCGCCATCAGATCATCATTGTCCAGCCCATGCGACAGGATCAGCATGCGCGGCGGTTCACGGTTGGAATAGAACTGACCGACGAACGCCTCCATCACCTCTGACAAATCCTCATCCCCGCTGATGCGGGGGTAGTAATCGTGGTTGCCCCAGTTCTGATTGGCGCGGATGAAGAACACCTGAACACAGGCCTGCCCCCCATCGGTATGCAGCGCGATCACGTCCGCCTCTGCCGTGGATTGCGGGTTGATGCCTTGGGCTGATTGGACCTGCGTCAGCGCCTTGATCCGGTCGCGCAGCGCGGCGGCGCGTTCAAATTCCATGTCGGCGCTGGCCGCCTGCATCTGCTTGGCGAGCGCCTCCTGAATGCCCTTGGTGCGGCCTTGCAGAAATTGTTCAGCATCACGGACAGAGGCCGCGTAATCCCGTTCCGAGATCAGCCCGCAGCAAGGGCCCGAGCAGCGTTTGATCTGATATTGCAGGCAAGGGCGCGTGCGCGTTTCGAAATCGCTGTCTGAGCAGTTGCGCAACAGAAACACACGCTGAAGTTGGTTGAGCGTTCGGTTGACCGCACCCGCCCCGGCAAAGGGGCCGTAATAGTCACCCTTTTGCCTTTTCGCGCCCCGGTGTTTCTTGATCATGGGGAAAGCGTGATCCTTGGCCACGAGGATATTCGGGAAGGATTTATCGTCGCGCAACAGGACGTTATAGCGCGGCTTGAGCTGCTTGATCAGGTTCTGCTCCAAGAGCAGCGCCTCGGTTTCCGTCCGGGTCGTGAGGAACATCATCGATGCAGTTTCACGGATCATGCGGGTGATGCGCGGGGAATGCTGACCGGGGCGTGCGTAGCTGCTCACCCTCGCCCTTAGGTTGCGCGCCTTGCCCACATAAAGCACCCGGCTATCCGCATCCAGCATGCGGTAGACGCCGGGGGACGCATCCAAGGTACGCAGATACCCCTGAATGCAGTCATATCCTGTCAATGGTGTCTTGGTTGGCTGCTCGGTCATGCTCGGGTGTCTTGTGATTCTGTGCTTGCTGCAATGGTAATGCAGCGGGGACAAGAGGAAAGGCATCCACGGTTTCTGTGGATAACTCGGTGGGTTAAACCTTGGCAGGTGGAATTTTCCGTTGTTTTCGGCAGACTTCGTCGAAATGCCTAAAAAATAGGCAGTATTTCAAGGCGTTGATTTCATTATATATTTTTATTGATATATGCTTAACGCCTTGAAAAATAGGCGCTTTGTGACAGTTTCGTGAACGGGAGGGCGGGCCAGTGCGTAACTTTGCCGTTGCGTCATTCAACCCCAAGCACATCCGGCGTTTCCCAGGCCAAGTGCTGCCCCCCATCAACCGCCAGCATTTGCCCGGTCACAGCAGGTGCATCAAGGAAATAACCCAGCGCCGCGGTAATGTCAGACGGGTTTGCCCCGCGCTGCAGAACGGTCGCAGCCCGTTGCCTGTCAAAGTGTTCCTTGCTTTGCCGATGCCCCTGCAATGTTGGCCCCGGACCGATCCCGTTGACCCGCACACGCGGGGCGAGTGCCTGCGCCGTCGTTCGCGTCATCGCCCAGAGCCCCATTTTGGCGATCGTATAGCTCATGAATTCCGGGGTCAGTTTGTGAATGCGCTGATCCAGCATGTTGATGACAAGCGCCTGGGCTGTCGGTTCGCCCATCTCATCATCGAACGGATCGGGGGCTTGTGCGGCGAAATGCTGGGTCAGAACAAAGGGCGCGCGCAGGTTGGATTCCAGATGCTTGTCCCAGCTTTCGCGGGTCGCGGTTTGCACCGTGTCATGTTCAAAGATCGAGGCGTTGTTGATCAGACAGGTCAGCGGCCCGCCAAGCGCATCGACGGCCCGCCCGACAAGGGCTTGCGTCGCATCCTCATCCAGCAGATCGGCCTGCAATGCGGTTGCCTGCCGCCCCATGGCCTGCAGTTGGGTCACCGTTTCCTCGGCCCCTTGCCGGGACCCGGCATAATGCACGGCGATATCGTAGCCGCGTTGCCCGAGATAGAGCGCCATCGCCTGCCCCAGCCGCGCACCGGCCCCGGTGACAAGCGCCTTCATGGCCGCCCCTTTTCACAGACGCAGGGCCCCTTGCCAATTTTGAACCGCTGGCATTTCGGACATTTGGCCGATGCCAGCCGGCTTTGCCCGGGGAACCGCCATTTGCCGAAGATGCCCAGCACCACCATGAAGGCCAGAAAGAAAAAGATCGCCTTGAGGATCATAGGCCAAACCGGGCAAAGGCGGCGCGATCTTCGATACTGCTGATCGTGTCATCCACGATCCGTGCGCCGAACCGGGACAGGATGGATTTCCTAGCGCCGTAGCGTTTGAATTTCACATTGTCGCCAAAGCGTTGTTTCATCACCGGGGCCAGATGGCCGATATCGTCGACCAGCCCTTCGTCGATCCCTTTCTGGCCGATGAAAACCTCACCGGTGAACAGATCAGGATTGTCGGACAGCTTGGTGCCCCGTCGCGATTTGACGTAACCGATGAAGGTTTCATGCAGGTCTTCCAGCCAGCCCTTGAGCTTTTTCACATCTGCCGGTTTTTGCGGCTGGAACGGGTCCAGCAGGGATTTGGATTTGCCCGCTGTATGGACCCGACGTTCGATCCCGTAATTGGCAATCGCCTCATGCGCGCCAAAGCTGGAGCTGATCACACCGATAGAGCCGGTCAGCGAACAGGCGTCGATAAAAATCTCGTCCGCCGCACAGGCCAGCCAATAGCCGCCGGAGGCCGCGACATCTTCGACAAAGGCGAAAACCGGGATTTTCTTTTCGTCGGCGAGCCTGCGTATCCGCGAGGCAATCAGCGAGGATTGCACCGGCGACCCGCCAGGGCAGTTGATTTCCAGCGCCACAGCGGCGGGCTTGCCCTTGCTGAACGCCTTTTCGATGACAGGGGCGAGGCTGGGGTTATCCAGCCCGCGCGCGCTGTTGCTGATCGCGCCTTGCAGTCGGATCACCGCAACAAACGGATCGGATTTGGTAAAGGGGATATATTTCATAGACGGTTACTTAAACCTTCGCCTGCCACCTGCAAGTCACTCTCTGATCCGCCAGCCAGTGCGGAAGATCCACCAGATCACGGCAAGGCAAATCCCGGTGAAAAGGGCGATAGCCGCGAGCGACACGCCGATACTGACATCCGCCGTGCCAAAAAACGCCCAGCGGAAGCCACTGATCAGGTAAACGACAGGATTGAAGAGCGTGATGGTCTGCCACACGGGCGGCAGCATCGTGATGGAATAGAAAGATCCCCCTAAGAACACGAGCGGCGTGATGACCAGAAGCGGGATCAACTGCAACTGTTCAAAGTTGCCCGCCCAGATTCCGATGATGAAACCCAGCAACGCGAAACTGATGCAGGTCAGCGTCAGGAAGGCCAGCATGGCGATGGGATGGGCAATTTGCAGATCGACGAAAAAGTATGCCGTGCCAAGAATGATCAGCCCGATGAACATGGCTTTGGTCGCCGCAGCACCTACGTAACCCATTGTGATTTCAAGGAAGTTCACCGGCGCTGAGAGCAACTCGTAAATCGTCCCGATAAACTTGGGAAAGTAGATACCGAAGCTCGCGTTGGATGTGGCCTGCGTCATCACCGACAGCATGATCAGCCCCGGCACGATGAACGCGCCGTAACTGACCCCCTCAACCTCTTGAATCCGGCTGCCGATGGCCGCGCCGAAAACGACGAAGTAAAGCGATGTGGACAGGACGGGAGAGATCAGGCTTTGCGTCAGCGTCCTGAAGAACCGGGCCATTTCAAAGACATAAATGGATTTGACGGCAGTGAGGTTCATGCCTGCTCCTTTACCAGCCCGACAAAGATATCTTCGAGAGAGCTTTGTTTGGTCTGGATATCTTTCATTTGCAGCCCGCTGGCCTGCAGATCGTTCAGAAGGGTTGTGATGCCCGTGCGCTCGCCTGTCGTGTCGTAGCTGTAGGTCAGGTGCAGCCCGTCATCGGACCGCTCAAGCGCATATGAATTCAAGGTGTTAGGAATTTCGCTGATCGCGTCGGACAGGGCGATTTGCAGCTGTTTCTGCCCCATCTGCGCCATCAGGTCGGCCTTGTCCTGCACCAGCAGGATTTCACCCTTGTTGATGACACCGACACGGTCGGCGATCGCCTCAGCCTCTTCGATATAGTGGGTGGTCAGGATGATGGTCACCCCGGACGCCTTGAGCCGTGCCACGACCTCCCACATGTCCTTGCGCAACTCAACGTCGACGCCGGCGGTGGGTTCATCGAGGAACAGGACGCGGGGTTCGTGAGACAGCGCCTTGGCGATCAGTACCCGTCGCTTCATTCCTCCGGACAACATCATGATTTTGCTGTCTTTTTTATCGTCGAGCGACAGCTGTTTCAGAATGTCTTCAACATACGCATCATTGCGCGGCTTGCCGAACAGGCCCCGCGAAAACCGGACGGTGTTGAAGACGGTTTCGAATGGTTCGAGGTTAATCTCCTGCGGCACCAGACCGATCAGATCACGGGCGGCGCGGAACGATGTCTGGGTGTCGTGCCCGCCGACCGTAATGCTGCCGGATGTGGGCACAGTGATCCCGCAAATCGTTGAAATCAGGGTGGTTTTCCCCGCACCATTGGGGCCGAGCAAGGCGAGGATTTCGCCCTCTTCGATGTCAAGACTCACGCCTTTGAGGGCCTCGAAGCCCCCGGCATAGGCCTTGCGCAGGTTCTGGACGGTAACGATGGACGGCATAAAGCAACCTTTGGGTGGGTCTGCCGAACCTAATCCGGGTTGCGGGGGAGGGAAAGGTCTTAACGTGGCGAACCCATGTTTTGGGGCCGCGCAACACCCCGGCTTTGCCGCGATGCGCGACTCATCTGTTAACGCTGTTGTTTTGTCCGTTTTGGCCGGTCGGCATCGCGTCGGCAAAACATCGGACCCAATGGCGGCATTCTGCAGGTTACTTGCCCTGAGCCGCCTCAGTTTTACCGGAGACTGTTTGACTGTTCTCACGCGACCTCATCAACAGCGTTCATGTTTGTATAGAACCCCTCCTGAGCTTCGGCTGGCGTGATGGGTTGTCGGTCGAGCCAAGCCAAGATCGCGATGGATTGGCCGACGGTCACATCACCCTGTTTCAAAGTTGGAACGGTACCCCGGGGGTTGATGGCGAGGTAGGTCTTCGATTCGAACTTAAACATCCAGACTTCATCCCCCAATTACGACGAAACCCGCGTGACATACTCCGAAGCAACCAGCACCCTTGATCTTACGGCTTGGGGCATGGACTTCATTGCATCTCCCGGCTCACCGACCGGTGTCGAACATATCTGCGCAGAGCTTTCGGATAGTGAAGAAAAGGCCCTGGCTGTGCCAACCGATGTTTCGGATCACGAGGCATTTGCAACGCTGATCTCAAAAGCGGTTGAAGCGATGGGATGCGTGGGCGTGTCGGTTAACAATACTGGCCTGATCGACCCAATCTCTAGGATCATGGATAGCGACCCGGTGTTTTGGGGCGCGGTCTTGAATGCGATAGTCAAAGGCGCCTATTATGGGCTGCGCTATGCGATGGCGGTCATGGCCAGGAAGCCGTCATCAACATCTCCTCTGGATCGGCAAACAGCTTTCTTGAGGGGTGGTCGCATTACTGCACCTCCAAAGCGGCGGTGCTGCGTCTGATTGGCATGGATTGTTTTCTTGATGGCCCTACGATCTCGCTAACGATCTTATGAATGCCTACTAAAGTCCAAACAGTCTAAGCGAACGGCCGCCACCCTTCATCTCGCAACGATAACACAGGCTGCTTCTTCCGCGCACAGGCGGGTGCCAATCGGGGACGTTTTTTTAGGGTGTCACGCTCCTCCCTGAGAATGCAGTTCTCGCGTCGAAGCCGGTCATTCTCTTGAGCTGAGTCAAAATCCTCTTTCGATACCACGTCTGTGTCTCGATGCGCCCTAAGCCCCTTTTCAGTGCCGGCATTTCAACACCGAAGTCGTCAGCCAATTGCTTAGGCATCAGCCTGCTGGTCAGTGCGATGCCCACCGCAGCTGCCTTCGAAACGGGACCGGCATGTCCGGGAACTCTGGTTAGCCTCATCTGACCAGAGCAGACAATCGGGTGACGCTAATGGGAACATGACCTTCAATCGAAACGAAGATGCATCGTACTTTTAACACTGATATCAATTGGTGGTTCGTCCCCATCCGCTTCTAGCTCAGCAAACGCAGTCTTGCATCAAGTCGTCGAATAACACGGTCACGATGAAGGCCTGATCATAATCTGTATCTTCTGTTGCCCCTGCCTGCACTTCGGTTGGATCAAGAATGATCGTCATCAGATCGCCTTCACCAGCTTCAAAACCGTCGCCTTCTTGAAGTGCGAGAGCAAGAAGCTCTTCCACGTTTTCCTGCGTCCCATTGTAGAAGTCGCCCACGAAAACGGGAATGTTCATCTGCGAGTTGCCATCTGTCAGACCCCAGATCGCATGTTGGATTTCAGCTTCGGTATAGTTGCGGCCGGCTGATGGTCCACTGACGTCACCATTGCTTGTTTCGGTGAAGTTCTGGTTCAGCAGCCAGTTGATCGCATCAAGGTTCTCAACCAGGTTGTTGGTGAAAATACCGCTATCCACTGCGCTTTCCGTACCGGCATAAAGATCCATGCTCACTTCGATATCAGCGATGAAATCCTCCTCGCGTTCGATGCAATATGCGGATTCGATGCTCAGACCATCCAAACGGCTGTCACCGGTGCCATTAATGGTTGATGAATAGCCAAGACCTGCCCGGAAGTTGCCTTGTGTCGTTGCAGCCGCCATTGGCAGGGTTTCGGCAATCGTTTCCACTGTATTCAGAGCGCCTTTGACCTCGACCGTTACCATGGCGTCATCTGTGCCATCCCGACCGTCCGAGATCGTATAGACGAAACTGTCATTCAAGGTCGTCCCGATGAGGATATCTGCGGCCGCAACACCATCCAGTACAGCATTTGTGCTGTCATACTCCAACGCACCAGCCTGATTCAACGACACGACAGCACCGCTTTCCAGCGTTGTGCTTTCGCCTGCCGCCAGTACAACACCGTTGACGGTTGCCAACGTGACAATGTCATTGTCTGCATCCGTATCATTTGCCAAGACGTCAATCGTGGTCGTTTCAAGCGCACACACCATGGCCGCATCATCTGTCGCAACAGGTGCCGCGTTTTCCGCCACAAAGCCGGCATCGACCGTCAAATCGGTTTCGCCGATACCCAGAACGATGTCCCCGGTTTGCCCTGTCGTGGCGTCAGCATCACTATCGGCCGCATCGTTGCCGGTATTCGCGGTTGTAAAGTCAAATCCGTCGGCTTCTTCAAACAGAACGCTGTAGGTTCCCGCATCCAGGTCGTCGAAAAGATAGGTACCGTCGGCTGCCGTTGTGGTCGTGGCAATGACGATGTCATCTTCATCCAGCAGAGTGACACCAATGTCGGCCAGCGTCGCCTCGCCGGCGTCAAAGGACCCGTTCCCGTTTTCGTCGATAAATACCGTGTCTCCCAAGGAGGCTGTCCCCGGATCGGCGATGCCGGCATCGACATTGCGGATCGCGTCGCCGATGTTCACCGTCACAGGGGCCGTGGTGGCTGTGCCATCGCCATTGTCCACCGCGTCGCTGTCGGTCGTGTCGTCTCCGCCCTGATCGGGGGTCACAAAGACCTGA